>CAZQPP010000572.1:0-5334 GCA_964594295.1 uncultured Myxococcales bacterium | reverse complement strand
AGGAAATACCCATGGGAACGAGCGATCCGAAGAACGGCGGCGGCCCACCCGAGGCCGAGGGTTTCCGCGTCGAGGACCGCCGCGTGTCGACCAACCCCGAGCGGGCCGAAGAGTCGCCGCAGCCAGCGGCGGACGAGGCCGGCTGTGCGTGCGGGGCGAGCCCACAGGACACGGGAGATGAGTGCGAGCACGCCCCTGGGCACGCGGAGGCCCCGACCTTCGCCCAGTTCGTGGTCTCCCTCTACCACACCGCGCTCTACCACTTCGGCCTCGTCCCCGGCCCCGAGGGTGACAAGCCGCCCTGCAACCTCGCCCTCGCGCGCGAGAACATAGCCATCATCGAGATGCTCGACGAGAAGACGAAGGGCAACCTCGACGCCCAGGAGGAGCGGCTCATGAAGCAGGTGCTCTACGAGCTCCGCATGACCTTCATGAAGCTCTCCGGCGAGCACCACACGGCGTCTCCGTCGGGAGACGCGTCGCGGTAGTGGCGTCTCGGCTCCGAAACGCCTGCCCCGTCACGGAAGGAGCAGGCGTCTTGACGGCGCACCTGCCGCGCCGGCTCCTCTTGCTGCTGGCCGTGGCGGCGGGGGCCGCCGCCTGCCGTACCCGCCCTCCCCTGCACCCCTTGCCCCAGGCCGCCGCGGCGGACGAGGCCCCGGCGCCCCCGCCGGCGACCAAGGTCATCGTCGCCGAGCCCCCCCGCCTCGCCGGAGACCACTGCCCTGACTTCGCCGGTGTCTTCGAGCGCATCAGCCGCGGGGTGGTGGCGATCTACGTGCCCGATCCAAGCTCCGCCGACTCCAGCCACCCGATCCGCATCGGCACCGGCTTCTTCATCGACGTCGCGGGCCACGTGCTGACCAACGCCCACGTGGTCCACGGCACGCGCCGGGTGAAGGTGCGGCTCTGGAACAACCAGGAGTACGACGCCGAGGTCCGCGGCCAGGACACCTTCACCGACCTCGCCCTGCTCCGCGTGCGCTCTGCGCCGCCCGTCACCCCCCTCGACCTCGGCACCTCCGAGGACGTGCGCGTCGGCGAGTGGGTCATGGCCGTCGGCACCCCCTTCGGCCTCTCCCACAGCGTGACCGTCGGCGTCCTCAGCGCGCGCCACCGCTGGCGCGTGCTCATCGACCAGGACGAGCAGTACACCAACTTCATCCAGACCGACGCTCCCATCCACCCCGGCAACAGCGGGGGCCCCCTCCTCGACGCCGACGGCAAGGTCATCGGCATCAGCACCGCCCTCCAGCAGGAGGCCCCCGGCATCGGCTTCGCCCTCCCCATCGACGTCGCGCGCGCCCTCCTCCCCCTGCTCAAGCGCGGCGTCACCCTGAACCGCGACTGGCTCGGCCTCCACCTGCCCACCGAGCACGGGCGGGAGTACTCCTCGGGCATCCCCATCATCGACGTGCGCGAGGGAGCCCCCGCCGCGCGTGTAGGCTTGCGCCCCGGCGACGTGCTCGTCGCGGTCAACGAGCAGCAGCTCACCCGCATCCCCGACCTCCGCCTGCTCATGGCCGCCATGAGCCTCGGCGGAGACATGCGCCTCGAGGTCCGCCGAGGCACCGACCTCCTGCGCGCCCGCATCCGCCTGATCGGGCCCGAGGAGCCCGCGAGACCGGTGCGCAAGAAGTAGGCTGGAGACTGGCGGCCCGCCGGCTTGATCGCGCCCGCGGGGTTTGAGACCCATGTGCAGGTGCGCGGGGTATCAGACACGAGGAACGTGTGGTGGCTGCTCGCGGCGATCGTCGCGGTGGCGTCCACCAATCTCTCCGGGTGCTGCGGCTGCATCCCGGGCTGCTGTGACAAGAGACCGGCCCAGCCCCCGCCCGAGCCCGAGCCCGAGCCTGCCCCGGTGGAGCTCCGCTGGCTGCAGGCCTACCCGGCGGTCGCCGTCCTCGGCGAGGAGGTGCTCATCCAATGGGAAGCCGACGTGCCCGAGAGAGATCACAGGCCATGCGCCCTCCAGCTATACGAGGGCTGGCAGAATCGCCCCGTCCCGTGCAACGGCAGCCTGAGGCACACCTTCGGCACGACGGGCAGGCACTTGATCCGGCTGTACGTAGTGGGGGGGTATGAGGTCAAGAGGTGCCTGTCGCTGTTTTCGTGTGAGCGGGTGCCGGAAGAGAAGACCGCCGCCGTCATCGTGCACTCCCCTCCCGAGATCTCCCGTCTCGAGCTGTGGCCCGACCCGACGCCCGCCGGGAGCTCCGCCACCTTGAGATGGGACGCCAACGACCCTGAGGGTGGCACCCTCACCTGCACCTTCGACCTGGATGGGGACGGCGTCTCCGACCGGGCGCTCTGGCAGTGCCCGGAGGACGGCGAGCTGAGGGTGGTCTTCGAGAAGACGGGCACCTTCAACCTCAGCTTGTCGGTCTTCGACGGCCACGCCTACACGAGGCGGTCGCTCCCGGTCACGGTCGTGCCCGATCGCGCTCCCATCACCGAGGACGCCACCGACTCGAGCACCGCGGACGCCACCGACTCGAGCACCGAGGACACGTCCGCGTCGGTTGACGGCGGTGGGCAGAGCGACCCCGGCCTCGACGGGGCCGTCGCCGCCCGCGAAGACGCGGGTGCGGCGGCGGCCGGGTTCGAGGAGCCCACCGAGCACGAGATGGCAGCCGAGGTGAACCGCCTCGCGACATCGCGCGCGGGATCCCTCTTTGCTGTCGGGCTGAGAGACGGCACCGTGCGGGTGATCGACGCGGCCCCCGGCGGCGCCCCGACCAGGAGCTGGGTGCACCACGAGAGGTGGATCGCCGGTGTCGACTTCGGACCCCGAGATGAGCGACTCGCGGTGATTGACAGCGATGGATATGGCGCAGTCTACGCGCTCTCTGACGGGGAGCGCCTCGTCGAGCTGAGCACCAGCGGCACGGCGAAGGACCTCGCCTGGCGACCCGGCTCGGAGGAGCTCGCCATTCCTTTCACCAACAAGCCGATCCAGCTCTGGAGCGCCACCGAGGGCACCGTCGTGCTCGGACTCGGACACCACGCAACAGAGATAGCCGGCATGGACTGGTCGGGGGACGGCGAGACCCTCCTCACCGGAGCCGGCAACGGCAAGGCGCTTCTCTGGCGACCGCCGGACACCTACCCCGTCGGCTGGCTCATCCAGAACGCGGGCGTGCTCGACGAGGTCGCGTGGGCAGCCGATTCGGAGGCCCTCGCGGGCGTCTCGTCGAAAGGTCACGCCTATCGCTTCACCCTCGGCGAGGAGCGCGTGCTCTGGGACGTGGACCTGACGTCGTCGAGGCTCTACGCGGTTGCCTGGTCCCCCGGCGCGCAGCGACTCGCCACGGGAGGAGCCGGTCAGCAGGTGCTGATCCTCGATGCGGCCGACGGCGCGACCCTCGCCCGCCTTCAGCTCGACGGCACGGTCCGCGCGCTGGCGTGGTCGCCAGAGGGCGTGCTCGCTGCCGGCTCCGGCTCGACCGTCACGGTGTGGCGCCCCCTCTAGCCTCGCAGTCCCCCTCCCGGTTCGCGAAGAGGTGCAGCACGACCTCGTGCTCGAACACCCGCACCGCCAGCTCGGCTTCTCCGTTGCAGGAGGCGATGGCGCGGACGCGGATCGAGTCCTGGAGACCGTCCGGCAGGATCACGGTGAGGCGCGCGTCGCCGGGACCTATGGCGCGCAGGACGAGGGAAGGTGGCGGCGCCACGACCTCGAAGACACCGGCCGGGACGAGATCGACAGCCGCGCCCTCCACGCGCGTGCAGACAACCTCGCCCCACTCTTCGGATCGGCAGCTCTCCACGTCGACGGCGCGTGTGGCCCCCACGGCCACCGCCGGCCCGAAGAAGGGCAGCCTGGGAGCCGGTGCCTCGTCGTAGCCGTATGAGCTCGAGGCACCATGGCCGGAGACTCCGGATGTGCCGGCTCCGCCTGAAGCATCAGGCGAGGGGTCGCTGAAACGCAGGCCTCGGCTCTCGTCGCCCCTGTCCAGGCCGCACCCGCCCGCGACCACAGCGAACGCTCCGAGGCACAGGGCGACCAAGAGCGCCGCCGGTCGAGCCAGTTCAGGAGCCTCCATCACCTCGAAGCGTAACAAATCCGTGCCGGCACTTCTCCGGCGACGCGCGCGAAGGCCCCTCCCCTTGCCCTCGCACGAATCGTGCCCATCGTAGAGCTGCGGGCAGAGGATCGACGCCCCGAAGAGCTTGATTTCGGTGAGGATTCGATATGAACCTTGAGAAGCTCACCCTCAAGAGCAGAGACGCCCTCGCGGCCGCCGGAGAGCTGGCCCGGAGCTGGAGGCACCAGGAGGCCGGTACCGAGCACATGCTGCTCGCCCTCGTCGACCAGGAGGACGGCCTCGTCTTGCCGATCCTGCAGAAGGCCGAGGCGAAGGTCGCCGAGCTGCGCGAGGCTCTGAAGGAGCGGCTGGCCAAGCGCCCGCGTGTCGACGGCGCCCAGCTGGCCTACAGCACGCACCTCGCGGGCGCCCTCAAGCGCGCTTCCGAGCGCGCGGCCACGATGAACGACGACTACGTCTCCACCGAGCACCTGCTGCTCGGGCTCTCCGCCGAGAAGGGCTGCGCCGCCCAGGAGCTCCTCGCGGCCCACGGCCTCGACCCGAACAAGCTCCTCGAGGCGACCGCGGCGATCCGCGGGAGCACCCGGGTGACCGACGACAACCCGGAGTCCAAGACCAGGACGCTCCAGAGGTACACGCGCGACCTGACCGAGCTCGCGCGCTCCGGTCGCATCGACCCCGTCATCGGCCGCGACGACGAGATCCGGCGCGTGGTGCAGGTGCTCCTGCGCCGCACCAAGAACAACCCCGTGCTCATCGGCGAGCCGGGGGTCGGCAAGACCGCCATCGTGGAGGGCCTCGCCCACCGCGTGGTCAACGGGGACGTGCCCGAGGGCTTGAAGGACAAGAGCCTGCTGGCATTGGACCTGGGCGCGCTGATCGCGGGCACCAAGTACCGGGGCGAGTTCGAGGACCGCCTGAAGGCCCTGCTCAAAGAGGTGGAGGCCGCCGCCGGTCGCGTCGTGCTCTTCATCGACGAGGTCCACACCCTCGTGGGCGCCGGCGCCGCCGAGGGCGCCATGGACGCCGCGAACATGCTCAAGCCCGCCCTCGCGCGCGGCATGCTGCACTGCGTAGCGGCCACGACCCTCGACGAGTACCGCAAGCACATCGAGAAGGACGCCGCCCTCGAGCGCCGCTTCCAGCCCGTCTACGTCGGCGAGCCCTCGGTCGAGGAGACCGTCGACATCCTCCGTGGCCTCCGCGAGAAGTACGAGATCCACCACGGCGCGCGAATCACCGACTCCGCCCTGGTGGCCGCCTCCACCCTCTCGAGCCGGTACAT
>CAZQPP010000571.1:0-5345 GCA_964594295.1 uncultured Myxococcales bacterium | reverse complement strand
GCCCCCTCCGGCGACGAGGAGGGCGCCGAGCCGTGATCTACACCCGCACGCGGTTCTTCGCGGGCGAGCTCGCGAGGAACCTGAAGCGCCAACCCCTCCTCGTGCTCACCACGATCGGGACGGTGGCGGTCAGCCTGGTGCTCCTGGGCTTCTTCGCGACCATCTGGGCCGGCGCGGACCGCCTGCTCTCCCACTTCGCCAAGGAGATCCACCTCACCGTATACCTCGACCGCGACATCAACGAGGCCACCCTCAGCGCGGTCGTGGGCAAGCTCAGAGCGAGGCCCGAGGTCCAGGAGCTGCACGCGAGGGGCGAGCACGAGGACCGCGAGCGAAACCGCACCCTGCTGCCCAAAGACCTCGCCGCCAGCCTGCCCGCCGAGGCAGTACCGGGAGATCCCAGCATCGACGTCGTCCTGCTGCCGCGTGCGCGCACCCGCGCGGGGGTCGCGGAGATCAGCGCCTTCGCGCGCTCCCTCGAGCGCGTCGAGGGGGTGGCCAGCGTGCTGCACGGATCGGAGAAGGTCCAGCTGGCCTTCGCCGTGGTCGACTCGATCCGTGTGTTCGGCCTCGCCGTCTCCCTCCTCCTGCTCGGCGCCGCGATCTTCTTCGTGTTCTCGACGATCCGCCTGTCGGTGCACGCGCGCAAGGAGGAGGTGGAGATCCGCCGCCTCATGGGGGCAACGCGCACCTTTATCCGGGTGCCCTTCTACCTCGAGGGAGCGGTCGAAGGGGGGCTCGGCGCGCTGGCCGCGGTCGCCATCATCTGGGTCCTGCTCGAGCGCTTCAACGCCTACCTGCGTTACACCCAGCTCCTGCGGTACCAGGTCGACTTCCTCTCCGGGCCGCTCATCGCCACCTTCGTCGCCGGGGGCATCGTCCTCGGGCTCCTGGGCTCGGCCTTCGCGCTCTGGCGTTACCTGAAGCAGCACTGATGGCCCCCGCTCGCGCTGCCTCGTCGTGCCTCGCGTTGGCCGTGGCGGTCGCTACCCTGTGCTCCTTCTTCGCCACGCCCTCGCCGGCGGCTCCCGCGACGGGCAAGGCCGGGGAGGGCAGCATCGAGGAGCGGGTGCTGGAGAAGATCAAGGTCCTGCGCTCCCTCGAAGATCTCGAGCGCAAGGCCAAGGAGCTGGAGGCGTCGCGGCTACGTCTGACGGACGCCCTGAAGGTCCTGCAGCGGCGCCGAGAGCGCGCCAAGGAGCAGCTCGATGCCCACGAGGAGAGCATCGCCAGGGCCCGTGTCGAGATCCACCGCGTGCTGCAGCTGACCTCGGTGCTGGGCCGTCAGCTCCCCCTCGACGTGCTCCTGACCGGAGGCGACCTGCAGCACAACCTGCGGGCGCGGAGGGTCTCGGGGCTGCTCCTCGAGGAGGCGGTGCGAGCCGCGCGCGCCAACCACGCGCGCAGCCAGGCTCTGGACGACATGGCCGCCGGCATCGAGCGCACCGGCCGGCAGCTGGAGGAGCGGCGGGAGCTCGAGGCGCGCGCCCGGGAGGAGGCCGAGGCGGCTCGCGCGCGACACCAGGCGCGCTTCGAGGAGCTGCAGAACGACCCGGAGCTGAAGCAAGCCCTCGCCGATGACGCCGGAAGGATCCGCGACGCCCTGCGCGACGAGCTGATAGACCTCGAGGCCTGGCGCGGGGCGCGCGACACCTTCGACACCCTGCAGGGCCGGTGCCGCCTCCCATTCGTGCCGGCGAAGATCGAGGTGGGCTTTGGCCAGCCGGACAGGTCCGCGCACCGCTCGGTCGCCCTCGTGCACCGCGGGGTCGTGGTCCGCATCCTCCGCGACGTGTCCAAGGACGGCGTCAGCGTTCGGGCTGTGGCTTGGGGAAGGGTCGACTTCGCCGGAGACGTGCCCGGCTACGGGCCGACCGTGGTCGTCGACCACGGGGCCGGCTTCCACGGGGTCTACGCCGGGTTCGAGGAGCTGCGGGTGAAGGCCGGTGAAGTGGTCAAGCCGCGCGCGGCTCTCGGCTTCATCAGGCCGACGAAGGTGCGCCCGCGAGCGGTGCTCGAGCTCTGGAAAGACGGGCAGCCGATCGACCCGGCGCCCTGGTTCCAGTAGGGCTCCAGAGGCCCCGACTACGCCTCTTCGACGATCTCCTCGAGGTCGCCCTCGTCGAGCTCCTCGATGACCTCTTCGGCCGGCTCGGGCTCGGGAGCGGGCGCCGGCTCTTCTGCCGGAGCCTCGGCGTGCGCCTCCTCGGCGGGCGGCTCCTCGCGCTGCTCCTTGACCGGGCGCAGGAGGAGGTGGCGGAACATGCCGAAGCCCTCGCTCGTGTTCTTCACGCCCTCGTCGTTGTTCAGCTCGGTGTGCATGATCTTGCGGACCGGCGGCGTCACGCCGAACAGGCGCGCCGTGCGGCCGGTGTTTTTGACGAGCTCGGCGAGCTCGGTGGCCGCGTTCTGGAGGTCGGCCGCTTCCTTTTCGTCGATCATCTTGTGGTTCCTTGCGGGGACGCCGGCTGTCAGGCTGCCTTAGCCGTGGAAGGCGTCTTGTCTCCCATCCGGTAGATGTACATCTGCTGGAAGATGGATAGCACGCTGTTGACGAGGATGTAAAAGACGAGCCCGCTCGGCAGGAAGAGCATGAAGCCCGTGAACATGATGGGCATGACCCACATCATGATCTTCTGCTGGGCCGAGTCCATGGCCGTCGGGGTCAGGCGCTGCTGGAAGATCATGATGACGCCGAGGAGCACGGGCATCACGAAGTAGGGGTCCGGCATCGAGAGGTCTGTGATCCAGAGGAAGAGCGGCGCCTGGTAGAGGTCGGGGGTGGCGAAGATGGTCCGGTAGAGGCCGATGTAGACGGGCATCTGGATGAGCATCGGCAAGCAGCCGCCCAAGGGGCTGACGTTGTTGCGCTTGTAGAGGTCCATCATCGCCGCGTTCATCTTCTGCTTGTCGTCGCCGAACTTCTCCTTGAGCTTGTCCATCTCGGGCTTGAGCTGGGACATCCCGCGCATGGACACGAAGGACTTGTAGGTCCAGTAGAGGAGGAGGAGCTTGACCGTGACTGTCAGCAGGAAGATCGCGACCCCCCACTGGGGCACGAGGCCGTAGAAGAACTGGAGCAGCTAGAGCAGGGGCTTGGAGATGGGGGAGAGGATCCCGAAGTCCATGGCCGCCTGGTAGTTGTGGCCGGCCTCCTCGAGGGCTTCGATGTCCTTGGGGCCGGCGAAGACCGTCGCGCGCACGTCGGAGTCGAGAACGGAGACCAGGCTCTTTCGCTCGTCGAGGGAGAGGGTGCCGGAGGCGCGTCGCGCGTCCTCCGCCGTCGCGAACTGGTCGAGGCCGAGGCTCTCGAGCAGGTCCTCGCATGAGGGGCCTTCGCCGGTCACGTAGGCTGGGCGGCAGGTCGAGCGCGGCGAGGCGGTGAGGCGGTCGCCGACGGGGTGGAGGATCGCGGTCAGCAGCGAGATGGGCCCTACCTTGACGAGGCACTGGGGCAGGGCCTTGCCCTGCGGCCCGCCGGGGACCTCGACGGCCACGCCGAGCAGGAAGTAGCGCCTCTCGATTCCCGCCCAGTCCGACGAGTCGAACTGTGTGAAGCCGGGGATCTCACGGTCGGCGTGCTCGACCGAGCTCCCGACGCCGCAGACCGGCTGGATGACCTCGGGGGTCGGGTTGAGGAGAGAGGGCTCCTCCATGTGGGCCCCCGCCCACCCAAAGAGCGCGAAGTCCTCCTGGTGCTTCAGCACGCCTGCGCCGGCCCAGTGCAGGCGCAAGATGTGCTCCAGGCGGTAGTGGCCCGATACCCTGTAGAGCCTCTCGATGCGAAGATCGCTCTTGTCGCGGGTGGGGTGTGGCCAGGCCAGGCGCAAGACGCCGTTGGGTGCCTCGACCGGCTCGAAGCGGGGGTCCGAGGCGAAGACCTGCGAGAAGGGGCCTACCCGGAGGATGTCGACCTTGAGCGTGCTCCCTTCGGCGGGGAGCTCGGTGGCGCCCACCGCGCCGAGGCTGTAGAGGTCGCGGGACACCGCCTTCTCGATCTTGGCGATGGCCGCCGTCCCGCCCACGGGTACGAGCAGGTCGCCGGGGCTGATGGGCGCGGACTGCGCCTCCACGCCGGTGAGCGGCCCGAGGCGAGCGAGCAGGGCACCTTCCGGGGCACGCGCGAAGACGGCCCTCATGTCGCGGTGCAGCAGGCGCCGCACCTCGGGCTCCGGGTCCAGGCGGGTGAAGTGGAGCTGCAGTGGCAGGAAGGGCCCGTCCCAGGTGGTGACGAGCTCGAGGGGGCCGGCGGCGAGGCGCTCGGGGGGGATCCCCGCCTCCGGCTCGCGCTCGGCCTGGGCGAACTGTGGGTCGAGCAAGGTGATGGAGCGGAACGCGCCGTGGTAGGCGTCCACCTTGATCACGAAATCTTCCGAGCGCAGCTCGAGCTCCGGTCCCTCGGCAGCCGCCGGGGAGACCTGCAGGCCCGCGAGGGCGCCGGCGGCGAGGGCAACGGTCAGCACGACCCCGCGAGTCGCCGGCGGAACGGGATCGCAGCCGCAGCCTCCTCCGGGGCGGCAGCGAAGCAGCCGCTTCACGGTCAACCACGAGCCCCGGCAGAAGCCGTGCCCGCGCAGGGCGCCGACGGCGTAGGCCGAGCAGCTCGGCTCAAAGCGGCAGGCGGGCGCCAGGAAGGGGCTCAGCAGCACGCGGTAGAGCGTGACCAGCCCCACGAGCAGGCTGCCCAGGGCCCGGTCAACCGCTCTCGCGCTCAAGGAGACCCAGCTTCTCAAAGGCGCGCTCCAGCTCGGAGCGGGCATGTCGGTGTTCGAGCTCATCGAATGGGGCCTGTTTCCTCGCGAGGACGACGATGTCGGTCTTCCATTGGAAGCCGGGCGCGCGTGCACGGTAGACCTCTCGGATCAGGCGCTTGACCCGGTTCCTCTGCACTGCGTTCCCGACCTTCTTGCTGACCGTGATCCCCAGGCGGCCGCGCTCCCCCAGGCCAGCCGCACAAAACACCACGAAGTGCTCCGTCACAGCCCGGCTTCCCCTCCGCATGACGCGTTGGAAGTCCGCGCTGCGGGGCAGCCTGGCCGTTCGGGGCAGCCCGAGCCGGCCGGGGCTCACCGGAGCTCACTTCTTGGGTGTGGTCACCGCAAGCCGGGCGCGACCCTTGCGCCGCCGGCGGCCGATGACCGCGCGGCCGCTCTTGGAGCGCATGCGGACCAGGAAACCGTGCGTACGCCGGCGCGGCTTGTTGTGTGGTTGGTATGTGCGCTTCACGACGGGACCTCTCGCGGCCTCGGGGGCGCGCCTCTAGAGCACAGCGCCGTGCCTCCTGTCAAGGGGACGGAGCACTTCGCTGGCCAGAACACGCCATTCACCCGCATAACCGCATAACC
>CAZQPP010000570.1:0-5351 GCA_964594295.1 uncultured Myxococcales bacterium | reverse complement strand
GCACGTCCGGATCTGTGGGGGCCCGGGGTTGGTAACACCCCGGGCTACCCGACACCGCTCCAGCGGCGGGACCCCCTTTTTGCCAACGCGCCGCCGCGCCTCTTCATCGCGACGAACGGCACCGGGCTCGTCTCGGCGGCGCTGAAGTAGCCCGCGTTGCGGGGTGGTCGGGCGGTGCTAGACTCCGCCGCCGTCGTCGTCGGACCCCTGGGCACGTGGCCCAGCGGCCGGCGCGATCGGAACCATGGCTCCCGGGCGCTCCACCACGCGCCCCGTGAGAACGAGGCGTCTCCTGCGAAGGTTGTTGACCCGAGCCCTGCTCGTCCTGCTCCTCTGGAGCCTGGCCGCTGCCGCCAGCGCCAACCCCCTCGACACGTGGGGCTTCGGCTCGCGGGGCATCGCGCTCGGATCCGCCCTCTCCGCCGCGGCCGAGGGAGTCGACTCGGCGCACTACAACCCGGCCTCCATCACCCGGTCTCGCGCCGTGTCGGTGAGCCTCGGCATGCTGGTCGCCGACGACTTCCTCACGATCGCCGGCGCGCAGGGCAGCGAGACCGACGCCGACATCGCGCCGTCAGTCCACTATCAGCTTGGCATCGCCGCTCCGATTCCCATGGGCGGGGTGATGCAGGACCGCCTGTTCCTGGCGCTCGCGGCGTCCTTTCCGCAGGACGGGCTGTTCGACGTGGACCTCCCCGACAGCCGCGAGCTGTCGTTCCCGTTCTGGGAGGCGCGAAATCGGCGCCTCGTGCTGACCGGCTCCATGGCGGGCCGAATCACGGACTGGCTCTCGGCCTCCGTCGGGCTGACCTTGCTGCCCGATGTGATCGGCGACGTCCAGGTGAACCTGCTCGACGCGAGTGGTCGCAACTCCGGGCGAATCCAGGTCGACTACGACTTCGCCCCCGTGGCCGGCCTGCACGCCACCCCCTGCTCCTGGCTGTCGGTCGGCATGGTCTATCGGGGTGAGCACACCACCGACATCGACCTGCCGGTCGCGGTCGAGGTCCTCTCGGGGGTTCCGCCCGTGGCGGCCACTGTCGTGGCGCCGGCCTACGCTCAACCGCACCAGGTAGCGTTTGGGATTGCCACGCGCCCCCTCGACGCGCTCCTCGTCGCCGCGGACCTGAGCTGGTCGAGCTACGGCCGCTTTCGGTACCCGAGCCCAAGCGTCACGTCCTACGACACCGAGGGCGAGGTGCTGAAGACCGGCGATGTCCCCGTCGTCGAGATGGACGACGTCTTCAGCCCCCGCCTCGGGGTGGAGTGGGGGGCGCGCGAGTGGCTCGCCTTGCGCGGTGGCTATGGCTTCGTGCCATCTCCGGTACCCGCGCAGACCGAATCCACCAACCTGCTCGACGCCCACCGCCATGTCGTGTCCTTCGGTGTCGGCTTCGACCTCCCCAAGGGACTCCTCGGCGACGCCCAAGGGAAGCTCGCCGTCGACCTGCACGGCCAGCTGCACCTGCTGATGAGCCGCGAATTCGCAAAGCAACACGCCATGCCCGACAACCCGGGCTACCCCACCGTCGGGCTCAGCGGCGGCACGTTCAGCGCCGGCTTCACCCTCCGCGCCGCGCTCTAGCCGTTGGAGAAGAGGATGAAGCCCGTCGTCACCCGTCTCCTCCTCGTCGCCGCGCTGTCTGTCGGGCTTCAGGCCTGCACCCAGGACAAGCTCGGCCCCGACAGCGACGGCGACGGGCTCACCGACGACCAGGAGCTCCGCTTCGGCACCGACCCGAGCAACTCCGACACCGACGGCGACGGCCTCCTCGACGGCCGCGACCCGGAGCCGCGCTCCCGGCCCGTCGTATCGGTCGCAGCGGGCGAGGTCGCTACCGTCGACGGTCAGCACGAGGTCCTGCTGTCGATCCGCGTAGAGCCGGCGCCCGCCGTGGAGCCCGCACCGCCAGCCCCTGACGTGCAGACCGATCTGGGTACGCTGTCCACGCTCACCCCCGGCGACGGCGCGAGCTGGCAGACGACCCTTCGCTCCAGGAGCGGCGGCGTCGCGACGGTCATCGTCACGTGGCAAGGCATCCCCGACCGCATCCCGCGAAGCACGGACTCGGTGCAGGTCGCGCTGCCGGGCTCGCTCGACCTGCCACCCCCCGGAGTCAACACCGGCGCCTTCGAGGGGACCGGAGCGCTCGCGGGCTCGCTGCGGGTCATCACCGTCGACTCGGACTCGGTCGAGCGTCTCGACACCGCGCCTCTGCCGTTCGGGGGCGCCTACGTCCAGGTCGACCTGCCCTCCGGGGAGCAGCTCACCGGCGCCACCGACGATGACGGCGTGCTGGTCTTCGTCGACGAGCGGCTCTCCGGACCGGTCACGCTAACGGTCGGCGCCGCGGGCAGTCGCTACGTCACGCTCGTCGACACGAACGCCAGGAACATCACCGTCCCCATCGCCCCGCTCGACCCGCTCGGCGCGGAGGACTCTGACCTCTTCGGCAGCATCGGCGGCGTGGTCACCGGTTTCGGCGGCGAAGCGGGCGTGCCGGCCTTCCCAACCGAGGGCCTTTCCATTCTGGGCGGCAAGGTGAACGTCGCCATGGTGAACGTAGCCCTCCGGAACGTTCCGCTGTCGTCGGTCAGCGCCGGCTCGATCCTCCAGCCCTCGCCCACCGAGGAGGGGGTGACCAACCCGCTCGCCATGCTGCCTCCCAACCTCGTCATCCACGACCCCGAGCTCCCCGAGATGGCGCGCTTCCAGCTCTCCGGGCTCCGCCCCGGCCGCTACCTGGTCTTCGCGCTCGCCGGCGTCGCCGAGCACCTCGTCGAGGCGGTCAAGGACCTGTACGCGCTCACCTTCGAGCCCCGCGGGCTCGCCCTCGCCTGGGTCGACGTCCGAGCCGGCCAGGAGGCTGAGGTCGAGCTGCTCCTCACCGTCGAGCTCCAGGAGGGCGCCGGCTCCATCCCGGTCAAGCTCGGGAACCTGCCCGTCGACCCATTCACGGGCGAGCCCCTCGTGAACGGCCTGCTGCTGCCGGTCATGGATACGGGCGCGGGCTTCGTCTTCGTCGACGTCAACACCGACTACAACCAGGACTCCTTCGAGAACCCGACCCATGTCGTGTTCCCGGACCCGGATCACCCCACCCTCACGCAGATGGGGCTGACGCTCGAGCCGCTCGTCGTCGGCCTCGCCGGCAGGGCCTCGGTGAACGGCGCCGATCCGCCGGGAATCTCGACGGTCATCCGGCATCGCCGCAGCTCCACGGAGCCGGTCGACTTCTCGGCGCCCGAGGTCTGGGGGCCGGTCCCCGTCGGCATCGAGCCGGCGCCACCCGAAGGCGGCCCGGGCGACACCCTCGACAACGTCGGCGGCGCCCTCGTCGACGGCTGCTTCGAGTGGAGAGATTCGGAGGGCCGGTCCGACCTCAGCGTCCTCCGGCTGAACGCCATGACCCCGGCCATCGTCAACCCGATAATCCCGACAATGACCGTGGGCGGCCCACGCTCTCACGTGCTGTGGGAGGTCTACGTGCCGAGGGGCCGGACCCGAGCCTGCTTACCCAGGCTCCTCGCGTCGGCCCCGGGCCAGCCGATTCTGCTCAACCGGGCCCCCGTCGAGCCCACCGACGAGAGCGTCCTCCAGCACTACGGCGAAGACGTGCTCGAGGTGGAGATCAACCTCTACTCATTGGGGGTAGAGCATCCTTACAGCTACCACGACGGCTTCTACTTCAGAGACCTGAACCTCAACGCCGCCTCCGTATCCCAGGACAGCTACCTCGTCCGCGTGCCGGCGCCCTGAGCCCCCCGGCCGTCGTCGACCTCCGCCCGGTCTCCCTCTTCCTTCAGGCGGGGGAGCGGCCCTCGGGCGGGATCACGAGGACGAAGGGCTTGTCGGGGTCGCCGAAGCGCTCCACGAGCTGGCCCACGGTGCCCTGTGGAGCGCGGCGGTCGATGGGGATGCCTCCGAGCCAGCGCATGAACCAGCCGAAGGGCGGAGCGAAGAGCGTGTGCTTGCCCAGCCAGCTCGGCTGGATGCCCATGACCCAGCCGAAGGCGATCATGTGGGGCATGTCCCAGTTGCTCGTGTGTGGAGCGGCGACGAGGACGTAGCGCCGGCACGCGGGCGCGTCGCTGTCTCTCCGCCACCTGAATACGCGCAACCAGATCCAGGCGATGAGCCACTTGGGGATTCGAAGCATATTGGACAACGGCCCTCTTCGTCCTACGAGAACTCGAGGACGTGAAGGCGATCCGATCCGTAGAAGCCCGCATCGGCTCCAACGCAACCACCGAGCTGGAGCGGAAGACCTGTCAGCCTGGCCAGCTGGACCGCGTCTGCCAGAAGGCTCTCCTGCTTGGACTCCCTGAGCCAGCTCTTGACCGTCTGAAGTGAGCGTGGCGGGCAGCCGGGGCCCTGGCCGCTGTGGGTCCAGATGTTGGGTGGAAGCGGGTTCTCCCTGTCCTCTCGCGACCGGATGCACATGTCTGAGCCGAGGAAGTAGGAAGTCCCTCCACTGTCGTCGTTATGGACCTTCCAGTCAAACGAGAGGACGAAGCAGTCAATCTTCTCCAAGGGGATCTCGCGCCTTCTGATTGGGAGAAACAAGAACGTCACCCACACAATGACGCTGCGCCGCCCCTTTCGATAGATGGTCCGAAGCTGGATTCCACACGCCAGGGTCACGAAGAAGAAGACGACCGCCCAAATCCACAGGGCCGCCTTCATGAGCCAACCCATGAACCCCGCGGAGCTCCGAATCGGCTCCGTGAGAAGAGCGTAGAACGCCATGCCATCCATGGCGCCAAGGACCAGGAAGAGCAGAAGCATCGGCCCCTGAATGACAACGAACTTCTTCGGCGTGTGCCTGACGATGCGGGCGTAGGGGACGAGGAGGAGTTTCAACCAGTCAATCATCTGGAGGGGCCTCTCTTGCTCGACTATCGGCCAACGGAGAGAGGATTCAATCCCCCTCGCCACTCCACAAGGCGTCGCTCCGACGTTGCTGCACGCGGCTGCACGCGGCTGCACGCCTGTCCCACGCCGCGCTTTGCCGCCGCACCTCCTGCGGGCACAAAGAGGCGGCGACCGCGACTGACAAGGCGAGCGGGAACACGGGTGCGGCGCTCCTGGGCGGCACCTTCCAGCTCACCGTCCACCAGGTGGGGGACGGGTGCCTCGACGGCGCGGCGGGGATCCTGTTCATGCCCACGGGGACCGACAAGCCTTGCGACCTGCAGTACCCGACCGGGATTCCGGCTTGCGGGAGCCTCCCCTCGACCTTCACCATCAAGCTGGAGGAGCCCTTCAGTGAGATGTCGGTTGCGCTCGCGGCTAGCTGACTGCGGCAAAGATGGGTGAGGCGGCGGTTGGCGTGTGCGCTGAGTGCATG
>CAZQPP010000569.1:0-5368 GCA_964594295.1 uncultured Myxococcales bacterium | reverse complement strand
TCGCGCGCGCGACCGATAAACTCATCGTCCCCACCAGCGGTGAGCCGCTGACGTGCGTCCTTCCTGCCTTACCCCCCTAAGTTGCGGGACCTCCTGTGACTTATTAGCCTCTGTACCAGGTTCAGCACCCACCTCGCGGTCGGAGTTCCAGTGAGCGACGAACGCCGCTTCTGCCCCATCTGTAACGAAAACATGGACGTCGACGTGTGCCCCACCGACGGTGTGGCCACGGTGACGGAGAGCTACCTCGAAGGCGACGACACCGACGCGGCGGTCGGGAAGGTCTTCTCCGGGCGCTATCGCATCGAGAGGCTGCTCGGCACGGGGGGCTTCGGGCGGGTCTACGAGGCCACCCAGCTCAGCATGAGCCGGCCGGTGGCGCTCAAGACCCTGCACCCGGAGCTCGTCAGCAACAGGACGCACCTTCAGCGCTTCTACCAGGAGGCCCAGGCGGCGAGCGCGCTGACCAACGCTCACGTGGTGCGCATCTACGACTTCGGCGTCGACGACAAGACCAAGACCCCCTACATCGCGATGGAGTTCCTGGCCGGAGCGGAGCTCGGAGACGTCATCGAGGAGAAGGCGCCCCTCGACGTGCGGACCACGGCCAAGGTGCTCGGGCAGGCCTCGCTGGCGTTGCTCGAGGCCGGCGAGGCCGGCATCGTCCACCGGGACTTCAAGCCCAGCAACATCTTCCTGACCGACGGGCCCAGGGGGCGCATCCACGTCAAGGTCATGGACTTCGGCATCGCCAAGGTCCTGAACCCCGAGAGCGGGAACCAGGAGAGCCTGACCGGCACCGGCATCAGCATCGGCACGCCGACCTACATGGCGCCCGAGCAGGTCATGGGGCGGACCGTGGACTTCCGCACCGACCTCTACGCCCTCGGCTGCATCCTGCACGAGATGCTCATGGGTGAGCCGCCCTTCTCGTCGGAGGACCGGATGGGCGTGCTCATGCAGCACATCAACGAGGAGCCGCCCCTCCTGCCGGACCTGCTCCCGTCGGGGGACACCTGCCCGCGGGCGCTGCAGATCCTCTGCAAGTCCCTGCTCGCCAAGGACCCGAACGACCGGCCGCCCGACGGCAACGTGGTCGTGGAGCTCTTCAACGCCGTCGAGAGGGGCGACGACGTCGACGCCCTCTCAATGCTGCGCACCGCCTCCGGGACCGCGCTGGTGGCGGCCGCCGACGACGAGACCCTCTCCGGGGCGCTGCCGCCCTCGGCACAGGAGACGGCCGCCCTCCCGTCGGCCGGCGAGGCCGGCGCCAAGCTCACCGACGTCACGCGCTCGCCCCCCGAGCTCGGGCCCAAGCCGGGAGACAAGAGCTCGGCGACCGGGCTGACCGAGCTCGAGGCGATGGACGCTCAGCTCACCCCGTGGAGGAGCCCGAAGGTCCGCGTGGGCATGGGCCTCGCCGCGGCCCTGCTAGTGGGCATCACCGTCGTGATGGCCTGGCCGGGCGACAAGGCCCCGGAGGAGACGAGCCCCGCGCCGACGGCGCAGGAGCCGCAGGCTCCGGATCGGGCAGGCGCGGCGGCGCTCGAGGAGCCAGGCCCGACCCAAGGGGCGGAGAGCGAGAAGCCCGAGGGAGGCGGCGCGGCCGAGACCGCCGAGGGAGCCCCGGCGGCCGGCGACGAGAAACCCGAGGGCTCGGAGCAACCCGCCGAGGCAGCTCGGGCCGCGGCCGAGGAGCAGAAGAAGCCCGAGCCTCCCGTCAAGCGCTCCCTCCTCCTGCTGACCACGACGCCCGAGGGCGCCAAGGTCTTCCGCGGCGAGGAGCTGCTCTGCCTCACCCCCTGCAACGTGCGGGTGCCCGCCGCGACCCAGCCCGAGACCCTGCGCCTGAGCCGCGACGGCTACGAGGACGAGGACGTCGAGCTCTACCTCGGCGCCGACCTCGAGGTCCGGCGCACCGTGAAGCTCTACAAGCCCGGGGAGAAGGAGGCCGCGGCCAGGAAGGCAGCGGCCAAGAAGGCGGCGGCCAAGAAGGCGGCGGCCAAGAAGAAGACGAAGAGGACGACCCGGAAGAAGAAGGCCGAGCCGGCACCGCCTGCAGCGGCGAAGCCCGAGGCCAAGAAGCCCCGCCGTACACTCCCCGGGATCCGACTGAAGGGATCATCGGGGGGCGGAGGCCTGCCGGGGCTCAAGACCCGCACGAAGGAAGAGGAAGCCCTTTGAGGAGCCTACTCCTGTCTCTCGCGGTCGCAGCGCTCCTGCTCCCCGCGACAGCGACCAACGCGGGCGCCGCCGAAGGCACGCCGGCCGTCCTCGCCCCACCGCTGCCCGAGCGGCGCGAGCCGAACTGGGCCGAGGAGTCCGCCGCCCAGAGGGCCTACGCCGAGACCCAGCGCCTCTTCGAAGAAGGCGACCTCGAAGGCGCCCTGAAGGCGGGCGAAGAGACCTTCGCGCTGGTCCCCAACGCCAGCACCGCCCTGGTCGTCACGACCATCCTGCTCGAGCTGAAGCGCGGCTGCGACGCCTTCGCCGTCCTGCTCATCGCCTCCGACCTCGACCCCACAGACGACGAGAGAGAGGCGATCAACGCGGAGATGGGTGTGCAGGGCATCCGGTGCAAGCCGCAGCGAGGCTGGGCGCGCATCAAGATCGAGCCGGCCGGAGCGCGAGTCCTGCTTGCGGGAACGGAGGTGCCCGCGGACCGGACAATCGGGGTCGTGAGGGGCACGCACGAGATCGAGGTGAGCGCAGAAGATCACGAGCCCACCAAGGGGCTGATCAAGGTCAAGGCCGGGAGGCTGGCGACGGCGAGCTTCAAGCTGAAGCACGCCCCGAAGCCCAAACCGGAGCCGGTCCCGGCGACCGTCGGGCAGGGAGCCGACGGCGGCCCGGAGGCCGGCGTGGAGGTCGAGGCCGAAGGACCGAGCGAGACGCTCGTGTGGGGCCTCATCGGCGGCGGCGGGGCCATGGTGCTCGGAGGCCTGACCTTCCACATCCTGGCCATGGACGCCGCCTCGGACGCAGACGGCTACCGCTCGGCCGTCGCGGGCGAGAGCGCCCGCGAGCAGAAGGACCGGGTGGGCAAGTACAACGACGCGAAGGACTCGGCCTCGACGAGGAGCATCGTAGCCTACGGGCTCTACGGTGTAGGGGCCGCGGCAGCCGGGGTTGGAACCTGGCTGCTGCTGCAAGGCACTGGCGCTGGGGACGCGGCGCACGTGGTGCCGCTCTGGTGGGAGCACGGAGCGGGGGTGGCAATCGGAACGAGGTTCTAAAATGCGCGAGCTGCATCTCACCTTTGGCGGCCTTTTTGTGCTGGTGTCCCTGCTGCTCGCGGGGGCTCAGTGTGTCGCGCCCGGGGCGCTCGAGACCCACGATCTCGGGCCGGTAATCGACGATCCCGGCTCGATGGACGGACAGGGTGTCAAGGCGGATCCGGGCGAGGAAGACCCCGGCAAGAAGCCCACGGATCCCGGCCTGACAGACCGGGGCAAGACGGATCTGGCCGACGTCGAGGAGGAGGATCCCGGCACGCCGGACATTCCGGTGGTGAAGGACGAAGGGCCCGATCCCGGCGATCGTGATCCCGGGGACGAGCCGGACACGCCCGACGTCGCCGACGCCGAAGACGCCGCCGACACGCCGGAGCTCCCCTGCACAGAGGCCGGCGACTGCGACGACGAGCTCGACTGCACGACCGACAGCTGCGACCCCGAGACGGGCGACTGCAGCCATGAGCAGATCGAGGACACCTGCCTGATCGAGGGGAGCTGTTACGAGCCCGAGGAGGGACCTGGCGGCGAGGAGAGCTCCTGCCTCGTGTGCGATCCCCTCGAGGACCCTGCGGGCTGGACGCCGGACGCCTCGTTGTGCCCCACCGAGACCTGCAAGCGGGCCGTCTGCAGCGAATCCGGTGCCTGCTCGCACACGGATGTCCCGGACCTCACAGGCTGCGACGACGGCGACGCCTGCACCACGGCCGACAGGTGTGAGAGCGGCGAGTGCAAGGGCGGCTTCACCATCACCTGCCCGGCGAAGGACGAGTGCCACGTGGAGGGGACCTGCGATCCCGAGACGGGGCTGTGCTCGGAGCCCACCGGCAACGACGACGCCCAATGCGATGACGGCGACGCCTGCACCACCGAGGACAAGTGCAGCAGCGGCGTGTGCGCGGGCAAGGACACCTCGCTCGCGGACTGCGACGACGACGACGAGTGCACCGAGGACTCCTGCGACCCGCTCCGCGGCTGCCAACACGCGGCGATCTCCGACTGCGCGACGTGCACCGGGCCGGCGGACTGCGACGACGGAGACCCGTGCACGGCTGACGACTGCGACGGCGCCGGACATTGCGTGTACACCCCCGCGGACGGCCCCTGCGATGACGGTGACGCCTGCACCCTGCTCGACTCCTGCGAGGCCGGAGCGTGCAAAGGCGGAGCCCCCGTCGTGTGCCCGGAGGCCGAGCTCTGCCACCTGCCCGGTGTCTGCGATCCCCTGACCGGCCAGTGCACGAGCCTGCCCGCAGCCGACGGCACGCCGTGTGACGACGGGGACAAGTGCACGACCCTCGACGCCTGCATCTCCGCGGAGTGCATGGGCCAGGACACCTCGGCCGTCGACTGCGACGACGGCGACTCGTGCACCGACGACGCCTGCGACCCGCTCCACGGCTGCGTGTACGTCGCGCAGCTCGGATGCGCCTCCTGCGAGCAGGCACCACGGAGAGCTGCGGCGGCAGCGGCCGCTGCGTCGTCAACCTCGAGGAGGGCACCTGCGACGACGGCAACGCCTGCACGACCGAGGACACCTGCAAGGATGGCCTCTGCGCTGGCACCGACACCTCCGAGGCGGACTGCGACGACGGCGACGTCTGCACCGGCGACAGCTGCGAGCCCCTGAGCGGGTGCGTGCACCGCTACAACAGCGAGCCGTGTGACGACGGCGCGGCGTGCACCTGGGGCGACGCCTGCGTCGAGGGAGCCTGCGCCGGCACCCCGCCCTGGGGCGGCGAGTGCGAGGACGGCGACGCGTGCACGACCGACGACGTCTGCGTGGAGGGTTCGTGCGTGGGCGTGGACACCTCCGCGGAGGACTGCGACGACCAGGACCCGTGCACGGAAGACAGCTGCGACCCCGGCGAGGGCTGCGTCTACGTCTTCGGCACCGCCGAGTGTGAGGACGGCAACCCGTGCACGACGGGCGACGTGTGCTCGGAAGGCACCTGCGCGGGAACGGACACCTCGGCCGTGGACTGCGACGACGGCAACGGCTGCACCGACGACGGCTGCGACGAAGCCGATGGCTGCACCCACACCGAGAACGACGCCGACTGCGACGACGGCAACGCGTAAACGCTACGGGAATCGTACCACCAAGGCGAGAGCAGCGCGGAGGCAGCAGAGAA
>CAZQPP010000568.1:0-5373 GCA_964594295.1 uncultured Myxococcales bacterium | reverse complement strand
GCACGCCGTGGACCTCCCGTCCATCTCGGTCAAGGGCAAGAGCGAGCCCTTGCGGATCTTCAACATCGTCGGGCTGCGAGAGTCCGCTCGCATGACCGAGGTTCAGTAGGCCCCCGGGCCTGCTAGGGCTGCCCCTACCCCACAATCCAGGCTGGGCGACTCTGAGGCGCTCCCGCGGGCTTTGGTCCTACCCGCCCCCTGGCCCGTCGCCTGCCTCACCGGGCGAGGTCAACGCCACGCACGAGTCACGAGATTCCAGTCGTGCTGGATGCGGTGGTGGGGTGACGCTCACCGCTCTGTTCTGGCCAAGGCGTCCTCTGTGGTGAGGTGACACCGGGGGAAGGTGATGCTCACACTGACCTCAGCGCCCGCGAGGTTTCGGAGCCAGCTCGGGAAGTCGGTGCTGGGACGTCGGCGCTGCCCGGCAGTCTCGCCTCATGAGTCGGGGAGCACGCAGCCCTCATGGGTCGTGGAGCACGCAGCCTACGCCGGGGAGGGGAGTCGTGAGACGCTCTCGCTGTGCCACGCTCGGCGGCGCTGCGGCGCAGCGCGAACAGGTCACCTCCCCGGTCCGCGTCCGGGAAGCTGAGGCGAGGGTGACGCCTCACCGCCCTGTGCTGGCCGCGGCGTTCTCGTCCAGGGACGCGACGGCGAGGGTCGTGTGCCGATGGGTGCAGATCTTGTGCTGACGTCTCCTCGACTCGGCCGTGCCCGGCATCGGGCTCACGGGCCTTCTCCACCACCGGCGGCGGGTCGTCGAGCGGGCGCGTCAGACGCTGGGCGTCATCGAAGAAGGTCCGGATGTTCTCGCTCAGGGTTGGCTGGTTGTCCTTGACCGCCGGCGCGTAGTGCCCTCCGCCATCGATGATCTGCTCGGCGATGGCGCGCTGGCAGCTCATCGCGTCGATGGTGATCGTCGCGGAGATGGACGACCCACCGCCGGCGCCCGGCGTCGTGCAACGGCCTCGGAGCTCCAAGCACGTCACGGGCGGTACCCCACCCGGGGAAACGACGGGAAAGCCGAAAAAAAACCGCCGCCTCCGGTCGTTTTTCCTTGACACGTTTTCAGCCCGCCAGACCTCGCCAACCGCCGGCGAGCCTCGAATGGATGGCGGGAGGCCCCCCAGACCGCCACCACGGGCTGAAGACGAGGCATCGGAGCTCGCCGGCCGCGAGGAGGCCGTCGCGGGCCTTGGCGAGGACACCAGAGGGTCGAAAAAGTCCATGGTATCATGCGCTTGGCTCATAAGCAGGAGACGCCCGATGCCGATGGATGACCCCCACGACCTGACCTCCCTCGACGACGCCGAGGTCGTCCGCCGCCTCCACGCGCTACACCACGATAGCTGCGTGGTGCTCGGTTCTCTGCTCGTCTACCTCGGCGAGGTCGAGCACCGGCGGCTTTACGCCAGCGCCGGCTACGACTCGATGCACGGCTACTGCGTGCGCAAGCTCGGGATGTCCGACCAGGCCGCGTTCAAGCGCCTGCGGGTCGCACGGATGGCGCGAGAGCTCCCGGCGATCATCGAGGGAGTCGGCGCGGGGAGGCTGCACCTCAGCGGGCTGGTGGTCCTGTGCCCCCACCTGACGGAGGCCAACCACGCCGAGCTGCTCGAAGAGGCGTCGGGCAAGAGCCGGCGAGATGTCGAGCGGCTGCTGGCTGTGCGCTTTCCGAAGCCCGATGCGGCCACCTCCATCCGCAGGGTCCCGGCGCAGCGCGCGCCCGATCCCCCGGCCTCGCCCCAGCCGACCCCGCCGCCCTCGGCGGACGTGGGGCCGGCGACACCGGCGCCCGTGCCGAACGAGCCCCCCGCGCTCGTGCTCGAGACGTCCGAACCCATGCCGAGCAGGCCAATGTCACGGGTGGAGCCGCTGTCGGCCGACCGCTATCGGGTGACCTTCACCGCGCCGGCCTCGCTCGTCGCGACCCTCGAGGAGGTCCGGGCCCTGCTCGGCCACGCCGTGCCCGACGGGGACGTGGCGGAGATCGTCGAGCGGGGCTTGGAGCTGCTGAAGGCCCAGGCGTTGAAGAAGCGCTTCGGCGCAAGGGCCGCCGGCGGGAAAGGCCGCCGCACGAAGAAGCACAGCAGCGGCGACGCGAAGACGGCAAAGGAGGTGTCCCCGGGGACAGTTGACGGCGAGCCGAAGCGGCGCTCTCGGCACATCCCAGCGGCCATTCGGTCGGCGGTGTGGTCACGCGACGGCGGCGCCTGCACCTACGTCGCCCCGGACGGGACGCGCTGTGCCTCACGCAAGCGCCTCGAGCTGCACCACACGGAGCCGTTCGCGCGTGGAGGCGAGCACACCGTCGACGCACTCTCCTTGCGCTGCCGGACGCATAACCAGCTCGCCGCCCAGCAGGACTTCGGCCGCGGCTTCGTCGAGCGCCGCATCGATGAGTCCGGCCGGTGACGAACGGCGTCGAAGAGGCTTGCGGGCGCGGCTTCGTCGCCTCCCGGCAGCCGTGGACCGGTGCGGTCGGCCAAGAGCGTTGGAGCTCAATAACGGCTCTCGACGTCGTCGAACCATCGCTCCGAACATCGCGACGTGCCCCCGCGGAAAGCGGGTGACGGGTGACCGGTCAGGATTCGGGCTCCACCGTCGATGACCCCGACCCGCCCCGTTTCCCGCCACCCGCTCCCCGCCACCCGTCTCGACATCCCGTCCCCAGCCGCGCCTCACTCCGCCAAGCCGGACTCTGCGATTGCCCTGAAGTGGGGCCCGAGGTGAGCAGTGCAACCAGGTCGTCAGTTTCAGGGCTGCACCCTGTGCCGATCAAGCGGTGGCGTCCTGACGGCTCAGGAGGTAGCCCATGCACATGAACCGCAGCAGCGAGTAGCCGATCCAGAGCACCTGGTGGCCCGGAGGCCCCCTCTTCAGCCCCAGGTGACCGCCCAGGCGGGCGACCAGAAGCACCGCGTCTCCCAGTCGCCGAGGAGGTTCCAGATCGCGCCGGCTCCTGGCGAAGGCTGTGAGGACCTCCAGCTCGATGTCGGTGAAGAGTACCTGCGGGGGAAGCTCGGGAGCTTCTCTGCCCAACAACGTCATCAGCATGACGCGCCAGGCAATCACCAGGTAGATGGCGACAGCCCTCTTGATGCGCTCGGCCTGCTCGTTTCGCAGCTCTTCGATGCCGCATCCGCTCTTCAACACCCGATGCCAGTCTTCGATTCGCCAGCGCAGGCAATACCAGTCCAACAGACGCTGAGCCTGCTTCGTCGAGGTGATCTCCATCGTTGTCAGCAGGAACCACTCGATCGGCTTTTCCTCCGCCGGAGGCTGCTCCTCGACGAGGTGGACGATCCACACTGGAATCGGTTCGCTGTCCACCAGGGTTTGGGGTGCACGCAGCTCGACCTGTTGGTAGCGCAGGGTCATCTTCGCGGTGCGTCCGGCGCGCCCGGGGCGAGCTTTCTGTTTGCTCTTCTTGGGCCGAGCGCTCTGCCGGCTGACGTGAAGCTCGAACTGAAGACGCGGTGTCGCGGCCCGGACCCCGTCGAAGAGCTTCGTGTCCGTGGTGGTACATCGATTGTGCTTGGCCCGAATCAACAGATGGGTGCGACGCTCACCCTTGCGCCACTCGTCGAACAGCTCGAAGAAGTCGGCCTCGCGGTCCATCACCTGCACGAGCGTGGTGTGCGGCATCTGGGCAGCCACGGCCTCGCAGTCGCGCATCGCGAGGATCCAGACGTGGTTCTTCTTGTCCTCGATCGGCACCAACGCCTGCGACTTCTCGTCCTGCTCGCCGCGGCTCACCGGTGCCTCGCACCGCGCGTTCAGCACGCCCAGGGGCAGCCCCTGCTCGGTCACGCTCAGAGTGGAGTGCAGGTGCAGCCCCCGGCTCTTCGCACCCGTCTGGTTGGAGCCTATGACCCCCAGGCCCTCGCACTCGGCGGCTCCGGTGTAGTTCAGATCGCAACCGTCCTGGATGCACAGCACGGTCCTTTCGGCCTTCATCCGACGCAGCGTCCGCTCGCGGTGCGGCGACAGGATGTTCTCCATGGTGACCGCCGACTCGTCCGGCTGGTCGAGCAATCGGTAATGGCCCTTCACCAACGCTTCGTCTCCACCCGCTGCGCCCGGAAACGACAGTCCCGGACTTTTCGCCTGCACGGTAGCACTTTGCACGAGGCGCTGGCTCAGGCGTTTGTCGCCCAGGGGCGCTCCGCCGAACTCCTGCTCCGTCCATCTCTCCGTTTCCAGGCAGGCGTTCAACGGCAGCGGGCCCCGGCCGGCATCGACCGACAACCCAAGCTGAATCCGGAAGTCCTCGGCCAGCACATAGACGTAGACGTCCTTGACGCTCTCTTCTTTCTTGTTGTGTCGGTCCTGCCGTCCCCGCCCCCGGGTCGCACCGACCCGGATCCAGTTGGTCGCGCGGTAGCAGGTGCCGGAAAACCTCTCCGTGTCCACGAAGGTTTCGACCAACCAGGGCCGATACCCGTAGCGGGCCTCGAAGTCCTCCCGCAGCCGCCTCATCGCCAGACCCAGCACTCGCGAAGCCAGGTTCTTGCAACGGACCGATGGCCGGATGAGAAAGCGACTCATCCCCACCACATGGTCCAGGTACGCTTGGCGGGTCTCGAGATCCCAGCCGATCCAACGATCGCGCGCCTCGAGGTGCAGGGCGGCCGCAGCGAAGCCCAGCCCTCCCAGCCAGCCGTGGTCGGACCCAATCAGGTAGCGAAGCTGGCGTCCCACCAAAGGCCCGGCCCCACGCGGATGCTCGTCCAGGAACAGCGAGTTCCACACCCGCATGTGCGCCTCGGTCTCGACCAGGATCAGTTCGAGACCGCGAAGCTCCCCGACCTGGTCCGGCACTTCTTCGGGCAGTGGCACGCTGGATTCGAGACAGCGCGGTCGAGCAGGCCCCGGCCTCGTCTGCGGAGCGGGCAACGAAAGGCAGCCCCGGCTCTCCAGAACGCTCAGCGCCTTCAAACAGCCGCTACGTTGTCGGCGAGCCCGTCTGTCCGCAAAGCCGAGCTCGTCGCACAGGCGGTCGGCCAGCTCCGTTCGCAGCATGCCGGGGTTCTCCGCGGTCAGCTGTCGCACCCGCGCGATGCTCTCAGGCTGCGACAACCGCCTCTGGATCTGGCTCTGCTCGACCACGCCATGACCGTAGCCGGGCTCCCCGAACTTGTTCAGTTCTTAGTTGTGGGGCACGGGCAGGGCTAGCTGGTAGGTGACGGTCTTCATCGGGTGGTTCCAGCGTTCGTATTGAGAACAGCGTTCCGCACTAAGGACTTCCTCGCGACCAAGCCAGCCGCAATCACCTTGGCTTCTTCAGGGTCGAGATGGGTGGAAGGGATCCTGAGGACCACCTCGTTGATCTTATCGTCCGGGAGTTCCTCGATTTTAAATAGAACCTCGTCG
>CAZQPP010000567.1:0-5384 GCA_964594295.1 uncultured Myxococcales bacterium | reverse complement strand
GCGAGGATCTAGCACCATGGAGCTGAAGATCGGTGAGATCACCAGCGTGCTCGAGGCCCAGATCGGCCAGTACACGCGCGAGATGGACGTCGAGGAGACCGGCACGGTCATCAGCGCCGGTGACGGAATCGCGCGCGCCTACGGCCTGCGCAAGGCTCAGGCCGGCGAGCTCGTGGAGCTGCCCCACGACGTCAAGGGCCTGGTGCTGAACCTCGAAGAGGACAACGTCGGCGTCGCGCTCTTCGGAGAGGTCGAGCGCATCCGCGAGGGCGACACCGTGAAGCGGACCGGCCGCATCATGGACGTGCCCGTGGGCAAGGGCATCATGGGCCGCGTGCTCGACCCCCTCGGCCAGCCCCTCGACGGCAAGGGCCCGGTCGAGTCCAGCGAGCGTCGGGTCGTCGAGATCAAGGCCCCCGGCATCGTCAAGCGCCAGAGCGTCAACGAGCCGCTGCAGACGGGGTTGAAGGCCATCGACGCCCTCGTGCCCATCGGGCGCGGCCAGCGCGAGCTGATCATCGGCGACCGCCAGACCGGAAAGACGGCCCTGGCGATCGACACGATCCTCAACCAGAAAGAGAACCAGGGCGGCGACAAGCCGGTCCACTGCATCTACGTCGCGGTCGGTCAGAAGGCCTCGACGGTGGCGCAGGTGGTCCACAGGCTGACCAACGAAGGCGCGATGGAGTACACCACGGTGGTGGCGGCCAGCGCGTCGGAGGCCGCCCCCATCCAGTTCCTCGCGCCCTACGCCGGCTGCACGATGGGCGAGTACTTCCGCGACAACGGCATGCACTCGCTGCTCATCTACGACGACCTGAGCAAGCACGCCGTCGCCTACCGGCAGCTCTCGCTCCTCCTTCGCCGCCCGCCCGGCCGTGAGGCCTTCCCGGGCGACGTCTTCTACCTCCACAGCCGCTTGCTCGAGCGCGCCGCGAAGATGAGCGACGCAGAGGGTGGCGGATCGCTGACGGCCCTGCCGGTCATCGAGACCCAGGCGGGCGACCTCTCGGCCTACATCCCCACCAACGTCATCTCCATCACCGACGGCCAGATCTTCTTGGAGGCGGACCTCTTCTACAAGGGCATCCGCCCCGCCATCAACGCCGGCCTGTCGGTCAGCCGCGTCGGTGGCGCCGCCCAGACCAAGATCACCAAGAAGATCGCCGGTCAGGCTCGCCTCGAGCTCGCTCAGTACCGCGAGCTCGCCGCCTTCTCGCAGTTCGCCTCGGATCTCGACCCGACGACCCGAAAGCAGCTCGAGCGCGGCATGCGCCTCACCGAGATCCTGAAGCAGCCCCAGTACAAGCCCATCCCCTTCGAGAGGCAGGCGATGATCCTCTGGGCGGCCACGGCCCCCGAGGAGTTCATCATGGAGCTCCCGGTCGGCGTCCTCGGGCGCTACGAGAGAGAGCTCAACGAGTTCATCGACGCCCGCCACCCGCAGCTCCTTGCGGAGATTCGGAAGATCGCCGAGTTCACCCCCGAGCTCAAAGAGAAGATGACGGCGGTGCTCAAGGAGTTCTCCAAGGTCTTCTCCGTGGAAGAGGCGGCGGCCTAGCCCTAGCCGGCTAGCCCCTCCCGAGAACCAGGAGCAGACATGCCCTCGCTCAAAGACCTGCGAAAGCGCATCGAGTCGGTCAAGAGCACCCAGCAGATCACGAAGGCGATGAAGCTGGTGGCCGCGGCCAAGCTGCGCCAGGCCCAGGAGAGGCTGCTGCAGATGCGGCCTTACGCCCGGGGCGTGCACGAGATGATCGCGCACGTGGCCGCGCGCAGCGAAACCCAGGCCCACCCGCTACTCGCCCAGCGTGAGCAGAAGCGCGCTCAGCTCCTCGTCCTGACGAGCGATCGTGGCCTCTGCGGTGCTTTCAACACCAACGTAATCAAGCGTGCCCACGCCTACCTCGACTCGACCATCCCCGACGTCGACGTCAGGCGCGTCGAGCACGAGCACACCGAGCTCGCCCTGATTGGTCGCAAGGGCATCGAGTACTTCGGGAAGCGCGACTACCCCATCCGGGAGCGCCACCTCGAGGTGCTCACCCAGCCGACCCTCGAGCGGGCGAGCCAGATAGGCGAGGAGGTCGTCGCCGACTTCATCGACGAGAACCTCGACGCCGTCTACATCGTCTACAACGAGTTCAAGAGCGCCATCAGCCAGAGGATCGTGGTCGAGCAGCTCCTGCCCATCGTCCCCGCCGAGCCCGAGTCCGGCGACTCGGCCGTGGACTTCCGCTACGAGCCGACCAAGGAAGCGATCCTCGACGCGCTCCTGCCCATGTACGTCAACGTGGAGCTCTACCGAGCGGTCATGGAGTCCTTGGCCAGCGAGATGGGCGCCCGAATGACGGCTATGGAGAACGCAACCCGCAACGCGACCGAGCTCATCGCGTCGCTGACGCTCACGTACAACCGCGCACGGCAGTCCGCCATCACGACCGAGCTGATGGAGATCGTAGGCGGCGCCGAAGCTTTGAAGCAGTCCTGACGGAGGAACCCTATGAGTGACGGCCGCACAATGCAGGTCATCGGCCCCGTGGTCGACGTTGCCTTTGAGCCCGGGAACCTCCCGGAGATCTACACTGCGCTTACGGTCAGCAACCCCGCCATCAGTGACAAGGAGGACAACCTGGTCCTCGAGGTCGCTCAGCACATCGGCGAGGGCATGGTCCGCACCATCGCCATGGACTCCACCGAGGGCCTGACGCGCGGCATGAAGGTCAAGAACACGGACAAGCCCATCTCCATGCCGGTCGGCAAGGAGGTCCTCGGCCGCATCATCAACGTCGTCGGTGAGCCGGTCGACGAGAAGGGCCCCGTGGGCGCGACCAGCTTCCTCCCGATCCACCGGCCCGCACCCAAGCTCGTCGACCAGGACGTGACGGTTCGCCCCTTCGAGACGGGCATCAAGGTCATCGACCTGCTCGAGCCCTACCCGCGCGGCGGCAAGGTCGGCCTCTTCGGCGGCGCCGGTGTCGGCAAGACCGTCATCATCATGGAGCTCATCAACAACATCGCCAAGCAGCACGGCGGCGTGTCCGTGTTCGGCGGCGTCGGCGAGCGCACCCGTGAGGGCAACGACCTCTGGGTGGAGATGACCGAGTCCGGCGTCATCGACAAGACCGCCCTCGTCTACGGCCAGATGAACGAGCCCCCGGGCGCCCGCGCCCGCGTCGGTCTCTCCGCTCTGACCGTCGCCGAGCACTTCCGCGACGCCGAGGGCCAGGACGTCCTGCTCTTCATCGACAACATCTTCCGCTTCACCCAGGCGGGCTCCGAGGTCTCGGCGCTGCTCGGCCGCATCCCGAGCGCGGTCGGCTACCAGCCCACGCTGGCCACCGACATGGGCGAGCTGCAGGAGCGCATCACCTCGACGACGAAGGGCTCCATCACGTCCGTCCAGGCCATCTACGTCCCGGCCGACGACCTGACCGACCCCGCGCCGGCCACGGCCTTCGCCCACCTCGACGCCTCCACCGTCCTGAGCCGCCAGATCGCCGAGCTCGGCATCTACCCGGCGGTCGACCCCCTCGACTCCACGAGCCGCATCCTCGACCCCTTCGTGGTCGGCGAGCGCCACTACGGCACCGCCCGCCGCGTGCAGGAGATCCTCCAGGAGTACAAGGACCTTCAGGACATCATCGCCATCCTCGGCATGGACGAGCTCTCCGAGGAGCAGAAGCTCACGGTCGCCCGCGCCAGGAAGATCCAGCGCTTCCTCTCCCAGCCCTTCTTCGTGGCCGAGGCGTTCACTGGCCGCGAGGGCGTCTACGTGAAGCTCGAGGACACCATCGAGGGCTTCGAGAAGCTCTGTACGGGCGAGCTCGACGAGTACCCGGAGCAGGCCTTCTACATGTGCGGAGACATCGACCAGGCCGTCGAGCGCGGCAAGGCCATGCTCGCCGAGAAGTGAGGGTAAGGACATGGCATCGAGCCAGATGCACCTCCAGATCGTCACCCCCGCGGGTGTGCGCTTTGAAGGCGACGCCATCGCCGTTCGAGTGAACACCACGATGGGTGAGATCGAGGTCCTCCCGGACCACGAGCCCTTGATCTCGGCCCTCGACATCGGCGTCGCCGCCGTTCGCACCCCGACCGGCGAACACACCTTCGCCATGAACCTCGGCTACGTGGAGGTCTTGGACAACCACGTGGAGCTCGTCACCGAGACCTGCGAGGAGAAGGTCGAGATCGACGCCGAGCGCGCCGAGGCCGCCCGCAAGCGGGCCGCGGAGAGGGTCGCCGCCCACGACGGCTCGATCGACAGCGAGCACTACACCATCGCGAACAACGCCCTGCGTCGCGCGGAGGCGCGCCTCGAGGTAGCGAAGGCGAGGGGTCATCACTGACCTGGCGCCGGGCGTCGACGTTCCGCCCGTCTCCCTCTCCTCAGTCCCCGATCCAGCCGCTCTGGTATGCCCCGCCGGCCTCGTTGTCTTTGGGCGCCTTGCGGTAGTGCTGGTCGACGAAGCCGTAGATCTCGTGGGCGTCGACGCAGTGGGAGAGGTAGGTCCACTCCCAGGCTACCACCGCCACCGTCGCCTCGAGCGGCAGATAGGGTGACATCACCCATCGGAAGGGGCCGCTGTCGTCGTCGGGCCGGGCGCGGGCGAGCGCTCGCAGCGCCTCTTTTACCCCGTCGTCCGCGCAGGGGTGGTAGAGCAGGGCGATGCCGCCGTGCTCGAGGTTTCCCAGCCAGCGCTCGGGCGGCAGGTACTCGTACTCCCCCCACTTCGCCCACACCGCGCGGTGCGGCCCGCTGGACGGGAGGTCCTCCTCGTAGACGATGGCCTCGGTCAGCGCGACGTGATCGCCACCCTTGCTCTCGAGGTAGGCGATCTCGCCGGGCGCGCAAGCCTGCGGGCTCCAGCTCTCCTCTTCGCACACGGGGACCGTCATCACCGGCGGACCGGGGTCGACCGGCGCGTCCTCGCCGGCGACGTCAGCGTCCGCGGGCGGGCCGGGGTCCGGGGTGCCCGGGTCGGCAGAGGTCTGGCCACCCGGATCGCTGCGGCCCGGATCGGGTGAGCTGCTCGAGGGCCCCGACTTGTCGGCGCGAGGGACGTCCGGCGGCCGGCTCTCGCCGGTCATGGGCTCGGCGCACGCGGCGAGCAGGAGCGTGGTGAGGGCGGCAATGGTGCAGAGGCTCCGAAGCATGTGCGCAGCATACAACACCGCGGGCCGTGCCGCCCGTGCCGCCGCTATTGCCTCTACACCCCTAGGTTTTCTAGAGTCTCCCGATGTGCCGCCCTCTCCACCGCGGGCCGGCTCCGGCCGGTCGGCGGGTTCTAATGCCCGCCGTCGTGGCGCTGTGGCTGGGGTGTGCCTCGGGCTCGAGTGAAGGGCCTTCTCGTTTTCAGGTGATTGGCGACGTGGGAGGG
>CAZQPP010000566.1:0-5404 GCA_964594295.1 uncultured Myxococcales bacterium | reverse complement strand
GCCTCCGTGAGGGTGCACCGGGCTCCGCTGATCTACCACCTCGCCGTGACCCCTGAGCCTCCCGTGGCCGACGCGGAGGCCGTCTTGTGGTGGAGGGTGCGTGACCCGGACGGCTCTCGCGTGACCTGCACCGTCGACCTGGACGGAGATGGAGCGCCGGACATGAGGGTCCGTGGCTGCGAGGCAGAGCCCGGCGCCCACGTCGTGTTCGCGACGACCGGGCGGCGCCAAGTCGAGCTGACGGCATCTGACGGCCACGCCGACACCTCGCGCTCGCTGGGCGTCGTGGTCATGCGGGCCGAGCAGGCGGGGGTCGCGGACGCCGCATCGAAGATCGGCGCGCTGGCATGGTCCCCCGCACCCGAGAGCCTCGCCGTCGCGACCTCCTCGGGCCAGGTGCTTCGGCTCGATCCCGCGAGCGCCGCGACCTTGTGGGACACCGGGCCTCGGGCGAGCCGGCTTCAGGCCCTCGCGTGGACACCTTCGGCCGAGGTCCTCGTCGCCGGCGGTGACGACGGGAGCCTGCTGCGCATCTCCGCCGCCGACGGGGCCGTGGTCGGCGAGATCGGGCTCGGCGCCCCGGTGAGCGCGCTGGCCACCTTCGCCGGCGGCACCCTCTCCTGCGCGGCGGGCACGAAGCTCTTGCTGTGGCGCTGAGATCTCGGGCGGCGCCTCTGCTGTGGTGAGCCGCGCAAGCATCAGGTAGTAGGAGCACCATCAGCCCGTCCGGCGCGAGGGCCCGACCGCGCCCCATGGAGGAGGCGGTGTTAGAAGGAAGCCGAGCGTTCGTCTTTGCGCTGTTGTCAGCCGCGTGCCTCGCCGCGGCGCCGCCCTGCCCCGCCGCGCTCGCGCAGCCAGCGCCGACGGCGTCGCAGCCAGCGGCGCTGCCGCCCATGGAGATCGTCTACGGGCCGCCGCGCTGCCTGGGGTCGGGCTCGGTCAGCATCAACGCCGTAGCCTCGCTCATGAGGCACTTCGAGAAGAACCCCGGCTCCCTCGAGGTGATGGTCACGGGCTTCTCGGGTCTGACCACCGAGCACCACGTGCTCGTGCCCGAGGAGGCGCTGGCGGACGGGGTGACGATGACGCGGCTCGTGGAGGGAGCCTTCACCATCCGAGGGGAGCTGCTCGAGAAGGACGTACCGGTGCTGGTGAGCCCATACGAGATCACGTTTCAGCTCCCCTACCGAAAGCACTTCGACTTCCTGCGTATCATCGAGGAGGACGCGGCTCCCGGCGGGCGCTTCCCGGATCTCGTGCGCAGGACGGCCGACGTCTGGCGCTACTGGAGCCCGGACGGCAAGGCGGTCCTGGGGCTGAGCTTCGACGATGAGGCGGAGGTGCCCGAGGACCTGCTCGACTGGCAGCGGGTCTTCTCGGCGCTCGTGAGGGTGAAGTCGCCCGACGACGAGGTGAGCGTGTACTCGGTCGGCGTGGAGGTCGGTCGGGGCTCGCGCGCCTTGGTGGAGCTCGCGAAGCTTGGGGCGAAGGCGCAGGGCGCCGGCGCGACGGCGGAGCAGAAGGAGGGCCCGGTCGTGTTGATGCCGGGCGGAGTGGTGATGCCCGGGCCGTGGGCGGCGGAGCGCGACTTCTGCGCCGAGCGGGCGGCCTCGCTCAGGCCGGCGGCCCTGGTGCCACGGGAGGGGGAGCTGGCGCTGGGAGCGGAGGGCCTGGTCGCCTGGGCCTCGCAGCACGGCCTGCCCTATGTCGCCGCCAACCTCGCGAGGCGCACCCCGACCGGCGCGGAGGGCGACGGCTACGAGCGCCCCTTCCCGAGGTTCGTGGTGGTGCGCCAGCGCGGGCTCACCCTGGCGGTGATCGGCGCGGTGGGGCGAGACCAGGTCGAGCGGCTCCCCGCGGCGGTCCGGCGTGACTGGAAGGTGGAGGACGTCTCCATCGCTCTCTCCAAGGCGACCCGAGACCTGAAGGCCCAGCTCGGCCGGCGCCCCGATCTCACCGTCGCGCTGGTGTCGGGCGAGGAGGGCACCGCGCTGCGTGAGGCTCAGCGCGCCGGCGGAGTCGACGTGGTCGTGGGGAGCTTCGACCGCTACGACCTGCTGCCCTTCAGCGAGGAGGCTCGCGTGTCGGATCCGTCGGCCTCCCGCGAACGCACGCGAAAGCCACGGCCGATGATGCTCGTGCGCGCGTCGCCTGTCTCGGTGGGCCGGCTCGCGGCGCACTTCGAGGTGCCCGGCCAAGCGGGTGCCCCCCCTGCCCTGCGACGGGTAGAGCACGTCAACGTTCCGGTGCTGGTCCCGGGCCCATACGACCGGGAGGCCGAGCGCGCCTACCGCAAGATCGAGGAGTCCCTCGTCGAGAGGGCTTCCCAGGTGCTCCTGCCCGACGTCGCTCCGATGGTGAAGGCGCGGCCCAAGCTGCACCCCCTGGTGTGGGGCGAGCGCGTGCCCCAGTTCGGCTCCTACGCCGAGTACGAGCGCGAGTACCCGGCCCGCTTCACCGACGCTCTCTGGATGCGCTTCGTCACCAACCTGATGCGCACCGAGCTCGGGGCGGACGTGGCGCTGAGCAGGAACCTGCCGAGAGACTTCAACACGGTCGGGCCGATCACACGCCACGTGCTCGACCACTGGCTGCGGGGCCACGACACCGCGGTGCTCGTCGGCGTCCGCGGGAGACACCTCCTGGGCCTGAGCGCGCTGCTCCGGCGGCAGGCGCGCTCGGGCTCGGTGACGGTCTCGGAGCTGCTCTTCGCGGCCGGCCTCGACGCAGACCGAGGCCGCATCGCCGGCCGGCCCATCGAGCCGGAGGACCTCTACACCCTCGCGACCACCGACACGGTGCTGGCCCTGCCCGCGGTCGCCGGCGAGCTCGAGGGCGCGACCGGGCGTGAGGAGCGCGGCCTGCTCAGACACCTGGTCTTCTCCGTGCTGGAGCGCTGGGCGAGCTCCGGCGCCGAGGACGCCGAGGAGCGGCGGGCGGCCGAGGTGGAGCAGCTGCTCCTCGACCACTCGGGCCACCGGGCTCCCCGCTGGACCTTGAAGGTAGAGGAGATCAGCGCCCAGGGGGTCCAGTACCGCAACACCGACAACGCGGGCGGCTTCGCCGCGTCGAGGGAGACCCGGGTCACGACGCCTGACAACCTGAGCATCCGCGGCCGGGCGAAGGTCGCCCTGGAGTACGACGACCCCTCGGTCGCCTGGGAGACCCGCCTCGACGGCACATTCGACAGGATCGAGCTGGACATCGAGGGCCAGGACATCCCGGCCAACGAGCCCTCGGACGACCTCGTCCTCTCCACCGAGCTCCGCTTCAACGCCATCGAGCTCGACCTCGGTGACGAGGGCTACCCCATGGTGCCCTACCTGCGCCTCGCGTGGGACACCGAGCTCACCGCGACCCCCGACTACGGTGGCTTCGCCGCCGGCACGCCAGGCGGCTCTGTCGCCGATGGTGCCTCGGGATCCGGCGCGGTCTTCCCCCACCAGCACCTCCTGCGCGAGTCGGTGGGCCAGCTCCTGAAGCTCGGGCGCTACGTGCAGGAGATCCGCCTCGGCCTCGTCGCCCAGCAGGACGCCAGCGAGGCTCCCGTGCGCAACGACCTCGGCGTCGAGCTCGGCCTGAAGCTCGCCGTGCCCATCGTCGGGCCGCTCTCCTTCGCGAGCGACACCCACATCCGCCACCTCGTCCGCGACGACGACGACCGCGACAGCGATCTCGGCCTCGTCCTGAGGAGCGTCAGCAAGCTCCTGGTGAGCGTGGGCTCGGGCTTCGCGGTCTTCGCCTTCGGCGACGTCTACCTCGTGCGCGGCAAGCTCGACTCGAACGACGCCGTCGGCGGCAGCACGATGATCGGGCTGGGGCTCCAGTACGCGGACAGCTTCAGGCTGTAGCCCGCCTCGCCTCAGAGATCCTCGGGGATGTACCCGAAGTAGCGCCCCACCCAGTAGGCGAGCAGGAAGTCCTCCGGGGAGTGCAGGCGGTCGGGCACGGGGTCGCGGGCCCGGGTGATCTCGTAGGGGTCGAGGCGCCAGATGTAGTTGTCGTAGTCGCGCTCCTCGAGGGGGACGAGCTCCGCGGCGTTCGGGCGCCCGTGGCGGTTCAGGCAGGCCGTCTCCTGGGTCCCGGCCACCGCCCCGTGGTCGCGGCGCTCGAGGGGCAGGCGGAAGAGAGTGCAGATCGAGTCGTCGACGGCCGCGCGGAAGACCTCGTCGGTGGCCGCGGGCTGCACGAGGCCGCCGTACAAGAAGATGTACAGCGAGTGGGTGGAGCGGTGCAGCGGCGGGGCGATGTCGGGCTCGGTGGGGACCCAGATCCCGTTCTCCAGCAAGGCTAGGAGCCTCTCTCTCACCGAGGAGTGCTCCTCGGCCCGGAGCAGCGGGTAGATCGCGTGGAAGATCATGTCGAAGTGATCCCAGTTGGTCTTGCAGCCGCCTATGTAGAGGCCGAGGGCGCCCTCCACCGCGTCGAGGTAGGAGCCGAGGTCGGAGCGGTCGATCTGCGGGCAGGCAGAGTGGTCCTCGAGCCTGAGCATGCAGACCTCGTAGAAGTGGCGCAGCTCCTCTCCGCCGCCCGCGGCGAGGGCCGTTCGAAGGAAGGACAACGAGAGCAGGGCGTTGAAGCCGGGGAAGTCGTCGAAGGCCGAGTAGAAGAGGCGCCCGTGGAGGGTGACCTCACCCGTGTGGTCGATGATGTTGAGGCCGTCTCTGACGAAGCGCTCGACGAAGGCCAGGACGTCCGCGCGCACGGTGTCCACCACCTCGGGGTCATCGAGGAGGTCGAGGGCGACCCCGTAGCCGAACATGATGCCGTCCATGGTGTCCTTGCTGACGTCGTCGTTCCACCACCAGCCCTCGTAGCCAGGTGCTCCCGAGGCCACCCAGGTCGGAACGCCGGTGGCGTCGAAGGCATAGTCGAAATCCGGTCTCTGGTAGGCGCGCCCGTATAGACCCGGCGTACCGGTCACGGCCGTGAGATCGTGCAGGCCCGCGGCAGCGATGCGGGCGCCTTCGAGGGCGGCCTCTTCGCCGGTGACGGCGTGTCTGAAGGCCTGGCTGGCGAGGTAGATGGCGGTCCACAGCCCACTGCTGGGCAGGGACTCCCGGGCGCGCACGCTGCCGTCCTCGTTCAACCTCAGGGTGCGGATGAGCCCGTCGTCGAGGTGCTTCTCGCGCACGAGATCGTCAAGGGCGCGCGCCTTGTCCGCTAGCGTCACGGCGGAGGAGGCGGCCCACTCCGGGCAGGTGGGCCAGGGCAGCGGCTCCTCCACGTCGCCGCCGGCCTGAAGGTCCGCCTCCTCGCCCGCACCGGGGTCCGCAAGCGACGGCGCGTCGACGCTCGCGTCGACCGGGGCGTCGGCGGCGACATCGGCGCCGGAGGCGGGGACATCTCTCCCATCGGGCTCGGCAGACGAGGTGCTCGCCGAGCAGGCGGCGACCAGAGCGCG
>CAZQPP010000565.1:0-5404 GCA_964594295.1 uncultured Myxococcales bacterium | reverse complement strand
CATCCAGCTCCGCGCACCGCTCCTCGAGCTCGGCCGTCCGCGCCTCGACCTCCTCCGTCGCAGACGCCGCCTCTTCCTTCGCAGACGCCGCATCTTCCTTCGCAGCCTCGAGCTCCTCCTTCGCTGACACGGCCTCGGCCCTGGCGGCCTCGAGCCCCTCGCCCGCAGACGAAGCTTCTGCCCTGGCGGCCTCGAGCTCCGCGGCCCGTTCCTCGAGCTCGGCCGTCCGCGCCTCGACCTCCTCTGTCGCAGAAGCCGCCTCTTCCTTCGCAGACGAGACATCCTCCTTCGCGGCCTCGAGCTCCTCCTTCGCTGACGCAGCGTCGGCCCTGGCGGCCTCGAGCTCCTCGTTCGCTGACGCAGCGTCGGCCCTGGCGGCCTCGAGCTCCTCCTTCGCTGACGCAGCGTCGGCCCTGGCGGCCTCGAGCTCCGCCGCGGCGGCCTCGGCCCCTTCCCCGGCGACCTCGAGATCCTGCCTCGCCGCCTCGAGCTCCGCGACGCGCGCCCCCAGGTCCGCGGCGCCTTTCTCGAGCTCGACCGACAGCCTGGACGCCTCGACCCTCGCCTGCTCGAGCTCGGCCGACAGCCTGGACACCTCGGCCCACGTCTGCTCGAGCTCGGCCCGCGCTTCCTCGAGCTCGGCGGAGCCTTCCTCCGGCCCCTCCCAGACGACATCGATCTCGGAGTCAGTCTCCGGCGCCGCCTCCGCGGAATCCTCGACGACAGCAGCTGCCCCCCGCAGGCGCTCGACCTCCGCGGAGAGGCCCTCGTTCTGCTCCTCGAGGCTCGCCAGGCTGTCTCGCAGCTCGCCCAGCTCGACCTGGCGCTTGCGGAGAAGCCCCTCCGCAGCCGCCAGGGTCTTGTCGCGGTCGGCGATCTCCCCGTGCGCCTGCTCCAGGGCCACCTGTACCTCTTCAAGCTCCTCGAGCAGCCCGTCCAGCTCAGCCGCCTCGCTGTCCCCCGGCAGCTCCAGGCGACCCAGATCCTGCTCATCGAGCTCGCCCGACGCGCGGGCCTCCTCGAGCTCGACCAGCTCCGCCTCCCGCCGCTCGATCTCGGCTCGCGCCGCGTCGATCTCGGCCTGCTCGCTCTCGAGACGCTCGAGGAGCTCGGTGATCTCCACGCGCTCGTCGGCTCCCGTGGGGGCGTCGCCCTCGGCGCCTTCGTCTTCCGCCTGCTCCTCGGGCCTCTTCGCCTCTTCCTCGAGCCTGGCTCGCAGGAGCTCTCGCTCGACGGCGGCCTCCTCCAGCTCGAGCTCCAGCGCCTCGATCCTCCCCTTCAGCTCGGACAGCTCCGCTCGCGCGGAGACCTCGGCCTCCGACGCCAGCGCCGCCGCCCGCTCGGCCTCCTCGAGCCTCGCCGCCAGCTCGACGTCGGCCTCCGCCGCACCATCCCCGGCCTTCTTGACCCCGGACCTCGTGGGCTCCTCGTCCTCCGACACGTCCGCGGGCCCCTCTTCACCCTCCTCGGGCCTGGCCGCGGCCTTCTCGCGTGCGGCCTCCGCGTCGGCCTGAGCCTCCTGCAGCTCGGCCTGGAGAGACTGGAGCGCCGCGGAGAGCTGCTCGATCTCCTGCTCCGCCTTGTCGAGGGAGCGCGCCCGCCGATCCGCCGCCGCCTCGGCGGTCTGGAGCTTGTCGCTGCGCCGGGCCAGGTCCTGCTGCACCTTCGTCAGGGCTGCGTCGCGGTCCCGCACCTCGTCGAGGACCTCGTTGAGCCGCTGCTCGCGCTCCTCGACGAGCCCACGCACACGCTGCAGCTCCGCCACCAGCGCCTCGTCCCCCTGCTGCGCCATCTCCTCGAGCTGGAGCTGCAGGGACTCGACCTCCGAGGCGGCCTTCTGCTTGATGCGCTCTGCCTCCTCGGACCTCTTGCGCGCTATGTCGCCCGCGCGCGCGACGTCCGCGCGGAGCTGCGCAACGTCGGAGGCCGCGCGCTGCTCGGCGAGCTCGGCCACGGCGATGGCGTCACCCATCGCCACGAGCTGCTCGTCGAAGCGCCTCCTCTCCTCTTCGAAGTGCTGCGCCTGGTCGAGGAGCCGCGACTGCAGCTCCCCGCAGAGGGTCTGCAAGGCCTCCGGGTCATTCGGAAGCGGCGTCTGCTGGGGCGGTTGATCACTCATTTGGAGTCAGGAGCTTCTCGCGAAGTCACCAGAGACGCCGGGCCGGACCCACGGTCACTCATCCTCCTAGAACTAACACGTTAGCGCGGGCCGCGGAAAGACTTCTGCACGAGCCACGCCGCACCTTCGCACCCGCGCAGACATTGACCGCTGAACCTCGTCTCGCTATATGCGCGCCACCTCAGACCTATGGAGGCCGCCATGCCCGGGCCCACGAGGAGGCGGGGTGCCCGGAAGGGTAATGCCCGAAGGCCGAAGAAGAAGGCCGCGCCGCGGCTACGGGTCGCCCTCACGGGCGTCAACAACCCGATCATGGCCCGACTCGCCGAGCTCCTCGACGCCGATCCGCAGGTCGAGTCGCTGGTGCTCTTCGACGTCATCCGCCCCTCGGACACCTTCGAGCGGGCGCGCTTCTACGAGATCGACCTGACCCTGCCGGAGTCCGACCGGCAGATGAGCGAGGCGCTGCGGAACGAGCGGAGCACTACGCTCGTGCACGGAGCCTTCCTCGCCAACCCGGCGCGTGACCAGTTCTGGGCCCACGAGCTCGAGGCCATCGGCACCCTGCACGTGCTCGACGCGTGCGCCGCCGCCCCCATCAAGCACCTGGTGCTCAGGGGCACCACCATGGTCTACGGGGCACACCACGACAACCCCGCCTTCATGACCGAGGACTGCCCCATGAGGGCGGACCGGGCCTCGCGCTGGATCCGCGACAAGATGGAGGCCGACGTCCAGTTCCAGCGCTTCGGCGACGAGCACGAGGACGTCACGGTCACCATCGGCCGCTTGGCCACGGTGCTCGCCCCCTCCATGACGCACTACCTCGCGCGCTACCTGACGCGCCCGGTGGTCCCGGTCATCGCCGGCTTCGACCCCGTCCTGCAGTTCTTGGACATCGACTGCGCCGCCTGCGCGCTGAGCGCCATGGTCAAGAACAAGGTCGGGGGAATCTTCAACGTCGCGCCGCCCGACGTCCTGCCCCTGTCGTCGGTGCTGCGCATCGGGAGGCGCATCCCCCTGCCCGTGCCACATCCCGTCGCCTACTCCGGCGCGCGCCTGCTCTGGCGGGCCCACCTGATGGACGTGCCCGGACGCTTCCTGCACTACTTCCGTTACCCCTGGGTCGCCGACGCCGGGCGCCTCGAAGACGTGCTCGGGTTCAAGGTCTGCCAGTCCTCGCGCGAGGTGGTCGAGGAGTTCTACTACGGGAGCGACGCCCCCGTGCGTGAGTGCATCGAGGTTGAGCCATGAGCGCCGCGGCCGGCCTGACCGGAGCATCCGGCAAAGGAACCATCCGAGCATTCCTCGGAGCCATGACCCGCTACGTGCCGCAGGGCCCCGTCCGGGGCGCCCTCGAGAGGCTCGGCGGGGTGAAGTCGCAGGTAGGCGACGTCGACGGCTTCGGCATGGCGCCGGCCTTCATCGAGGAGTCGCGCCCCCTGCTGGACTTCCTCGCCGACCGCTACTTCGGCTTGAGAGTCGAGGGCGTCGAGAACATCCCCGAGGATGGCGCCGGCATCCTCGTGGCGAACCACGCGGGCCTGCTCCCCTGGGACGCGCTGATGCTCTCCCACTGCGTCCGCGAGCACCACCCCGCGCGCCGCGACCTGCGCCCGCTCATCGACGACGTCTTCTTCTACTTCCCCTACCTCGGCACCCTCACCAACCGCCTCGGCGCCGTGAGAGCCGCCCGCGACAACGCCCTGCGCCTCCTGCGTAGGGGAGCGCTCGTGGCGGCCTTCCCCGAAGGGCTCCAGGGCATGGGGAAGCCCTTCAAGGAGCGCTACAAGATCCAGCGCTTCGGGCGAGGCGGCGTGGTGCGCCTGGCCCTCGACACGGGCGCGCCCATCATCCCGGTCGCGATCGTGGGCGGCGAGGAGGCGGCCCGCGTGCTGCTCCGCGTGCACAGCCTGGGGCGGGCGCTGCCGCTGCCCTTCCTGCCGGTGACGCCGACCTTCCCGCTCCTCGGCCCCGTCGGTCTGCTCCCTCTGCCGAGCCGATGGCATATCCGCATCGGCGAGCCCATGGACATCGACAAGGCCGCCGCCGAGGAGGGAGCCCACGTGTCGGACGAGCAGTCGGACCTGCCGATCTCCGAGAGGGTGAAGGTCAAGCGGGTCAACCGCTGGCTGCGTCGAACCATCCAGGACATGCTCGACGAGATGCTCGCTCAGCGCGAGCGCCTCACCCGATGAGCGTCGACCTCCGCTCCGACACCGTAACCCGCCCGACCCCCGCGATGCGCCGCGCCATGGCCGAGGCCGAGGTGGGCGACGAGGTCTACGGCGGCGACCCGACCGTCAGAGCCCTGGAGACGCGCGCGGCGGAGCTGCTCGGCACCGAAGCGGCGGTCTTCGTGGCCAGCGGGACCATGGCCAACCAGATCGCCATCAACATCTGGACGAGGCCCGGTGACGAGGTCCTGGTGCACGAGCACGCGCACCCGGCGCACCACGAGGCCGGCGGGGCCGCCGCCAACTCCGGCGTGAGCCTGGTGCCGCTGCCGGGCCCAGACGGGCGAGTAGCCCCCGAGTCGGTCGCCGCGGCCGTCCGCCCGGACGCGGTCTACCACGCACACAGCGCGCTGCTCATGGTGGAGAACACCCACAACCTCTGCGGCGGTGCGGTGATCTCGGCCTCCCACATCGAGGCTCTCGCCGCGGTGGCCCGCGAGCACGGCCTGGCCGTGCACCTCGACGGGGCGCGCCTCTTCAACGCCGCGGCCGCGTCCGGCACCCCCGCCCGGGACTTCGCCGCCTGCGCCGACACGACGTCATTCTGCCTCTCCAAGGGCCTCGGCGCGCCGATCGGGAGCATGCTCTGCGGCAGCGCGGAGGCCATCGCGCGCGCACGCCGCGTGAAGAGCCGCCTCGGCGGCGCCTGGCGCCAGGCCGGCATCATCGCCGCCGCAGGCCTCCACGCCCTCGAGCACCACCTCGAGCGCCTGAGCGAGGACCACCGCCGCGCGCGGACCCTGGCGGAGGCGGTGAGCGCTACCGGGGCCTGGTCCACACCGCACGAGGTGGAGACCAACATCGTCTACCTCGACCGCGCGCGAGACGGCGTCCCAGCCGGGCCGGAGCTGGCGGCGGCGCTGGCCGACTACGGTGTCCTGGTCAACCCCACGGGGCCCGAGCAGATTCGCCTGGTGACCCACCTCGACGTGAGCGACAGCGCGATAGAGCAGGTTGTCGAAGCCTTCTCGAAGATCGCGGCCTGAGCGCCGACCGCCCCCTCCTACCTGTACCTCGGGTGATAGCGCTCGAAGGCCTCGATGATCTG
>CAZQPP010000564.1:2849-5406 GCA_964594295.1 uncultured Myxococcales bacterium | reverse complement strand
GTTGGTAACACCCCGGGCTACCCGACACAGCTAACGGCCAACAGCTAGATCCAGGTCTAGTGGGGGCGATAGAGGCAACCAGACGAGAAGACTCCGAAGAACCTGGTTAAACTGAAGCACGAGGTCGCAGATGCCGCCGGGCGGGCGTGCGGGGAGGCGCGTGGAGAGGGTCACGCCTCGGCCTACCTCGTGGCCGGGGCCACGCCTTCGCCTACTCGGAGGAGGCCTCCTGCTGCGCGGCCGAGGTCTACTGGAGGCCGGCTATGCGGGCGCCGTGCTTCAAGGACACCGACGATGAGGCGAGAAAGCCTCGAAGAGGTGATCCCATGGCGAGAAAGCGAAGGTACTTCAGCAAGGAGTACAAGGAAGAGGTTTGCCGGCTGATTGAGGGCAGCGGAAAGTCCCTGAGCCAGGTGGCGCGAGAGCTGGACCTCACTGAGACGTCGGTCATCTGCGCTCCAAGCACCTCTCGGAGCCCCTCGCGCATTGCTTCGCGCAGCAGGTCCTTGTCCTCAGTCAAGAGTTCGCTCACGATCGTCTTTGGTTTCCGGGGCATGGTGTCTCCCTTTTGTGTGGTTACTCAAGGGATGCCATGCCCCGGACCGTTTTGCAGAGGACTCGGCACACTACCAAGAGGAGTGTCAAAGCAGCGCTCGCTGTGGGACTGGTGGCAGCGATTGAGGGTTGTCGGAAGTCCCGAGCTGCCCGAAGCCCCAACTCGGGGTGGGCGCTTAGGAAGAATAGGCTCATGGCGCGTTCGAGCCCTGGCGTGAGGAGGCGTGGATCTGGGCCGACGAGTGGCCGAGGAGCAGGATTTCCTGGGTGGAGGACCAGAGGAAGGGGACCGGATGAGGGCCGAGCTGTCCGGCGTCGGGCGGGCCCGGGTCGCCAGGGGGAGGCGGTGCGATGTCCTGGGCGTGGTAGCCGAGGTCTGCGTCCGCGAGCAGCTCTGGCAGATGATCCACGACGGCCGCATTCCGGTGAGCGAGAGGAACCTGCAGGTACTGCGCATCGCCTCTCAAGATGCCCTGCTGCGCACCGTGGAGAGGACCTCCTCCGGCGCCGACCTGGTGATGACGGACCTCGACCTGCGCGCCTCTCCGGACGCCATGGCCGGGGCGTTGCAGCGATGTCAGGCCGTGCCGGACATGCTCTTCGTCGCTGCGCGTGAGCGCATCCTCATCGAGTGATCCGCAGCCGTTTGCGCGCAGCTCCGCATGGACTCCGTGTCGTCGAGCAGGCCCTCTGTTGGCATTCGCTCAGCGCAGGAAGCCGAAGAGCCACAGGGGGACACGACGTCCGGCGCCAACTTCGATGCTGTCGATGGCGAGGAGCGCTTCGGGTTCGCCCGCTATCTGCTGGGTGCCCTTGTTCTTGCCGCCGACCTCGACGCGGAGCTGAGAGTCAATGAGGAAGTCGGAGCGGCGAGGGGCCACGACGCGGTGAACGGGGAGCACGGATTGGAGGAAGAAGGTCTCCCGTACCGTGCCTCGGTCGGCGCGCTCGCCGGCGGCGGCGAAGAGCTGGGAGGTGTCTCCGGGGTAGACGCGATCGGGTTTCTCGAGGGCGGCGAGCTTGCGTTTGGCGGGCATGAGGAGCGTAAGCACGCCGGCGTCGGCGAGGTAGCCGAGGTATTGCTTGAGGGTGCGCTCGTCGCCTATGCCGAGGAGGTTCTTGAGCTTCCTGAGGTCTGGCGTGTATGGGACCGACGCCGAGAGGAAGGCGAGGAGCTTGAGCATCGTCCGGACTGAGGCGCCCGAGAGGCGCGGGTGGGCGGCGATGAGGTCGACCTCGATGGATGTGCGGACTGCCTGAGCGACCGCGCGGTAGAACAGCTGCCGGTCTTCGTATTCGAGGTGAAAGGGGTAGGCGCCCACGCGGAGGTAGTCGTCGAAGGCGGACAGGATCTTGAAGCCCTGGGCCTCCACGGCGTCGACGATGCGGCGGGCGGCGGCGGGATGGTCGTGCCTGAGGTCGTCGAGGGAGAGGGGTGACAGGGTAAGCTCCGCCGTGAGCTCGAGGTGCTCCCTGAAGGAGAGCTCGGGCAGGCGGTGTACGATGAGCCCGCGCGAGAGGTCCCGTCCAGCCTGCTCGAGGCGGATTGCGGCGCTGCCGGAGGCGATGACGCGCAGGCTGGGGAAGGAGGTGTGAAGGCTCTTGAGCGCGGCGGCCCAGTCCGGTGCTGTGTGCACCTCGTCGACGCAGAGAAGCTCGCCTCCCATCTGCACGAACCATTCGGCGACGTCGTAGATGGAGGCATCTCGGAGACGGGCAAGGAGTCGATCCGGCTGCAGGAGGCATTGTCCACGGCCAGGACACGACCATCCGATTCCAGCGGCACCGCGGAAGCAGACCCTCAAACTCAAGGGGCAACACCGGAGCCAACCAAGGCGTAGATGCTCAAGGACGCATCTCCTTGGCTGCACGACGATGTCCAGTGGAAGGAAGCCTCTGCTGAGGTCCCTTTCCTGACCGCCCCGCAGGCCTGGCCTCGGGGGGGGGGGGGGGGACCCCCCCCCCCGGGCCGCCCCCCCCCCCCCCCCGCCCCGGCCGGCGG
>CAZQPP010000564.1:0-2839 GCA_964594295.1 uncultured Myxococcales bacterium | reverse complement strand
CGCCCCGCTGGCCTGGCCTGGGGGGGGCTTGCGCTCCGCGCCCGGCGCTACGCGCCGACGCCCACCCTAGGCCAGGCCTGCGGCCCCCTCTCTCCTCTCAGTCCCCGTCGTGGGAGAGCAGGGCGTGGTGCTTCTCGGTAGCCCCATCCACGACCGTCTCTCGACACTCAGCCCTGCCAACCCGACGCCCCTCACGTGCTTGCGCTCGGACCCGGTAGGTGGGGCCACTTCAAGTTATCACGGTGGGGCCAAGTGGAGTTGACAGACCTACAGGGTGGGGTCCACCGTCATGTACCGCCGCTTGGCTACGCGAGCCTCATAGAGTGCTTGCTCCAGCCGAGTCCGCCACGCCTGCTCCATGGCCCGCGCCGTGCCTTTCCGGGTTGGTCTTCGGCTACACGGGACAGGTGGTGCTGCCCTCAGAACGCCCCGAACGGGATCGCGTCAACGCGTCCCGTGAGCGGAGTGCGCTCTTCGACCAGGCACACGACGTAGCCTCGGTCGGCGGTCTGGCCGAGAAGATCGAGGAGCTTCCCTATCCCGTGGGCGTCGCGGGCCGTGGGCGTGGCGGTCAGCTTGGCCTCGACTGGTATAGCCCTCAGTCCGTCCTCCAGGACGAAGTCAACCTCGTGTCCGGCAGACGTTCGCCAGTAGGAGATGCGTGGGATGGCGCCTCGGTGTGCGAAGAGACGGTAGAGCGCGCCAAACACCGCGTTCTCGAACGCCGGGCCCGCGGCGATGCCTCCAAGCACCTGCTCCGCTTCCCGAAGGGCGAGGAGATGAGAGAGCGTTCCAGGGTCGTGGAAGTAGATGCGCGGGCGCTTCACGACCCTCTTTCCCAGGTTGCGGTGGTAGGGCCTCACTATCGACACCTGGCCGCTGGCTTCCAGCACGGAGAGCCAGGAGCGCACCGTCTTGTCGTTCACACCCAGATCCCTGGAGAGCTCGGAGAAGTTGGCCAGGCCCGAGACCCGCGCCGCGACTGCGAAGATGAAGCGCTGGAAGTCGGTGAGGTCGCCAATCGAGCGGAGATCCCTCACGTCACGCTCGAGATAGGTCTGCACGTACGAGGCATGCCATAGCTCGGCGTCCCGGTGCGGATCGAGAGCTATCTCGGGAAAGCCCCCTCTCAGAAGAAACGAAGTGCACTCGTCCAGGGGAGGGCGTGGGGCGCTGGCTTCGCGGAGGGCATCGACCCAGGAGCCCGCGCCGGCGGTCAGGGGCTCCCTCATCTCGGCGAGACCGAGGGTCGACAGGGCGAAGATCGCCGCTCGTCCTGCCAGGGACTCGGTAACCCCCTGCATCAGGGGGAAGGCCTGTGAGCCTGTGAGCACGAATCGGCCCGAGTGCCGCCTGTGTGCGTCGACCTCGGCCTTGATCAGGTGCAGCAGGCCCGGCGCGTACTGGATCTCGTCTATGATCAGCGGCCGCCCAAGGCGGCCCAGAAGGAGCTTCGGGTCCTGCCGCGCCTGCAACCGAATGGTGGGATCGTCCAAGGAGCAGTAGACGTGGGACTCGGAGAAGAGCCGCCGAACCAACGTGGTCTTCCCACACTGCCGCGGGCCCGTAACCACAACGGCCGGGAACTCCCCGGCGGCACGCCGAAGTGCCGGAGATGCAGCGCGATCGCGGTAGGTGTCCATGGGATGGAATGCTACACAATTGCGGCGTCTGTGCAAATTCGGAATTCAGATCCGAATTTGCAGGACGAGGTCAGCGCCGCGGGTGGTCCTTTCCCACGTTGGTCTTCCGCGCACGGGAACTTGCTCCGGGCGAGCTCTAGCCGCTCCACTTGAAGTCCTTGCACTGAACGCCGACCGGGATCCCGGGCTCGGAGCGGAGGATGACGTCCAGGGGGAAGCGGGGACCAGCGGGTACTGCGAATCGTCTGCGCCGTGGGCTCGAACTCCTTGGCCAGCTCCTCAGGCGTCCTGCCGGAGCGCAGCAGCTCGATCATCTGCTCCCGGAATGCCGCCGGGTAAGGGGGTCTGCTTCGAGGCATCGTTCACTCCTTCTGCGAAAGTGATGATGTCTCCACGGAAGCGGGTCAACTCCATCGCCGCATAGCGCCAAATCCGTAGACACTGCGCCTCCGAGGCAGCGCGCGTAAGTGCACGGATCTGCCCGCTTTCCGAGAGGCCGTTGCCTACAGCTGTCGAACGCCAGCTCCGGCAAATACATGCACAGAGCCCAGTCGGGCTCCAGCCCTGGCGGGCCGACTCCTAGGAGCCCTCGAGGTTCCTCTTCATTCTCTCGAATTCATCGCTATCAATCTCTCCTTTGGCAAAGCGCTTCTGGAGAATCTGTAGCGGGGTCTCGCCGGCGTCACGGTCTTCCCCTTGCCGGTCGGAGCCTCGTGACCGAGGTCCAGGCCCGCCCTTGCCCCAGAAGACAAATCGGAAGATCAACGCGCAGACGATCATCATGACGATGGGCACAATCCACATGCCGCCTGAGAAGAATCTTTCCGGTCCCATGTTGCCTCCAAGTCCCCGGCCGGGACCATAGCAAAGATCCCCGGCTCGGTCAGCATCCCCTCCCTCTCCGCCAGCGGAGTCTGGTGGCAGTGGGGGAGGGCGGTACCGAGCTTCTCAGATCGCCTGTCATTTCGGGGAAGACGAGAATTCGGGACGGACAGCCAAGGCCTTCGGAGCTGATTTCAGTGCGTGCCTGTCCCACGTTGCCGATGCGCGTTGCTTGTTGCGCGGCACGTTCGCGAGCCTCGACTCTGGATCTGGTGAGGAATGCGGGTTAGCTTCCGCGCGCCATGGACCACATCCGTAATTTCTGCATCATCGCACACATCGACCACGGCAAGTCGACGCTGGCCGACCGCCTG
>CAZQPP010000563.1:0-5423 GCA_964594295.1 uncultured Myxococcales bacterium | reverse complement strand
GTCGAGGTGCGAGAGGGGGACGTGAGCGCATAGATAAGGGTGAGGCTGTCCAACGTTTAAAGCTCAGTGGCGGGCAGAGGCGGGATGTTCAGGGCGAGCTCGCACTTGAGATCGAGTTCGCTTCCTTACGACGTTCGCATCAAGGATCCGTAGCCTCTGCACGTCCACTGCAGCGCCTTGTTAGCCCCCCGGATTTCTTGAGTTTTCCGCCGGGATTCACGATATCGCCGCCACGCGCTTGGACGAGCTTCTGATCCTTGCCACCGTGTGTCGATGACACCGGCAAGCACTCCTCTGCCGTGCGGGACCGGCGAGCCCGAGTGGCAGGCCGAGCATGCGGGGCTTGTTTTCGGAGCAGTCCGACTGGAGCCTCGCACGCCCCATGATCAGGGTCTGCCTTGGCATAGGTGCGACCACGCCGTAAGCTCATTTCGCTTGACGGTTTCCTTTGCAGCAGGAGCGCCCGATGCAATGCTCATGTGGATTCGGCTGGATGGGGACAGTCCTGCCCTTCTTGGTACTCACAGCTTGCCTGTTCGTCGCGTGCGGTGGTGGCGACGCGTCCAAGAGTCCGCGCGTGGCTCAGGCGGATTTCGGGATGGGCCGGTCGGGGTCGTCGTTGGACGCCGGCAGTACCCAACAAGACAGCGGTGCCGCCGGCGACAGCGTTGGGGACGCCGGGGGGGGAAACGACGCCCGCTCGCCCCTCGACGCGAAGCTCCCAGAGGCCTTGGGCCTCCCGTGCGCGGATCACGCTGATTGTGGTGAGGGCTGGTGCGTCGAAGGGCCCGATGGAACCGTGTGCACCGTGACGTGCGTGGACCGGTGCCCTGAAGGCTGGAGCTGCAAGGCCATCTCTCTGGCGGGCGGTAGTGAGCTCACGTCGGTCTGCGTGCCCAAGCACGCCCGGGTCTGTGGGATCTGTGCCGCAGCTGCCGACTGTGGCGGGGTGCCCGTCTGCGCGCTGCCTCTTGACGCCGCGAGCTCCGACGAGCCAGGGACCTGCCTGTTGGCGTGCGAAGGCCCAGGGGCGCGATGTCCGGCGGGTTTCGGGTGCACGAGCCGTGGCCTAGTGCCGGGCGCCAAGCCCGGTTGGGTTTGCGCGCCTGTCGAGGAGGCTGGCTGCTGCGCCGTGGTCACAAAGTGGAGCGACAGCCACTGTGAGCGCGGCAACGAGCACGGCGTCTGCGCGGGTGTGCAGGTCTGCCTCGGGACCATCGGTTGGGGGCCTTGCCAGGCGCTGATCCCCGCCGCCGAGGTCTGCGACGGCCAGGACAACGACTGCGACGGCGGCCGTGACGAGGACCTCGGGGAGAGCTGCGGCTGCGGGGACGGCGAATGCGCCGGAGAGGCAGCCGGCGAGACCGCGTTGACTTGCCCAACCGACTGCGCGGCCCGCGGCGATGGCGTCTGCTCGCCGGGGGAGAACCCGCTGTCCGCCCCCGAAGACTGCTGCAGTGGCCCCGGCGGCGGCAACGGTTGCGGGGATGGCCGCTGCCTCGGCTATGGATGCGGCGAGAACCCCGACACCTGCCCCTCGGACTGCGGGACGGCATGCGGCAACGCCGTCTGCGAGCGCGGCGAAAACCCCCATGCTTGCCCGGAAGACTGCCAGAGCCATGTCTGCGGAAACCGCGTGTGCGAGCCCGCAGACGGGGGGCCCGATCTCTGCCCGGTTGATTGCGGCGCGGCCTGCGGAAACTGTGTGTGCGAGGGTGGAGAGGACTTCCAGGCCTGCCCCATCGATTGCGGCTCTTGCGGCGACGGCGTCTGCAGCCCCTGTCTGTTAATCGGCGAGCCGACGCTGTGCTTCCGCGACTGCGCGGACGCGCCCGCCTCGGTAGATTGCACGGAGGCTCCCGAAGGCAGCCGCTGCGAGGATGGCGATCCATGCACCAAGCCAGATACCTGTGAGGCAGGGCGCTGTGTGGGTGCGCCGCTCCGCTGCGAAGAAGGGAAGACCTGCGAGGATGGTCGCTGCGTTGACGACTGGCTCATCGCCGACCCCGGCTCGCCCTTGGGCTTGGAGTTCTGGGCCGTCGATCTCGACTTGGTCGGCCTGACGGTGCCGGATTCGCTGCACCCCGGCCAGCCCGGTCCGGAGAAGCTGGCCTACGGTGTAGTCATCACGAATCCCGGCGACACGGCAGCCAGCATACACTTCGACGTGTTCGCCGACGGGCTCGTCACACCCGAGGCGGTGAGCGTGCCGTCCGCGGAGAGCGCCGGCGTCGGGCTCCCACGCCTTGACCTCGACGACTCGGGCATCTTCTACGGCTCGGTGCGGGTACGCTCGGACCAGCGGATCTCCCTGGTGCAGAGCAGCCCGCTCGGCCAAGACGGGGCCGGAATCTCTGGCACCAGCACGCTGCTGCCCGTACATGCGCTGGGCACCGACCACTTCATCGGAACACAGCCAAGCTTACCCCAGTATCTCGAAACGGGCCTTCCCGGCTTCCCTCCTCTCTTGTCTCATGTTACTCGCCGTGGCTACCTCGCGGTCGTGGCGGTGGCCGAGGCTCCCACGGTCGTGACGGTGGACGCGACTGCAGCCATCCAGAACAGCCAGAGCCCGGGGCCACCCGGGCTCGTCCGCTCCGTCGCGAAGACGGCCGGGCCCACCTCTCTTCAGTTCAGCCTCGAGCAGGGCCAGGTGCTCGTCTTGACCGCCGAATCTCCGCCGGGTTTCTCTGGCCTGTTTGGTGTGTTGTCCAATGACACGGATCTCACGGGTACCCGCGTGCGAACCGATCATCCCGTGGCCGTTTTCGCTGGACACGAGTTGTTGAACGTGGGCTGCGGTCTCCTAATGCCAGAGAACGAGTGCTGCGGGGACCACATTCAGGAGCAGGTTCTGCCCGTGTCGGCCCTTGGCCAGGTCGTGGTCTGCGCCGCTAGCCCGCCTCGCGGCGTCGAGCCCGACATCTGGCGGATCGTGGCCACCGACGATCTCACCTTGGACACCGAGCCGGCTATGGCCGCCAGCGACGACAGCCTCGTGGTCGGTCGAGCCCTCAAGCGTGGCGAGTGGGTAGAGATCCGCACTAGCGAGGACTTCGTCGCCTACGCTACGTCCCGAATGGCGGTCTTCCAGACCGCCGTCGGCGGACCGTGCACAAATGGCGATGAGGGCGGCCCAGCTCTGGCCCAAGGCCTGCCCGTGCGCCAATGGCGCACGGATCACGTCTTCGCGACCGGATCGCGAGGTCGGCAGCACGCCCTCGTGCTCATGCGCCGGCCTGGGACCTCGATTGTCCTCGATGGAGAGCCCGTGACCGAGGACACGTTTGTAGGCGTCGGAAGCAGCTCTTTCCAGGTCGGGCGCCTCGAGCTCGAGGCCGGCGCACATCGACTGTCATCGGAGACACCATTCGGAGCTGTCGTTCACGGCCTTGGCTCGTTGCCCAGCCAAGCCTACGTCGCGCACAACGCCCATGCCTACGCCCCGGCCACGGGTCTGCTCCAATGCGGTGGGGAAGCCGGAGTGTGTCCTGCGGGCGCCTGCGACCCGGCCGAGCCCACGCCCTGCGACGACAATGACGAGTGTACGGCGGACGGTTGCGACGGCGGGCAGGACTGCGTGAACGTCAGGGTCGTCTCCGGCGCCCCCTGCACGCTGCCCAGCGGACCCAGCCTCTGCCACCTGGGCGAGTGTCTCGAGCCCTGCGCTCACGCCCGGGCCAACGACGAACCTTACGGCTGCAGCTTCTTCGCGGCGGACCTGGACAACGCCGCGTTGGCCGACAGTGAGGTGGGCACCTTGGACGCGGCCGGGGCTCAGTACGCGCTCATCGCCACGAACCCCAGCACGCGGCACGCCGCCCTGGTAACGATCTCGAACAGCGCCGGCAAGCAGGCGGAGGCTCAGGTGCCCGCCGGCGGCTTCGAGGTCTTCAACCTGCCTCGCGCAGACGTCGACGGCACGATCCAGGCACTCCTCGCGTTTGAGGTGGAGAGCGACCGCCCCATCGCCGTGCTCCAGGTCAACCCCTTGACCGAAGACACCCCAGCGAGCGTCGACGCGTCACAGCTCATCCCGCGTCACCGGCTCGGGAACGTGCACCGCGTGCTGTCGGCCGAGCAGAGCCACGACGATCTCCGAGGCTTCGTCACAGTTGTCGCCGTCGACGAGGGCGTGACGTCGGTCGATCTCGAGGTCACTGCCCGAACACTGGCGGGGGCAAGGGTGACGGCGGACCATCAGGAGGAGATCTCCGAGATGGAAGTCGGTGAGCGCAGGACCTTCTCGCTTCACCGCCTCGAGGTCCTGAGCGTGCAGAGCGCCCAAATCGGTGGAGACCTGTCGGGAACCCTGGTCCTGGCGGACAAACCGGTCGCCGTTTTCTCCGGCGCCGAGGCCGCCAGCGTCCCGAGGACGGGGAAATGCCACGTTGAGCGGGGTGTATGCGATGGGGATGTACAGACCGCCTGCATGTCTAGCGCCGCCTGCGCCCATCTGCAGGTGTGCTGCGCGGACCATCTCGAGGAGCAGGTCCCACCCACCTCGCGCTGGGGCAGCCGCTTCATTGCCACCGCCACTCGTCCGGGCTCAGAGCACAAAGACGTGTGGCGATTCCTCGCCTTGGAGGACGACACCGACATCGACATCAGCCCGTCTCACGGCAACACTCCGGACCTGCAGGCCGGCGATTGGATGGAGCTGAGATCGTCGGCTGACTTCCGGGTCAGCGCCCGGCACGGCAAGCCGCTGCTCGTCGCACGCTACCTCCCTAGCCCCAACCCACCCGGCGGCCTCAGCAACCCGCAGCCGGCGCTGGGCGACCCCTCGATGGCCTTTCTCGTTCCGACGAATCGCTTTCGCACGGAGCACGTGGTGACCATCCCTCCCCACTTCGCGGAGAACCGCCTGCACGTCGTCGCGCCCGACGGCGTCGGAGTGGAGCTCGACGGCGAGGCGATTTCGGGAGATCTCTTTGCTCCCGTCGGCACCTCCGGCTTCTCCGTCGCACGCCTAGATGTTGGTGCCGGCGTGCACCGTGTTCGAGCGGATCGACCCGTGAGCGTAGAGACCTACGGGCTCGACGCTTTCAGCTCTTATGCCTTCACGACCGGGCTGTGATTTCAACACCCGATAACGGATTGGGTTCGGCATGGACACGACGCGTCTTGAGAGGCTGAGGGCGTTTTGGAGATCTGCACGGGGAGGGGGGCTAACGGTTAAAGCTAAGCCGCAACTTGAGGGCATGATCTTACGAAGCCAGCATCCAAGTTGCAGTGGGAGATCTTACGACCTTCGTTTCCAGGATCCGTGCCCTCAAGTTGTCGGCTTCAGCGCCTTGTTCGATGCCCGGGTTTTGTCCGCGATGTTCCAGGGTTACGGTTGACCATGGTCGCTCTTGGCAAGACCCTCGCAGGCATAGGGAGTGTCCGTCTCCCGGGCTCCTGCGATGCCCGTGGTTCTT
>CAZQPP010000562.1:0-5430 GCA_964594295.1 uncultured Myxococcales bacterium | reverse complement strand
GGCGGCTGCGGCGGCAGCGGCGGACGCGGCGGCCAGTCCGGCGGGTGGTCCGTGGGCGTGCTCGCTGTCGACTCGCAGCTCACCGTCGAGCGCTGTGTGATCCGAACCGGTCGCGGCGGAAGCGGCGGGGACGGCGGCCACGGTGGCGAAGGGCGCCTGGGTGCGCAGGGCGGCGCGGGAGGTGACGGCGCCGACGACTCCGGGCCTGGAGGCGTCGGCGGAGACGGCGGCGCAGGCGGCCAGGGCGGCGGCGGCGGCGGTGGCGCAGGCGGATCGAGCTACGCCGTCTACTCCGTCGGCTTCCTTCGCCCCGACTACGACGACGAAACCCTCATGCAGCCGGGCCCCGGCGGCCTCGGCGGAGACGGCGGCGCAGGCGGCCCCGGCGAGACCCCGATCGGACCCGTCGGAGCAAGCCTGCCGGTCGGGCCCTGAGGCGTATGGGGTCAGGTGTCTACATTTGACACCTAGCGCCGTGCGCTAAGTGTCAAATGTAGACACCTGACCCCGATCACTATGCTCCCGCACACCATTGTGCTAGGCAGTCGCATCTCCGAAGCCGCCCGCCTCCACGAGGGGGAGGGCACGAGGGAGGAAAAGATGAGCCGCCTTTCATCCGCCGCGATCTGTCTGCTGCTCTCCGTCGCCCTGCTCGCCTGCGGCGCGGACTCGAGCTCCACACCCACGACCGGAAACCCCGGCGAAGGGGCCATACCGGAAGGGGATCCCACGCCGACGCCGGTCTCGGACTACCTCGTGGCTCCCACGCAGGGCGGCAAGATGGACACCGGCTACCTCTCCGACCTCGCCAGCGAGGTCGAGGGGACCTTCCGCTCCACGCTCGTGGTCGACGGCCGCGACATGGACGAAGAGAGGCGGACGGAGTACGTCGAGCGCCTCAAGGAGAGCTCCACCGTCATCGGGGGCCTCGCCGACCGGCAGCTCAGGTTCGCCAAGAACCAGATCAACGAGGCGAGCCTCCACCTGAACCTGTCGAGCAGCGACGCCGTCGCCGAGGAGGTCGAGGTCGACGAGGCCGGGCTCATCAGGGTGACCTACTCGGCCACGGTCGAGAGCACGGTAACCCAGGTGGAGCTCGCCGAGGACGACCTGAGCATGGACGACATCGTGGGCCAGTCCTTCAAGGCCGTGCTCCCCATCCAGCCCGATCTCATGGTCGACAAGGTCGGTGACGCCTGCATCGAGGACGGCCACGAGGCCCACAGCTACAACTACTTCTACTACTACCAGCCCGACAAGGAGGGCTGCGCCGAGGCGATGGAGGCGGCCGGCGTGGAGCGCGTGGAGGCCTCCTTCGACATCGCGTCGCTGGCCCCGAGCAAGACGGTCTACCCCGAGTACGACCAGCTCGCGTCGGACAATCGCGTCGACGTGGTCGTGTTCTTCGGCGCGGCCGACGACGACTGGGAGCCCGGAGACTGGGACTGGGGCGTCTACAGCACGAGGCAGTTCGCGCGCGACCTCGAGTGGACCGGCTTCGAGGAGCAGGAGGCCGACAAGGGCCGGCTCTTCACCCGCACCAGCGGTGAGCTCGAGGAGAAGGTCCACGTCATCGGTCCCGAGACCCTGAAGCTCTTGAAGGAGGACGACGAAGGCCTCTTCGGCCAGCTCGTCACGCAAAACGAGATCGTCATGTACAACGGCCACTCCTTCTACGGGAGCCTGGACGTCTTAGACGATCCCTCCATCTTCCCCGGCAACTACCAGATCTTCTTCATGAACTCGTGCTGGAGCTACGAGTACTACACGAAGCAGATCTTCCGGGCGAACGAGACCGAGGAGGACCCGGAGGGCTGGCTGCTCGCCGACATCGTGAACAACACCGAGGTTGGCTGGTTCCACAACATGGGCAAGGAGAGCAGCATCCTGCTCGCCAACCTGCTCGCGGGCTCGCTCCACGGCGGGGTCGACGGCGACCGCTACTACACCTGGGACCGCATCATCGCGGCCATGAACGCGCACGCCCTCGAGGTCTACGAGCGGCGCTCGACCGACACCCACGAGATCTACGGGGTCAGCGGGGTACGAACCAACCGCTTCGACACGGAGTGAGCTCCGGCAGGGCGCGGGCGAAGAGATGGGCTCCAAGCCGCCTCCAGCAGAGGACGCGAAACCGACAGCCGGCGAGCGCTCGGACACGGACGTCGAACACCTGACCCAGGACGACCTGACCGTCGACCTGCTGCAGGCCGAGGAGACGCCTGCCGTACAGGAACGACCACGCTTCGCGCCCGCGGAGATGCCGTCACGGAGCCCAGCGAGTTCCCCGCCTCCGCGGTGGTCACAGGTGTGGGCCCGGGTCGCACGCAGCGCCGAGAGCTCGAGCGAGATCTCCTCGGTCGAGCTGCCCGTCGAGAGCGGCACCTCGTCGATCACGACCGACCGCGCCGTCGGGGTCGCGCTCCAGCACACCGAGTCCGCGCGAGCAGGGGGCTTCGCCTGGGTGTCGGGAGGGATCGCCCTGGCCGCCTTGCTGCCTCTGCCGTGGCTCGGTGGCGTGCCGGCCGAGAAGATCGCGTGTGCGCTCGCGCTGACAGCCATCATCGCCGTCTCCATATGGGTCCGGCAACGCGCCCGCCGGCCCGGCGGCTACACCGGCCGGATCGCGCTCATACACGGCGGCACCTGCGTCGCGATGCTGCCCTTCATCGAGCTCTACCTCGGAGTCTTCTCCCCGACGGTCTTCGTGCTCACCATGGGCTTCGCGCACTTCGGCATGGGCACCGACCGCCGGTCGGCCGCCACGATCTGGCTTGTGGGCACCTTCGGCTGGATCTTCCTGGCCCTGGCCCAGATCACAGACATCATCGGAGACCACGGCCTAATCGGGGCAGGCTCGACGCCGGTCCTGAACCGGCTCTTCTTCGTGTTCATGGTGCCCCTAGTGCTCACGGTGACCTACTTCCAGGCCGTCTTCAGCAGGCGAATGGAGACCGAGGCCTACGAACGGGTCGCCGAGGCCGAGCGGCGGGTCTCCCAGAAGGACGCCCAGCTCGCGGAGGCCAAGCTCGACCTCGACGCGGCCCGCAAGGCCGTCGCCGGCGGGGCCGGCGCCTACACCGGCTCCTTCGCGGGGCCCTTCCGTCTCGGCAGCGTGCTCGGCCGCGGCACCATGGGCGAGGTCTACGCCGCCCGGGAGCCCAACACCGGCGAGGTCGTGGCGGTGAAGGTGTTGAGCCAGGCGCAGCGCGCCAAGGAGCGCGCCCTCCGCCGCTTCGTGCGTGAGGGCCAGACCCTCGCGCGCCTGAAGTCCCCCCACATAGTGGCGGTGCGCGAGGTCGGCCAGCTCAAGGACGGAGCGCCCTTCATCACGATGGAGCACCTCGAGGGCGAGGACCTCGGCTCGATGCTGAGACGGCACGGGAGCCTCTCGCCCAAAGAGCTGCTGCCGATCCTGAGCGAGGTCATCTCCGGCCTCGAGGCCGCCCACGAGGCGGGCGTAATCCACCGCGACCTGAAGCCGCAGCACATCTTCTGCGACAGCCACAACAGCGAGCAGCCCACCTGGAAGCTCTTGGACTTCGGCGTGGCCAAGCTCACCTTCGACGCCAGCTCGCTCACGGGTGACCACGCAATCGGCACACCGTCGTACATGGCTCCCGAGCAGGCCCTCGGCCTCGGCGCAGACCAGAGGAGCGACCTCTTCGCCCTCGGGGCGGTGATCTACCGTGCCTTGTGCGGCCGCATGCCCTTCTGGGCGCCCGACGTCCCCGTGACGATGTACCGCGTCGCCTGGATGAACCCGCAGCGCCCGCGCTCCGCCGCCCCCGAGATCAGCTCGGACCTCGATCTCTTCTTGGCCATCGCACTCTCGAAGGTCCCGGCCACGCGGTATGCCTCACCCCGCGCCCTGCTGGACGCCTTCCGCGCCGCCGAGAGGAGCCAGCTCCCGCGCGCTCTGCGTGCCCACGCGAAGGTGCTCCTGGCCCAGCACCCCTGGAGCGCGACCTTGAGGCGGGAGATCGACGAGATGAGGCCTAGTTCAGGTTGATCTTGCCCGCCTTGGCGTCGAGCTTGGCGCCCGCGGTCAGGTTCATCGTGGCCCCTGCCGTGGCGGAGTGACTGATCCCGGCCATCTCCGAATGGCTCATGCCAGACTGCATGGTCGTGCTCTGTGAGGCTACGGTCACAAGCTGCTTGCACGTGATCGTCACCGTGCCGACAGGGGCCGCGATGTTGATGTCTCCCTGGGCGCTGACCACGTCGATGCGGTCGTTGGTCGAGTCGATCTCGACGTAGTTCTGCTTCTTGCGGTCGTAGATGCGAATCGCCTCTTTGCCCGCGCTGTGATCGATGACGATGAGGTGCCCGTCGCGGCTCATGGGATCCGCGTCCTCCTCGCCGTCTTGGACCTTGGTCTGCAGGATGATGCGCTCCTGCTGCGCCTCGTCGTCGTCGTGGAAGGTGAAGATGTGGCCCGAGCGCGAGCGGATGGAGCGGAAGTTGTTCTTGCCGTCCTGGCTTGCGTTGTCGTGGATCGGCTTGTCGACGCCGTTCCAGAGCGAGCCGACGATCACGGGCCGGCGCACGTCCCCGTGCTCGAAGATGATCAGCACCTCGTCGTCGATCTCGGGCAGGAAGAAGCTCCCGCGGAAGTCCCCGCCGCCCTTCGAGCCCGCGAACATGGTGCTGATGCGCGCCCAGTTGGACAGGAAGTCACCCTCGTCCGGGACGTCGGTGTACTTGTCGCTCGACTCCATGACCCACGGGTACTTGACCTTCACCCGGTAACGGCCCGTGGGGTCGTTGTTGTCGACGACGATGCCTATGACGCCGCCGTAGAGCCGGTTTGCCTGCCGCCGAATGCTGGGATCGAACATCTTTCGGTCTCTCTATCGCTTCGTTTCTTCTTGCGTCACGGCCCGCCCGACACGAAGGCGGAGCCACTCGCCGAGGCGCCCATCATGCAGCCCGGCTTCTTCTTCTTCTTCCCCTGCGACCCGCCGATGTCCACGTTCCCGCTGCCCTCGATGAGCTTGCCCATGCCGCCGCAGTGCTTGGTCTCGTCGCCGAGGCGGTGAGCTTTGATGCCGTTGATGAACACGGAGGGGGAGCCCTCCTTGGCGTTCCACTTGTTCGCGCCACAGCACGAGGAGTGCACGCCCGGGTCGCCGACCCGCAGGGAGGGCATCGCGTTCACGTTCACGTTCGGGGAGCCTGCCGTGGCCGGGCCAACGGCGCCGTGGGAGCAACACACACCTCCGTGGCTGTCCGAAGGGACCTGGGCACGATCGCCGAGGCGTCCCGCTGCTGGCATTTCGGGCTCCGTGTGCTTCGGGGTGGATGGCTCGAGTGGGGCTCGCAGACCCCACATCGAGGCCATCCTCAACGACTACAAAATCCGCGCCACATCGCCCCCAGCCCGCTCTATGACTGCGCGCGCGACGCGACACGCCACCCCCGCGTGTG
>CAZQPP010000561.1:0-5450 GCA_964594295.1 uncultured Myxococcales bacterium | reverse complement strand
GTGGTGCCCAGGGGCAGAGTCGAACTGCCGACACCGGGATTTTCAGTCCCGTGCTCTACCAGCTGAGCTACCTGGGCGGGGCGCGGGAACATAGAGAAGGGGAGGCTGGCTGTCAACGCGGGTTTGAGCACCCTGTTCGGCGGCTCAGGGAGCCGTGCCGGCGCCGAGCTTCTCCCAGCGGCAGCCCTGCTCGCGTTGGCACAGACCGTCGAGCTTCAGGCCGTCGAGGTGTGGTGCCAGGGCGGGGGGGAGGTCGTGGGGGAGCCCGAGGGCCGAGCGGAGCCAACCGAGCAGGAGCTCACCCTCCGGGCTGGCGTGGCGCGTCACCGACATGCGCAGCATGCCGGCCGCCGTGTAGGGCATGCGTTTCCTGATGTAGCCCAGACCCTGGGAGAGGAGGGCGTCGCGCTCGGTGGTGCGGTAACGCTCGGGGGCGGGGACGAGCGTTGTGGGCGGCGGAGGGTCGGGGCGCGGAGCGACGCCGAGGAGATCCAGGATCGTGTCGCTGCAGGCGCCGGCGAGGAGCCAGTAGCCCTCTGGGCTCAGGTGCACCTCGTCTACTACCAGGGGCGCCTGCAGCAGGCCGCGCGGCGCGAGCGAGGCCGCCAGCTCGAAGAAGTCGACGAGGTGAGCACCTGCGCGCGCGGCCGAGCGCTTCCAGGCGTGGCCGTGGGCGAGCAGGCTGTCGGTGCCGGGGCCCGCTGCCAGGGGGAAGCGATCGCTCCGCCAGGGTGGTCCCTGCGCGGGATCGCCGGGATCTCGCGGAGGAGAGGGCCAGAACCTCCACTCGCCGTCGAGCGCCTCGTCGGGCCTGGCCCGGAGGTACTCCTCGAGGCCCTCGACGGGCTCGCAGTCGAGCTTGAGCTGGCACTCGAGGAGGCCTCGAAAGGGCTCGCCCACTGCTCCGAGGGCTGCTCGCAGCTCTTCGAAGGGGCCCGCGGGGGCCTCTCTCTCCCTGGGGGGCTCCCAGACAGTGCGTCCGAAGGCTGCGCGGTGGAAGTCATAGTCCAGGTGTACTCCTGCGCTGGCGAGGGGGGTCGCGACCACCACCTCCGCGCCCATGTCGCGCCCGGTCTCGACCAGGATGTCCGTCCAGGCCTGGAAGGCGTCGCCCGGGACGCAAGGGTCCGCACCGCCGGCCCGCGTGTCCCCGCTCCAGCGCGCGCCCAAACGCTCGGGGCCGAGGGCTCGGAGGGTCCACAGCAGCCTCGAGCGCGAGACCAGCCAACGCCAGGCGCGGTGCAGGGCGGGGTGCTCGAGGGGCAGGCAGATCTCTGCGTCCCCCGCGTTGCGGTCGTTCATGCCCTGGTAGAAGACGACGAAGTCCGGCTCGAAGCGCGCGCTCGCCAGCAGGTAGTAGTAGGTGTCCACGGTGAAGGAGCTTGTCCGGCCCATGTTCACGACCGTGACCTCGCGGTCGGGCAGCGCCTCGACGAGCCGGTCGTGGACCATGCTGGGCGGCGCCGCCACGTGACCCCAGGGGCACCCCTCGACGCTCGACTCGCCGTAGACGAAGACCCGCAGCTCGCCCGGCGCCTTCCGCTCGGCGAGGGCCTTCCCCGACTCGGACCAGGATCCCCGAAGCGTCGGGCGACCGTTCACGAGGGGCAGCGTGCTGTGGTAGAGGCCGTCGCGATCGTGCCGCGGCGGCGGGACGGGCGCGAGGGCGACGGCCAGGATCTCGAGGGCCAGGACCGTCGCCAGGAGGCTCAGCAGGGCCAGCGCAAGCCGCGCGGCCAACGCACGCAGCCGGCGAGGCCTCTTCTCCTCCGCTTCGCTCCTTTCGCTGCCTCGCTCCACGTGGCCTGGCTCCAACAACGACGGGGGGAAGATAAGGACGAGACGTGGTGGTGTCCAGGCAGCCGCGGCGGCCCGTTACATGAAGCTTCGTGGATCCACGTCCAAGATGGTGTGCACGCCTCCTCGGCGGCGCAGATGTCCTCCGGCGAGCAGGGCGCGCGCGGCGGCTCGGAGCGGGGGGCGGCTGGCACACTTCAGGAGCAGGTGCGCGCGCGTGCGCCCGCGCACGACGGGGATGGCAGCCGGGGCAGGGCCGAGGATCTCGACCTCGGGGGAGGCGTGGCGGAGGGCGGCGTCGAGGAGCTCGGCGGCGCGGGTCTGCACCCTGTCCGGGTGGCGGCCGTGCAGCTCGACGAGGGCGAGGTGCGTGTTCGGGGGGTAGCCGGCGCGGCTGCGGAAGGCCAGCTCGCTGTCGAGGAAGCCGACCGTGTCGTGGGCGGCGGCGAAGCGGATCGCCGGGTGCTCCGGCAGCCAGGTCTGGAGGAGCACCCTCCCGGGCACGTCGCCGCGGCCGGCCCGCCCGGCGACCTGGGTGAGGAGCTGGAAGGTGCGCTCGGCGCCGCGGAAGTCGGGGAGGCGGAGGGCCTGCTCAGCGAGCACCACGCCTACGAAGGTCACGTTCGGGAAGTCGTGACCTTTGGCGACCATCTGGGTCCCGACGAGCACGTCTATCTCGCGGGCTGCCATGGCCCGGAGGACGCCGGCGCCGCGCAGGCCGCCTCCGGTGTCGCGGTCGAGCCGGGCGACGCGGGCGCCCGGGAGGGCCGCCTCGAGCTCGTCGAAGATGCGGTCGGTGCCGTGCCCCCGGAGGAGCAGGGAGTCGGCCTCACCGCAGGAAGGGCAGCGCTGCGGCCAGATGGCGGCGTGCCCGCAGAGGTGGCAGACGGCGCGAGGCGGGCGGCGGTGCCATGCCAGGCTCACCGAGCAGCTCGGGCAGCCGAGGGCTTCACCGCAGCAGCGGCAGACGACCCACGGGGCGAAGCCGCGCCGGTTGAGCAGCACGATGGACTGCTCCCCGCGCGCGTAGGTCTTGCGGAGATCATCCACCATCGGCTCGGAGAGGGCTGGCGGATCCTCGTCCTCGGCGCGGCCCCGCCGCGGTCCCGGACGGCCCGAAGCGGCGTGCTGCCTGAGGTCCACGACCTCTACAGCCGGCAAAGACTGGCCGCCGGCCCGCTCCGGCAGCCGCAGGTATTTGTAGAGGCCGGCGCGAGCTCGGGCGCTCGACTCGGCCGACGGGGTGGCCGACCCGAGCACCACCCGCGCGCCGCAGAGCTTCGCCCGCGCGAGCGCCAGGTCGCGCGCGTGGTAGCGGAGCCCGGTCTCTTGCTTGTAGGCGTCCTCGTGCTCCTCGTCGACGACGACGAGGCCGAGCCCGGGCAGGGGCGCGAAGACCGCCGAGCGGGCGCCGAGCACGAGGCGCGCCCGGCCGCTTCGCACGCGCCACCACTCCCCGAGGCGGGCCGCCGGCGTGAGCCCGCTGTGCAGCACGGCCGCCTCGTCACCGAAGCGAGCCCGGACCCGGCCGAGGAGCGCGGGGGTGAGGCCGATCTCGGGGACGAGGAGCAGCACCGACCCACCCTCGCGCAGGGTCTGCTCCGCCAGACGCAGGTACACCTCCGTCTTCCCCGAGCCCGTCACGCCGTGGAGGAGGGCCGGCGGCTGCTCTCCCGGTGCAGCGACCGCGTCGACAGCTTCTCTTTGCTGCGCGGTCAGCTCCACCGGGCGCTCCTCCTCGTCGAGGCAGGCTCCGTCCGCGGGGACCGGCGAAGCCTCCTCCTCGCGCAGGGCGCCCTTCTCCACCAGCCTGGCCAGCGCGCGGCCGGCCGACGGCCAGCGCGCCAGCACCTCGCGACGGCTCGCGGTGCCGGCGTGGCGCAGGTGCGCGAGGACGGCCTGCTCCACGGTGGCCCGAGCCGAGACCTCGACGTTGCGCTCGTAGCGGTAGAGCCGCTCGAGCCTGGGCCGACCGGCGCCGGGGCCGCGAGCTCCCGCCTCGAGCAGACCCTCGGAGACGAGGCGCCGCAAGCGCGAGGGCGACAGGTCCAGGGCGCGCCGGATCTCCTCCGGGCTCCCCGCCGGTCTCCCGAGGCGCGCGCGCAATCGCCTGCCGAGGTCAGTCCGACCCGCCGACGCCGACACGCGCAGCACAGGCTCGACTCCCTTGCGCAGCGCGGGGGGGAGCGCGGCCTCGATAGCCGCTCCGACAGGGCAGAGGTAGTAAGCCGCGGTCCACTCGAGGAAGCTCAGCCAGTCCTCTTCACCGAGGGGCAGCGGGTCGAGCAGGGCCTCGAGGTCACGGAGACGAGCCCCGCCGTCGCCATCCGGCCAGCTCGCCTGTGGCTCGACCACCACGCCCGCGACGGTCCTGCTCCCGAGGGGAGCGAGCACTCGGACACCCCTCTCGAGGGCGCCTTGCTCTTCCCCCAGGGTCCATCGGTAGGTGTAGATGCCGAGGTCTCCTCCGAGGAGGGCGACCCCGCAGGCCTGATCCATGGTGGCAACGCCGGCAGGGGTGGAGGCCGAGCGTCGCGGGCTGCCGGTCGTGTGTCAATCGGGCCGGCCACAGGCCGGATCTTCCCGTCCGGGGCGTTCCCATTCAGGCGATGCGCCCCCCTTTTGGGGAATTCGGCCCACAACCTCAAGGCAAAGCTCGCCTTGTGGCACGGGACTTGCGAACCACCTCCACTTGATCTCATCCGGAAGGTTGGCCTACCCTCCTTGCGGAAGCTCTAAGCGGGCGAACCGACGAACGAACCGGGCCGGCACATGAAACATTCCCGTGGTGCATTTTTTTCCGACCTTGCCACCACTGGCTTCACCTTCCACGCCTCCGAGGTTAGGGAGGGAATGAAGGAGCCGGGTGCTCGACGGGCCAAAACGGCCGGGCGAGCGCTTCTGTTCCTGGGCATGGCGGCCGTTTTGGCCGCCGGCTGCCAGCAGCGCTCGCTAGAGCCCCTGCCAGTGGTGCAACAGCAAGACGTCAGATCGTCGCACGCGAACGCGCCTGACGTGCGCGCGTCGTTCGCGCAGGTCACGGCGGCGGCGACGACGGATCCGACGATCCAGCTCCTCACGCCGACCCTCGGCGACTGGCTCCAGTTGCCCGACGGGATCACCTATTTGGATCCACCCGCTGCCGACACGATCCCGGTTACCGTGTCGTTCACGGTGGCCAACTTCACGCTCGGACCCGCGCCCAACGGCAACAGGGTCTACATCCACCTCAACGGCCAGCGAATCGCGACCGTCTTCGACGACAGCGACTACGTGATCCCCGCCGTCAGTGCCGGCCAGCACTCTATCGGGATCTACCTCGCTGACACCGCGGGCGCGAAGCTGACGGAGGACAGCGCGGCCTCCTCTTCCCTCTTCCGTATTACCAGGGCCTGCACGTCCGACACCCAGTGCGCGGTCGGACAGTGCTCGCTGGGTGCCTGCGTCGCTCGAGCCGGCGCGGGCCTGTGGAGAGAGTGTGCCTACGGTAAGATAAGCCCGTGCTGTGAGTCCGTCGACTGGTGCCCGCCCCACTGGTTCTGCCACAAGCGCCCGGGCCACACCTTCCCGAGGTGCACCGAGTGCCTCTTCGACGCCCACTGCGACGACGGCGACTTCTGCACCATCAACAACTGCAACCCGGAGACCCTCCG
>CAZQPP010000560.1:0-5455 GCA_964594295.1 uncultured Myxococcales bacterium | reverse complement strand
GGGGCGGCCTTCTGCTCGGGCGAAGGCGCCGCGGCCGGAGCCTTCTTCGCGCCTGCCTCGGCGGTCGTCGGCTTGTCCTTGCACGCGGCGAGGGGGAGAAGGGTGATCAGCAGGAAGGGCAACAAGCGCGTCTGCATTCTTATACCTCGGTCAGCACCACCTTGGGGGTGAGCTCGCGGACCCTGCCGGCGTCGACGGCGGCCACGGCGAGCTGCTCGGCGTTGGCCGCGCCCGCTGCCATGGCGGTGCGCACGGCCTCGTCCGATGCCAGGCCCTCGTACCGTGCGGCGAGCCATCCGGCAAGCAGGCTGTCGCCGCTGCCCACGGTGTTTCGTACGTGGACCTCCGGGGGGATCGCCCGGTACACCGTGTCGCCCACCAGGAAGAAGGCGGCGCCGCTGCCGGCGGTCACGGCGGCGACCCTGGCGCCGTGGGTGTCACGCAGGTCGCGCAGGGCGGCGGCGTAGTCGCCTTCGGAGCGCGGGGCGCGGCCGAAGGTCGCCCTGAACTCCTCCCGGTTGACCTTCACGACCTCGGCGCCCTCGCTCATGGCGGCGACCAGGGCAGGGCCCACGGCGTCGAGCACGACGGGCACACCGGCGCGGCGCAGGGCGCGGGCCAGGGAGGCGTAGAGATCGGTGCCCGCTCCCTCGGGCAGGCTGCCGGCCAGCACCGCGGCGCGCGGGCGGAGCTCCTCCACGGCGGCTCCGACGGCCTCGAGGAGGCCCCGCTCCAGCTCCTCGGCGCCGGCCTCACCCTTGCCGTAGTAGGTGGTCGCCACGCCGGCGGCGTCCACCACGGCGAAGCCCGCGCGCACACAGCTCCCGGTGGCAGCGAGCCTGTGCTCGATGCCCTCGTCGCCGAGCATCCGGCTCAGCACCGGCGCGAGGGCTCCTTCCGCGGCCACTACTGCAGCGTTGGGGCAGCCCAGGGCCACGAGGGCCCGGCTGACGTTGAGGCCCTTGCCGGTCACCTGCGCCAGCGGGGCGCGCACCCTGTGCCTGCCCCCGACGCGGTTCACGTCCACGCCGACGGTGTGCTCGATCATGGGGTTGGCGGTGACGGTGAGGATCACGCCGAGCCGCGCCTCTCAGCCGCGGGCGTTGCCTGCGGGGCCGTCACGACCTCCGCCTCGGCATGCCCACGCTGATAGCTGATGGCTGATAGCTGACCGCTCCTAGAGCACGAAGTAGGGCGCCTTCGAGGCCTGCTCCTGCAGGGAGGTCTCGAGGGGCTTGAGGTTGACCGCCTTGGTCGCCTCGAGGAGCTGGTCGAGGCGCACCATCACGCGCCCGAGCATGCGCCCGAGGGTCTGGTCCTCGAAGGTCTTGACTGTGCTGTCGAGGCTCAGCGCGGCGATGGTCGAGACCGGCACCAGCACCCCCTCGTTCGGGTTCTTGGCGTTCTCCGGCACGATGGCCTGCTCGACGATCTCCTTGCCGTTCGACTTGACCTTCTCCCGCTGCGCCATCTTGACGACGCGCACGCCGGTGGCGAAGGACTCGATGTCGCCCTCGGCCGGTGGTCTGATCCAGAAGTGGTGGGTGTACCTCTCCGGGTGGGCGGTGCGCTCCTTGCGGAAGCGGATGATGAAGTCCACGAGGGAGGCGTCCTGGAGCAGGGCGTCCGCGAGGGCGTTGATGCGGGTCGTCTGGTCCTGGAGGGTGGTCAGCGAGGGCAGGACCTCGATGAAGAAGAAGTTGCTGGTCGCGTAGCGCCGGGCCGGGAAGTCGATCTGCATCGCCCGGTACTCCTTCACCGCGTTCATGAAGGCGCTGAGCTCGGCGAGGACCGCGTCTCTCTCCGATGGCTTCTTCACGCGGGTGCCGATCTTCTCCTTGAAGTCCTTCACGTCGCTGAGGAAGCCCTTGAAGACCTCGATCTTCTTCTTCTTCGCGAGGGGGTGCTCGTCGCTGAAGATCGACTGGTAGATCGTCTTGGCGTTCTCGATGCGCACGTTGGACAGCGAGCGCAGCTGGAAGGCCTTGCCGATCACGAAGCCGGCGCCGAGCACCAGGATGGTAGCCACCACGACCCCGCCGACGAACAGGGGCTTGTTGCCGGTCTTGACCGAGCCCATGTCGATCTCGCCGGTCGCGTCGTCCATTGGGCCCGGCGCGACCGGGGCGGGAGGCTGGCTCGGGCGGGGCGGCCTCTGGATGGTCGCCTCTTCGAGCGGCTCGGGGGGCGCCGGCTCGGGCTCCGGGGCCGGAGCCTGCCGGGCCGCCTCGATCTCGGCGAGCTTCTTGTGCAGGCCCAAGCGGGTCTTGAGGTCGACCGGGCCCTGTCCTTTTTCGTTCTCGTCGCTCATGTCCGCTCCCTGGGATGACCGCCCGCGAGGCGCCCTGTTTCCGGCAAGAAGACTATACGATGCCGTCGGTCAGCGGCGACTTGAAGTCGTCGGGTTTGACGCAGAGCACCTGGCAGGGGGCGAAGCGTACCACGCGCTCGGCGACGCTGCCGATCAAGATCGCCTTCATGCCTGTGTAGCCGTGCGTGCCCATGACCACGAGGTCGATGTCGTTCTCGACGGCGAAGCGGATGATCTCCGAGTGGGGCTTGCCGCCCGACACGGCGATCTTCACCCGCCGCCTGTCCACCTCGGTGAAGCCGCCCTGCTCGAAGAGCTCGTTGACGCGCCGCCGCACGCCGCTCTCGAGGCGGGCGAGCTCCCCGTCGACCTCCTCGACCCTCTCGAAGGAGGAGTCGAAGTAGCGGATGGGTTCCTTGATGTGGAGCACGAAGGTGTCTGCGTCCAAGAGCTTCGCGTACTTCAGCCCGACGTAGAAGGCCTTCCGGCTCGTATCGGAGAAGTCCACCGGGATGAGCACCCGGTTGACGCTCATAGGAACACTCATGGGGACCTCACCGTGAGGGTTCGCCGGCCTCTATAGCAGAGGCGCGCGAGGAGGTTAACGCGAGCTTCGCGGCGCAGAGAATGGTCTTGCCGGGGTCGTCGCGGGCACGGGCACGGGCAAGAGCGAGGGCAAGGGCAGGGGCAGGGGCAGGGGCACGGTCTGGGAGCCCCCGAGCGCTGCGCGCTGTGGGCTCTTAGAGAGGAATATTCCCGTGCTTGCGCGGCGGGTTGCGGTCCCTCTTGTTTCGCAGGGTGCGCAGGGCGACCGCGAGGCGCGGGCGGGTCTCCTCCGGGCGGATGACCGCGTCGATGTAGCCGAGCTCGGCGACCTTGAGCGGGTTGGCGAAGGTCTGGCGATACTCGGCGATGAGCTCGGCGCGGGTGGCCTCGGGATCGGCGGCCTCGGCGAGCTCCTTGCGGTAGATGATGTTGACCGCTCCGTCGGGGCCCATGACCGCCACCTCCGCGGTGGGGTAGGCGAGGTTGACGTCCGCGCGGATGTGCTTGCTCGCCATGACGTCGTAGGCGCCGCCGTAGGCCTTGCGCGTGATCAGGGTGATCTTGGGCACCGTGGCCTCGGCGAAGGCGTAGAGGAGCTTGGCGCCGTGGATGATGATGCCGCCGTACTCCTGGGCGGTGCCGGGCAGGAAGCCGGGCACGTCGACGAGGGTGATGAGCGGGATGTTGAAGGCGTCGCAGAAGCGCACGAAGCGTGCGCCCTTGATGGACGCGTCGATGTCGAGGCAGCCCGCGAGGTGGGCCGGCTGGTTGGCGATCACACCAACCGGGTGGCCCTCGATGCGCGCGAAGCCGACGACGATGTTCTGCGCGTAGGCTGCGTGCACCTCGAGCCAGCTCCCGCGGTCGACCACGCGGGTGATGATGTCCTTGATGTCGTAGGGCTTGTTCGGCTGCGGCGGGACGATGTCGGCCAGCTCGAGGTCCTGGCGGTCGAAGGGATCGTCACAGGGCCGGGCCGGTGGCTCCTCGGCGTTGTTCGCGGGCATGTAGGCGAAGATCTCGCGGGTGAGCGCGAGGGCGGTCCGCTCGTCGTCACAGGCGAAGTGGGCGACGCCGGATCGCGTGGCGTGGGAGTCGGCGCCGCCGAGGTCCTCCTTGGTGACCTCCTCGTGGGTGACGGCGCGGATCACGTCGGGGCCCGTGATGAACATGTGCGAGGTGCCCTTGACCATCAGGATGAAGTCCGTGATCGCGGGCGAGTACACGGCTCCCCCCGCGCAGGGGCCCAGGACGACGCTGATCTGGGGGACCACGCCGCTGGCGAGGGTGTTGCGCAGGAAGATGTCGGCGTAGCCTCCGAGGGAGACCACGCCTTCCTGGATGCGGGCGCCGCCCGAGTCGTTCAGGCCGATCACGGGCGCGCCGATCTTCATCGCCCGGTCCATGAGCGCGCAGATCTTGCGGGCGTTGGCGCCGGACAGGGAGCCGCCGAAGACCGTGAAGTCCTGGGCGAAGACGCAGACGAGGCGACCGTCGATGCGCCCTGTTCCGGTGACGACCCCGTCGCCGGGGATCCGCTTCTTCTCCATGCCGAAGTCGTGGCAGCCGTGCGCGACTAAGCGCCCGAACTCCTCGAAGGTGTCGGGGTCGAGGAGCATGTCGATGCGCTCCCGGGCCGTGTGCTTCCCGGCGGCGTGCTGCTTCTCGATGCGCGCGGCACCGCCGCCCACCGCCGCTGCGGCGTCGAGCTCCGCGAGCCTGGTCGTGATGTCCGTGCTCTCACTCATGGGGCTTTCGCAACCTCATAGTCTGTTGGGCCAGGCGCTTGCCGAGCTCGCCGGCCTCCCTCTCGAGGGCCTCGGCGACACCGAGGCGGTAGGCTTTCACTTTGGCCGCCACGTCGGGTGACCGGACGGCGAGCATCTCGGCAGCCAGGATGGCCGCGTTGCGCGCGCCCATGCCGCCGACGGCCACGGTCGCGATCGGTGCGCCGGGCGGCGCCTGCACCGCGGCGAGGAGGGCGTCCACTCCGCCGAGGCCCGTGGTGGCGAGGGGGACCGAGATGACGGGCCCTATGAACCAGGCGCCGACTGCCGCCGGCAGGGGCTCGTCCCCGCCTGCTCCGCAGATGGCGACCTTGACGCCTCTCACCCCGAGGCCGGAGGCGAGCTGCCTCATCGCCTCGGGAGCACGGCAGAGGCTCGCGCGGTGCATCTCGTAGTCCACGCCCAGCTCGGTGAGGACCTCGACGCAGCGCTCGAGGGCTCGCTGCTCGTCACGCCCGCACGCGAGGAGGGCCACCGGCGGCGCCTTCGCGAGGGGCACCGTGCCCGGGTGCTCCCAGACCTCGGAGAGCTCGGCGAACTCGGCCGACAGGCGCTTCCGGTGCGCGACCACGGCCCCTGCCGTGCGGTCGTGGTCTATGGCGAGGATCTGGGAGGCGAGCATGGCCGCGTTGTGCGCGCCCTTCTGGTCGATGCCGACCGTGGCTACCGGGACGCCGGGCGGCATCTGGACGGAGGCCAGCAGGGCGTCCACGCCGCGGAGCTCGGTCGCGCCGATGGGGACCGCGATGACGGGCCCGGGGAAGGAGGCCGCGACCACGCCGGCCAGGTGAGCCGCGGCGCCGGCGCCGCA
>CAZQPP010000559.1:0-5465 GCA_964594295.1 uncultured Myxococcales bacterium | reverse complement strand
GGTCTACGTCGGGCCCGAGGACATCTTCTTGAGCTTCCTGCCGCTCTCCCACTCCTTCGAGCGCATGGCCGGGCACTTCGTGGCAACCTACGTGGGCGCCAGGATCTACTACGCGGAGAGCATCGAGCGCCTGCTCGACAACCTCGCCGACGTGCGCCCCACGGTCATGGCCTCGGTGCCGCGCATCTACGAGAAGGTCTACACGAAGTTCATGGCCCAGCGGGACTCCGCGACCGGCGCCAAGCGCAAGATCATGGACCTGGCCATGACCACCGGCTACGAGGCCAGCCGCCGCATCCAGCGGGGCGAGAGCCTCGGCCTCGGGCTCACGGCGCGTTACGCCCTGGCGAAGAAGATGGTGTTCAGCAAGCTGAGCGACAAGCTCGGCGGGCGCATCCGCTTCTGCGTGTCCGGAGGCGCGCCGCTCTCCCGCGAGGTGCAGGAGTTCTTCCACGCCGCGGGGATCCTGGTCTTGGAGGGCTACGGGCTGACCGAGACCTCTCCGGTGCTCACCTGCAACCGCCCCGAGGCATTCAAGTTCGGCACCGTCGGCCAGCCGGTACCGGGCGTCGAGATCAAGATCGCCGACGACGGCGAGGTGCTCGCGCGCGGCCCCAGCATCATGAAGGGCTACTACAACAAGCCCGACGCGACGAAGGCGGTCCTGCTCGAGGACGGCTGGTTCGCCACCGGGGACATCGGCGAGATCGACGACGAGGGCTTCTTGCGCATCACCGACCGCAAGAAGGACCTGATCAAGACCGCTGGCGGCAAATACGTGGCGCCCCAGGCCATCGAGAACCTGTTGAAGCTCCAGCCCCACATCGAGCAGGCCTGCGTCATCGGCGACCGGCGGCCCTACTGCGTGGCCCTCGTGGTGCCCGACTTCGTCGCCCTCGAGGAGTGGGCGGCCGAGCAGGGGCTGCGGAGCACCGACCCCAGAGACCTCGTGAGCGACGAGCGCGTCAAGAAGCTCATCGAGTCGCAGGTCGCAGAGGTGAACAAGGGCCTCGGCGCCTGGGAGAGCGTGAAGTACTTCCACGTCGTCGCCGATCCCTTCAGCCAGGAGAACAACCTGCTCACGCCCACGCTCAAGGTGCGGCGCAAGGCGGTGATGCAGGTCTACGCGGAGGACGTCGACGACCTCTACCGCCAGGGCGAGAGGCGCAAAGCCGACGGCTTCGTCTGAGAGAGGAGCAGTGACGAAGAAGAAGGGGGGCGCGGGCTCGGGCACCGACCTGACCCCGATGATGCGCCAGTACCTCGCGGCCAAGGACGCGCACCCGGACGCGATCCTGATGTTCCGCCTCGGCGACTTCTTCGAGGTCTTCTTCGACGACGCCAGGAAGGCCAGCGAGGTCTGCGAGCTCACCCTGACCACCCGCGGGACCTTCCAGGGCAAGCCCATGCCCATGGCCGGGGTGCCCGCGATACAGGTGGAGCCCTACATCAGGCGCCTGCTCGCCGCCGGCCACCGCGTCGCGCTCTGCGATCAGGTCGAGGACGCGCGCAAGGCCCGCGGCATCGTGAAGCGAGAGGTGACCAGGGTGCTGAGCCCCGGCGTGCGCCTCGACTCGGACGGGCTCGACCAGGACCGCCCGAACTTCCTCGTGGCCCTCGCCCCGCCTGAGGATCTCGAGGAGGGCGTGATCGGGCTCGCGGCCATAGACGTGAGCACCGGCGAGCTTCGCGGCGCCGAGGTGGAGGACCTCGCGGCCCTCAGCGACGAGCTCGCCCGCCTCGACCCGGCCGAGGTGGTGCTCCCCGAGGAGGCCGGCGCGCGCGGGGCGGCCGCCCTCGAGCGTGCCCTGCGCGCCTGGCGCTCCGACCTCGTGATAGGCCCCGTGCGCCCCCCGGCCGCGGGCGACGCCCCGGCCGAGCTGCCGCGCGACGGCGACCTGCCCGGCGCCATCCGAGACGCCGCCGAGCTCCTCGGCGCCCACCTCGCCTCGATGCGAGTCTTCGGCCTCGACCACGTTCGCCCCCTCGTACGCTACAGCCCGGGCGCGCACCTCATCCTGGACGCGACCACCCTGTCGAACCTCGAGGTCTTCCGCACGACGGACGGCGGCGCCGGCAAGGGCACGCTCGCGCACCTCCTGCAGCGCACCCGCTCCGCCCCGGGAGCGCGCACCCTGCGCGGCTGGCTGAGCCGACCCCTGCGCGAGCGCGAGGCCATCGAGAGGCGGCAGGACGCCGTGGAGGTCCTGCTCGCCGAGCCCGCTCGCCGCGAGCGAGTCCGCGAGCTCTTGGGCGCCGTCAAGGACATCGAGCGCATCACGGCGCGCTCGGTGGCCGGCACCGCGACCCCGCGCGACCTCGGCGCGCTCCGGGACTCCCTCGCGGGGCTGCCGGATCTGCGCGCCGCGACGTCGGACACCGGCGCCGGGTGGCTCGACGACGCCGCCTCGCGCATAGACCCCTTTGAGGACCTCCACGGACACCTCGACAGGGCGCTGGTCGACTCACCTCCCGTGCAGTCCAGCGACGGCGGCATCTTCCGGAGCGAGCACGACGAGGAGATCCAAGAGCTCCGTGAGCTCTCGGAGCAGGGCGCCCGCTGGTTCATGGGGTACGAGGCCGAGCAGCGCGAGAGGACGGGCATCGGCTCGCTGAAGGTCCGCTACAACAAGGTCTTCGGCTACTACATCGAGGTCACGAGGACCCACCTGCACCGAGTGCCGGAGGAATACAACCGCAAGCAGACCATCGCCAACGGCGAGCGCTTCATCACGACCGAGCTCAAGGACATGGAGGCCAAGATCCTCGGCGGATCGGACAGGCTCAAGGAGCTCGAGGCCGAGCTCTTCGCGCTGCTCCGCGCCGACGTGGCCGCGCAGGCGCCGCGCCTCCAGCGCACCGCCGCGGCGCTGGGCGAGCTCGACGCCCTCGGGGCCCTCGCCGACCTGAGCGGAGAGCACGGCTACTGCCGCCCCGAGCTGCACGAGGGAGTCGAGATCGAGCTGAGGGAGTCTCGGCACCCGACCCTCGAGGCGCTGCTGCCACCCGGCGAGTACGTGCCGAACGACGTCGAGATCGGGGGAGAGCACGGGCGCCTCATGCTCATCACCGGCCCCAACATGGCCGGCAAGAGCACGGTGATGAGGCAGGTGGCCCTGGCCGTCATCCTGGCGCAGATGGGGGCCCGGGTGCCGGCCGCCGAGGCCAGGGTCGGCATCGTGGACCGGGTCTTCACCCGGGTCGGCGCGTCCGACTCCATCACGACGGGCCGGAGCACCTTCATGGTGGAGATGGTCGAGACGGCCGACATCGTGCGCCACGCCACCGAGCGCAGCCTCGTGCTCTTGGACGAGATCGGCCGCGGCACGGCGACCTTCGACGGCCTCTCCATCGCGTGGGCGGTGGCGGAGGACCTGCACGACCGCGCCCGGGCCAGGACGCTCTTCGCGACCCACTACCACGAGCTCTGCGCCCTCGCGGACACGCGAGACGGGGTGCGCAACAAGCACGTGGCCGTGCGCGAGTGGGACGGCAACATCGTCTTCTTGAGGCGGCTGATGCCGGGGTCCATGCGCCGCTCCTACGGGGTGGAGGTCGCGCGACTCGCGGGCCTCAGCGAGGCCGTCGTCGAGAGGGCCCGTGGCCTCCTCGAGGAGCTCGAGAGGGGGCAGCTCACCGCCCCCATCGGCCGCACCGGCGACGGGATGGAGGTCTCGGGGGAGAGCCAGCTCGACCTCTTCGCTCCCGAGCCCCTCGATCCGCGCTGGTCCAAGGTCAGAGAGATCATGGCCGGGGTGGACCCGGACGCCTGCACACCGATCGAGGCCCTCGAGGTGCTCTACCGCCTGAAAGGGGAAGTGGAGGGCTGAGGGCGCGCGTTATACACTTCAGCCATGACACGACGCGCCACCCTGCCCGCCCTGATCCTCGTGGCCGCCGTGTCGATCCCGACCCCGGCCGCGGCGGACGACATCTACCGGTGCCTGGTGGACGGCCAGGAGATCTACGTCAACGCCAAGGCCATCAACAAGAAGGTGCACAAGCGCTGCCGCCTGGTAATGAGGGGCTCGAAGCAGGCCGCGCCGGCGCCCGAGGCCGAGGGGAGCGGCGGCGACGCTCCCGCGAAGGGGAGCTCGGCAGCGAAGTCCAAGAGGAAGAAGAGGCGCTACAGCCCGCTCGCCACCTCGTCGCCGAGGCGTTTGCGGAAGATCCGCGCGATCGTGGCCGAGGCCGCCGAGCGCTACAACCTGCCCGAGGCTTTCCTCTACGGCGTGATCCACACCGAGAGCCGCTTCAAGGTGAAGGCGCTCTCGTCGGCGGGGGCCATGGGCCTCACCCAGCTCATGCCGGCGACCGCCGCGGCGATGGGCGTGTCATCCCCCTACGACCCCTTCGAGAACGTCATGGGCGGGGCCCGCTACCTGCGCCAGCTCGCGGACCGCTTCGACGGGGACTACGTGGCCGTGATCTCGGCCTACCACGCGGGGGGAGCGGCCGTGGCGAGGAAGGGAGGCATCCCCTACGAGCGCACAGACCTGTACGTTCGCCGCGTGCTCAAGGCCTACTACGCCTTCGCGGACGGGGAGATGCAGCCGCCGGAGTGAATCAGCTGGGCGGCGGGAGGAGGCGCCCGGTCTCCGCGAAGTGGGTGCGCCCTGCCGCGACGATCTTCTCTCGCACGCGCTTCTCCACCTGGCGGATGCGCTCCTTAGAGACGCCATAGCGCACGCCGATGGAGTCGAGGGTCTCGGGGGACTCCGAGAGGATCCTGTTCTCCAGGATGTCGAGCTCGCGGTCGTCGAGCCTCTCGCGCACCTCGTCCAAGACCAGCTTCAGGGACGTGAGGGCCTCGGCGGCCTCCACCGCGTCCGACTGGTCGGCGACGTCCTCGGAGAGCCTGTCGCCGACGGTCACGCTGCCGTCCTCGGTGACCGGGGCCTCGATGGAGAGGTCGCGGCGCTGCATGCGCGCCCGGAAGGCGGTGACAGTCTCGCGGTCGGTGCCGAGGGCCTTGGCGATGGCGTCGACGGCCATCTGGTCCCGCTCGGCGTCGCTGGCCTCGTCCTTGAGCTTGTCCTTGAGCACGCTCTGGGCGTTCTGGAGCTTGTAGAAGAGCTTCCGCTGGAGCTGGGTGGTGCCGATCTTCACCATCGACCAGTTGCGGAGGATGTGGTCGTGGATCTGGGCCCTGATCCACCAGACCGCATAGGAGATCAGCCGATAGCCGCGGTAGGGGTTGAAGTTGATCACGGCCTTGATCAGGCCGATGTTCCCCTCCTGCACGAGATCCTGGACCCTGAACCCGTAGCGGCGATACTCGTTGGCGATCTTCAGAACGAAACGCAGGTTGGCCAAGACGAGCTGCCTGAAGGCCTCCGGGTCGCGCTCGTCGTGCCACCTCTTGGCGAGCTCCTGCTCGTCGGCTCGCGACAACACCGGGAAGCGCTTGATATCGCGGACGTACAGCGTCAGGTCCGAAGACCCGCGGGCTACTACCGGGAGGA
>CAZQPP010000558.1:0-5482 GCA_964594295.1 uncultured Myxococcales bacterium | reverse complement strand
CCGCGGCGCCGCCGAGCTTGGCGTCGCCCGAGAAGAGTCCGAAGTTGGTCTGGTCCCAGCCCTCGGTGGGCATGGTCCAGCTCTCGCCCGCCGCGTAGAAGATCAACGCCGCAGCGGCGATGGTACGCGGGTCGTACTTAACCTCGCGCGGGTTGATCGTGTACATGATGTCCTTGTCCGGCGCGTCCATCTCGATCTCGGCCGCGTCGTCCTCGACCTCGTCGACGAGCTCCTCGCTCATCCACTCGATGGTCTCGATGTAGTCCTCCTTGAGGACTCCCATCTGGTTGCCGATCTCCCACTGGTCCTTGGAGACTACCCGGACGCCCTCGGGCACCACGCCCACGGCCGTGAGCAGGCTGCGGGTGATGCCGTTGAGGGCCATGGTGTCGACGCCCATGGGGCAGTTGAAGGTGCAGCGCCGGCAGTTGGTGCAGGTGCCGAAGGCGATGTCCTTGATGACCTCTAAGTCCTCGTCGGTCATCGGGACCTTGGCGCCTACCCACTTCGGCAGCACGCGGCCGGTCCAGTCGTGGCGCGCCTTGAAGATCTTGCGCAGCTGGTCCGCCTTGAAAGACGGCGTCATCTTCGGGTCGTCCGGGAACGCCAGGGCGTAGTGGCAGGCCTTGTGGCACATGCCGCAGTGAACGCAGGCGACCAGCGAGCCGACGACCTGTCGGGTCAGCTTGCTCGGGAGGATCTTCAAGATGGCTTCGACCTTCTCCGAGCGTCCGGTCGACGGCGCCTTGTCCTTGGCTGGCGCGATTGGGGTGCTCACGCGCGCGACCTTGTAGGTATCCGATTCAGCGGCCTTCGCAGCGGCGGCGGCTGGGCTGTTGCCTGAGCGGGCGGTCTGGTCTTCCATGATCTCCTCCTATCCTCTCGCGACCGGCATGCTTCCGCGGTGGCCCAGGGCCTTGCCGAGCCACCACCGCGTGAAGGGGTAGTACAGGTAGTGCGAGATCTTCGAGAACGGCACGTAAAGCAGGAAGAAGCTGGTCAGGTAGAGGTAGGCGACGAGGTAGTCCACGCTGGCGAAGCTAGCCGACCCTGCCAGGTGCGCCTGGGTGGCCGTGCCAAGGGCGAACCAGCAGATGAGCATGAACAGGGAGAAGTAGTCGTCGGGCGTGCTGATGAGGCGCATGTAGGGCACCGCGAGGCGCCGGACCATGCGGCCGAGGCCGACGAGGAATGCTCCGAAGACGAGCGCGCCGAAGACCCAGGCGACGACGATGTTCGACACGAAGCCAGGCAGGATCGTGCTGAGGAAGGCCAGCGCGATTCCTGCGGTGACGCCGAGGTGGAAGAGCACGAAGGTGAAGTAGAAGAACATGCCCCTGCGCGTGCTCTCCATGGCCCACGGCATGGCGACGTTGGCCAGGGAGTAGTAGGCGCTGTCGGTGGGGTTCGTGCGCCCGCTCGGGTTGGGGTCGGAGCGGTCTACGCCCTTCTTGAAGCTGAGCAGCCAGAGGATACGGGTCGTGTAGACCACGGCCATTACGCCGAGCGCGATCCAGTGAACGACCTCTGCGGTGTGGAGGCTCCCAAACATCTCACGCTCCTCAGTTGAATTGTGCCTTGAAGGGCTCGATCTCCCGGTCGTCAACGCCGACGAGGATGACCTCCTTCAGGATGGTGTCGCCCTTGAGGTGCTCGGACACGGTCTCGACGAGCACGCGCGCGGACTCGTCGAGGGGCACCTGGTACAGGCCGCTGCCCATCGGTGGGAAAGCGAGCTGGGTGATGCCGTTGGCCTCGGCGAGCTTCATCGCCGAGATGGCGGCGGCCCTCAGCTTGTCCTCGGTCTGGGACTCCATGAACTTCGGCCCGTTGGCGTGGATGATGTGCTTCGCCTTCATCTTGCCCGCGGTCGTGATCACTGCCTCGCCGACGGCGACGGTCCCGATCTCGTTCAGGGTGTCCTGCACGATCTTGCCGCCGCGCTGGGCGATGGCGTTCCCATAGCCCGCGTCGAGCTGGCAGTCGGGGCGGATGTCGTAGACGAAAGCCTCTACTTCCATGTCGGTGATGTCGTCCCGAACGAGCCGGAGCGTCCGGTCGCCGATCTTGCGCTCAACCATGGTTCTCTCTTGCCTCCCTGGGAAAGGAGCCTAGATGGTGCCTCTTCAAACCACCGCCTGGGGTTTGTTGCCGCTGCACGGGGTTGCGGAGGTCGCGGTCCCGTTGACGTCGTGGTCACCGCGGCAGAGGTCCGCGAGGGTGACGTTCTCGAGCACGTCGACGATCGCGAGGTTGACCCGCTGCCACATCCAACGTGAAGGGCAGCCCTCGACCCGCGAGCAGGCGTCGGGGTGGTCCACACACTCGACCACGTTGACCGGGCCGATGCTCGCGTTGACGATCTCGCTCACGCTGATGTTCTCGGGCGCGCGCGGGAGCGTGTAGCCGCCGCCCCTGCCCGGTACGGCGACCACGAGCCTCGCGTGCTTCAGGGCAGTCGCGAGCTGCTCGAGGTAACGCTTGGAGATGCGCTGGCGCCCGGCCACGTCCCTCAAGATCACGGGGGAGCCTTGCCAGTTCTTGGCGAGGTCGATCATGAGCCGCAGCGCATAGCGCGCTCGTGTGGAGACCTTCATGGGGGTGATCGCTAGAGTCCACTAAGCCGGTCGGTTTTATGGATTATTCGCGCCCGAGCGTCAAGCAGATCCCGCACAATACTTCGATATTGCTACTATTTACGCCCTTTATGGCCCGCCAAAAGCCGCCTGAATGCGGCCTGTTTCGGCCGCTCCGGTGGGCAGATCTTCCCAGACGAGGACTGTCTTCCCTTCTCTCGAAGCCGTGATCGCCGGGCTCCTCTGAACCCGACTATTCGCCTCGGAGGCGAAGACCGAGGTCGAGCGGCGGCCGGTCTTGGCGACCGTGGCCCCTCCCTCGAGGTGGGCGAGCGCGACCCGGGACGGCCCGCCGGCTGCCACGGACTCGGCCTCGGTGTAGGCGAGCACGAAGTCACGAGCGGAGAAGGCGAGGGCGGGCCAGCTCCTGCGCTTGCCCTCGGCGGGGAGCTCCAGCTTGGCCAGCAGCCCCCCGAGCGGTCCGAGGTAGACCCCCGTCACCGCTGTCTCGGGGTCGTAGTGCTCGTTCGTCTGCCAGCCGTAGACTACGAGGAAGAGCCCGCCGCCGAAGGCCATGTCGAGGCCGTCGGGGCGCGGGTCCGAGGTGTTGGCGAGCTCGATGGGGTTGCCCTCGGGTTGGCCGGCGGGGCTCAAGCGGCGGACCATGACCGCGGCCCCGTCCCGTCCCGAGTAGGGGTGAGAGACCCACGCGCACAGGAAGCCCTCCTGCCCGTAGCTCAAGGCCATGTCCGAGAGTGGTCCGCCCCCGTCGGCCAACGACGTGGCGGCGCTCGGGGTCGGGGCCGCCGCGCCGGCGTCGGGGACGACGGCGGCGAAGGCGGAGGGCTCGGTCAGCTTCGTGACCAACCCGCCCCAGGCGAAGGCGAAGGTGCCGCCCCCGAAGGCTATGGCAGGCGGTGACGAGTGAGAGGCGCCGCCGGCGATCTGGTAGGCCTCCGCCACCGGCCCATCCGCTCCCACGCGCCGGGTCATGAGCACCTGTGCTTGGGTGAGGCCGCTCTGGGGATCGACCCAGGTGACCTGATAGCGCCCGTCTCCCCACGCCACGCTCGGGGCGGCCGAGTCCGAGAGGCCCGCGCCCGAGACGGCGAAGGGCTCGCCCGGCACACCTGTCGCCGACACCGAGCGCGCGCGGATGCTCCCTCCCTCGGTGCCGATCTCGTTCCACACGACCAGGAAGCCCCCGTCGCCCCACGCCGCGTCCGGCCAGCGGCGGACACCGGCGCCGGAGGCGACCTCCAGCTCGGTCAGGGTCGGTGGAGGTGGCAGGGGGTCTGCGGGCGTGCCCGTCGAGGAGCCCGGATCGGTCGAGCCCCCGGGTCCGCCAGTGTCGGTGGTGGTCGCCGGCCCGGGGCCCGTGGGCGGGTAGCCGTGGCCGGGAGCGGCGCCGCCGCCTCCATCAGAGGGGCAGGCCGGCAGCAAGAAGAGCGCGGTCGAGAGCAGAGACAGGGTCGCACGACGCAACGGACCACCTCCTCGTCGGGCGTCACAGAAGTTCGAAGGCTATTTCGCCGGCCCTCGCCGCCCCTGGCGTCACGTTCAGAACCCCGAAATACGTCAAGTATTCCGAGAACCTGAACGCTAGCCAGGAACGACGATGGCTCGCCGAGAATAAGACCGCGAACTTCAGCGCCACCCGACTCGCGAGAAGAGGGGATAATAGCAGACGGTGGCCGTCAGTCCCTGGGTTGGTGGGGGGCGGCCTGCTCGGCTTCGCGGTCCATGTCGTTCGGGAATGGTGGGCGACCCGCCTCGGGCAGGAGCGGCGTCTGCGGCTCGCGGAGGCCCTTGGGGCATTCCTCTACTCTTCCTTCCCTCGCGATCTCCCGCATCGGCTGCCCCGCCGCGCGCACCCTTCGCAGCTCGTAGACCAGCGCGAAGTCTTCTTCTCGCCAGCACTGGCTGAGCACGCTCTCCTTGAAGCCCGCGCGCTCGATGTCACCGCCGTGGGCGTAGACGTCCGCGCGGCCGGCGCCGGAGGTCGTCCAGCGCACGGCGCCTCGGACCTTCTCGAGCAGGGGCTGGCGGCCTTCCCTGCCCGCATAGATCTCCGCCGCGCTCGAGCTGTACATGAGCTCGCCAGAGCCATCCTTGTTGCGCTCGTAGTGGTAGACCGAGCCCGCCTTCGGGTGCTTGTCGGAGTCCTTGCCTCCGCCGGGGCCGTGCTTGGGGCCTCCGCCGCCCTTCTCATGGCCTCCTCCTCCGTTGGGGGATGGCGGCGAGGCGTACTCGGTGGGTACGTCGAACTCGAAGAGGAAGAGCGTCAGGGTGCGGTTGCCGCGGAGGGAGGACCAGTTGGCGAGCAGCTTGCCGGTGCTGGCGGGGTTGCCGTCGATCTCGAGGTCGACAGCCACGGACCCGCGACCGTCGCCGGCCTCGCTGCCGGCCGTGTGGGCGCCGGAGGCGAGGGGATGCCACTGCTCGGCGCCTTCCGGCCCGAGCGCGACGAGCAGCACGAAGCCGAAGCTGGCCGCGTCCCTGCGCTCGACGACGAGCTTCAGATCGTGATCGTCGCCTTCGCGGCGTCCCGACCAGACCATACGGTCGTCCTCGACGACCTCGGCCTCGAGATGATCGGGGAGGGCCTGGATGGGCTCGATCACGCCGCGGAGCGTCCGGTGCATCTGCGCGATCATGTTCGCCGCCGCACGGTAGGTCTCTGCGCCCCTCTCCGCGTCCCCGGGCAGGACCACGGTGTCGCCCTGGGTGTCGAGGCCCGGGAGCTCGACGCTCAGGGCCTCGGTGTTGGGCAGGGCCTCGCGGAAGTCGTCGAGCTGCGTGAGCGTTGTGTCCACCGGCGCCTCGCAGGCGCAAAGGGTTGCGACGGCAGCGAGGACGGCCCATCGAAGGAAGTGCGTGGGGAGGGGAGGGAGCATGAGATCTTC
>CAZQPP010000557.1:0-5500 GCA_964594295.1 uncultured Myxococcales bacterium | reverse complement strand
CCGGGGAGAACGGGTGGGGGTTCAAACCGCATGGGCCGCCCGAGGGCTCGCGTCGGTGAGGGTCGCCCAGCAATGACAGGGCTCCGAGGCCAATCTGCCTCGCCGGAGAGGCCCAGGCTCCGCCCTGGAAAATGTCTATAGTCTCCGGGCCTCGGCCCTGTCTTCTCTCTATAGACATTTCTCTCCTTGGCCAGGTGGCGAAGCAGAGCCCGCAGCGACGGGCCGATCTGAGCTTCCGTCCGCCCTGGGCCTTCCCCTGGGCAGGCGCAGGATCTCCGCTCCCTCGAAGCAGTCCACGGGGGGGAGCAACCGGCCGACGTGAACATGAACCACCGGCTCCCCCTCCCACGGGTCGCGGCTCCGGCCGTGCGCCTGTACGAGGTTTGCGAGCGCTTGGTTGCAGATGTACTCGTCGGCTTCGAGGCCAAGCGTTGCAGCGTCGTCCGTCGCGCTTCGGATGTTCGGCCAAGGGTCGCAGATCGTCAGGAGCAGGCGCACCCCGCAAAAGCCGTTCGTTCCCCGGTCGTCCCGGCCCCAGTGCCCGCAACGCACCTCTCCGGTGCAGAGCCCCGCCAGCGCATCCTTGAGCAGCGCTGCGGCCTCCTCGTCTTGCCGCAAGGCCTTCTTGAGACGGAGCGGCAGGATCACTCCGATGTCCCCCTCCACGGGCCCGCCCAGGTGTGTCAGGACCATGCGGAGAGCCCTCGCCAGCCGCTTGATGCCGGAGGGCTTCAACGTCTTCCCCCGCGTGGTGTAGAGGTCGCGGCGCGACAGGGAGCTCGTCATCAGGTGAACGGCACGGGCGCCCGGGGAAGAGCATTGCCTAGACTCCTCGGATCTCAAGGTCCACGTTGCGGCGCCGCAGCGCCCCCCGCAGCTCCGCCTCCTCGTACTCGGCCGTAGCGCTCAGGTAGACGGTCGCGCAGGGCGGAACCTGCACAGGACGGCGGATCTCCGCCTGCCACGTCGGCCCGGGAAGCGAGACAAGGAGCGTGTGCTCCGCCAGCACGAGGCGGAGGGCCTCGACGGTATCGAGGCGGATAGGCAGGCTTCCCCCGGAGCGAAGGTACTCGGCCAGCGTGCTCCGTCCGCCCATTGAGCCGGTGCGCGTAAGCAACTCCTCGAGAGGGGCGCCAGCGCAACGGTCGAGGGCGGCGAGGTCCGCCTCCGCACGCAGGAAGCGCTCAAGCTCCGCCGACTCGCCCCAGTCTCCGGGCTCAACCTCTTGCGCGCAGCGTTCCCCGGCGGCTCGCAAAGCGGCGAGCGCAAGGGCCAGGGTGCGGCCCACCCCAGCACCCGCGCATTCCTTCGGCTCCAGGTCTTCCGGCCGGATGGTCTGCACCTCGACGACGGCCGGCAGCTCATCCCACACCGCAACGAGGTCCCCGAGGTCGAGCCCGAGGCCCCCTTCCTCGGCCGTGCGCGTCCACCGCTCCTCGATCTGAGACGCCGCCGCATGAGGCATCAGCACAACCACCGGCTCCCCGTCGTCCGGGATCGTGAAGCTCCACGCCAGGCAGGCCGGTTTCTCGGGGCACTTCGGGCAGTGCCAGGCGCGGCGAGGCGAGCGCAACCCGAGACGGCACGCATGAGCCAGGCCCTCGTACCGGCGCATTCGCTCCTCTGGAAACCCGAGCCTGGCGAGCCTATCCGCCTCCTCGGAGAGCAGCTTGTGCGACTGCGCCAGGTAGACGCGCACCGGGGGCAGGTCCGGCAGCTCGGCGAATGCCCTGAGCGCCGCTTCGGTCTTCCCCGCCGAGGTAGGCACCTCTACCAGCAAGGCTCTCTCGGGGCGTGCATCGCGCAAGGCATCGGCCACAAGGCGCGGGACTCCGCGCGTCACTTCGGCCCACGATGGGCCCGGCGGCTGTGCGGGGCGGCCTCGAGGCTCGAGCGCGGGCGGCGGCTCCATCGGCACGGAGACGAATCCGCCGACTCCGAGGTCTGCCACGTCGGGAGTCTTGTCAGGCATTCCGGCCCTCCACCATCGGGCGATGCGCCGCACCTCGCAGCGCCCGCCGAGGTCCCGGTTGATCTTGCGCGCGTAGTTGTCCCCGGCCGGGTTGAGGTCCGTTGCCACAAACACGGCCGTCCCCGAGGGCACGCGCGCGGCGAAGGCAGGCGTCCATGAGCCCGCGTCGATTCCGAGCACCGCCGGAGCACTGTCGCTCCCCTCTCCCCAGGCGCAGCACGCGGCGAGGAAGCAGGTAGGCCCCTCTGCGATGTAGAGGCCCACCGGGCGCACGGTCCCGTCTGCCTCAACGAGGCTCGGTTCTCCGCAACCCAGTCCGCCGCGAGTGTCCCGTCGCCGAGAGTGCCACCGGAGAGCAACGCGAGGCCGACGGGATCGGCATAGACGCACCCGGCAACCTCGAATCCTCTCGGCGCAGCCGCCTTCCCCGAGCCCGTCACCCCAGGGCGCACATTCCGCGCCCTCACAGTCCGCAGCCGGCCGCTCGCATCGAAGCAGGGGAAGATCGCCCGGAAGCCCCTCTCGGCCCAGCTCCGCCCACCTCGACGGGCCCAGGCGAAGCCTTCGGCGCAACGAGGGAGCGCGCGGACCAGATCGAGCAGAGCAACCCGCTCCGGATCGATGGCGCCCGGGCGGGCGCGGCTGCGAAGCCAGGTCCACAACGCCCGGTCGGCATCGGCGAGGGAGCCCTCTTCCCAGGTGCGGAGGATCTCCGGCTCGGGAGGGTAGCGCGGCGGCTCCGGGGCAGGACGAGGCGCAGGGGGCCGCCTGCGGCGCACGGTTGTCCCGTTCGTGCCGTTGGCCGGCGCACACCAGCCCTGGGCCGCGTAGAAGGCACGCACCTCCGCCAAGCGCTCGGGGCCTTTGAAGGGCCCGCCGGCCAGGACGAGGGAGGCCAAAGCCAGGCCGTCTCCGCCAGCATCGCAGCGGAAGCAACGCCAGCCGCCGCCGTCGGGGCGCAGGCCGATGGGGCCGCGCCGGTCAGTGCTCCCCCGCCGGTCTGCACCGCAGCTCGGGCTCGGGCAGGGCACGAGGGAGACGCGGCGGCCTCGTCCGCGCAGCTCCAGGCCCAGGGCGCGGGCAACGCCGAGCAGGGGCACCTCGCGGGCTTCGTCCAGCCAACTAGCCCGCATCGGGGAAACCAAGGTCTGCCTCGGAGAGCGGCTTGTCCACGCGGAACGTGAAGCAACGCTCCCAGGCATCGCCGATGCGCTTCTCCAACCGAGCCTCACGCACGGCCCAGCGGGGCGGCAACGTCGGCCAGGGAGCGGACGAAAGCTCATAGCCAAGCGCTCTCACGGCCGCATCGCCCCGAGCGAACAGGGAGACGTCACGCACACCGGAGGGCCGTTCCACGATGAGCCGGAAGACTGGGGCCTCGGGCGCGCTAGGCCGCATCGCTGGTCCCCTGGCGAAACGCGACGGTCGGATCGGTCGGGAGGGCCACGTCGGAACGGGCCGGGCGCTCGCCTGCGGCAACGAGGGCTCGCAAGTCCTCCTCGGCCAGCATCCGGCGCCGGCCGATCTTGTAGCTGCGGATGCGGCGGCTGGAGGTCCAACGGCGGACGGTCCAGGCGGAAAGCCCGAGACGTTCAGCCGCTTCGTCGATAGTTAGGAGGCGCATGGGCAGGCTCCGGTTGGGTTCAACCGGCCTCCTACGGCACCCAAAGGCACCCGAAAAAGGGTCCAGCCAGGGAGATCCCTATTTGGGTCGCCTGCGCCCCAACCTGTTGTCCTCCTTTGACTTCCGCCTGTACTCGGAGAGCTTCGCTATCCAGTCGGGCGGCAACCGCTCGGGGACGAAGTCCAGAGGCTCGAGATTCAGCCTGCGAGGCACCTTCCAGGCCGTTTCCGGGTCTATGAGGGGCTTCTTCAGCGATTTGTCCGACAGGATAGCCAGGTAGCGGCTAGCGACTCGCAGAAGCCACGGAAGCTCCTGCAGGCAACTGTATGTGAACACAGCATCGCTCAACTGCTCTGCTTCATCCCGATTGTCAGCACTGACAAGCCATTGCAGATGAATGAGGCGCAGATTCCAGAGGGCGGCGCAGATGTGCTCGACACCGCGGAATTGCTGCCGTGCTCCTCGGGCCGAAACGCGTGGGGTGTCTTTCGTCTCCCTTGCGTGCTCGAAAAGCCATTCGGCCTTTCGCCACTTCGGAGCGGGCTTGGGGCCCGTTTGCCCGCTTCGACGCTTCGGAAGTGTCTCGCGGTGACAGACCATGCTCGCAAGGGTCTTCGTGATCTCCCCGACCGCGAAGACTCGAGTGGCGTTGTCCAGCATCGGGTCATTGCACGACGCCGCAGGCGCCTCCAACTCGCTCATCTCGCCCCCATGGAGAATGTACGAGCGGCGCACCTCGAGTGACTCCGCTTCTCTGGATAACCACCGAATGAACCCGAGCGGACCTGGAAGCTGACCCATGATTCTGGTCGGGATGTGGTCAGCGATGAGGGCCTTGTCCAAGTCCAACGCGATCCGCTCTCTGGAAGCCAGGAAGGCCCATCGCGCAGCCCTGTCCTCGAGGGTCTGTCCGGGCCAACGCAGGACAGCACACAGGCGCAGGAGGGCCAGAAACCGCCCATCAAACGTCTCAAGGTCCAGTTCGGCCAGCTCAAGCTCTGGCATCATCGCACCTCCGCAGAAGGCGCCCGCAGTGAAAGAGAGGCGCGGCAACCGGGCTGCGGTCCCGGGGTTCGGCAGGCCTTGCCTAGCCGCGCAGGGGTCATTCTATCGGGTGGCGTTCGAGCCCGGAAGCAGCTCCACCGCCGCGCGCATGTCGGCCATCTGGACGTGCGAGTAGCGGCGAACCATGTGCAGCGTCTTGTGGCCCAGGATGGCGGCTATCTGGAGCATCCCGGCGCCGCTTGAGAGCATCCGGGTTGCGGCGACGTGGCGGAGATCATGGAAGCGCAGGGGCAGGGCCAGGCGGGCACAGGCGCGGCGGAAGGCTTGGGAGACGGTGTGCCGCTTGAGGGGCTCGCCGTTCGGCAGGGTGAACAGGTAGCCCTCGGGGAGCCCTCGCCGGGCGCGGAGTGACTCGGCCAGGTCCGGGTGCAGGGGGACCATGCGCGGGGAGCCGCTCTTCGAGTCCTCCACGATGAGCAGGCCTTGATCGAAGGCGACGTGCCGCCAGCGGAGCGCGAGCAGCTCTCCCTGGCGGGCGCCGGTGAGCAGGGCGGCGCGGACCACTTCGGCGAGCCAGGGCTGGCAGGCTTCGAGCAGGCGGGCCTCGTCCTCGCGGGAGAGGGCGGGGGTCCGCTCGGCCGACTCGCGGAAGAGCTTGAGGCCCTTCAAGGGGCTGGCGTCCAAGAGGCCTTCCTCCACCGCTCGCGTCATCATGTGCCGGAGCAGCGCCCCCTCGCGGTTCGCCGTCGCCGGCTTCACGGCGGAGAGGCGGTCGCGCAGGTAGGCGTCAACACGCTGGCGGGTCACGTCGGAGAGGCGCAGGGTGCCCAGGGCCGGCAGGATGCGGGCGCGCAGGGTGCGCTCGTCCCGCCGCCAGGAAGACTCCCGCTTGTGGACCT
>CAZQPP010000556.1:0-5506 GCA_964594295.1 uncultured Myxococcales bacterium | reverse complement strand
CCTCGTCCCCAGATTCCTCCTGTCTGTAGGCCTGCTCCGCCCCAGCGGGTGCCATCGCTTCGCCAGCGCGCGCGGCGGTGGGCTCGGTGAGCACCTTGTCGGCCGCACCCTTGGTGCAGGTCAGGGCCATGAAGGTGAGGCCGATCAGGACGATGAGGCCGGGGAGCAGGCGCAGCATCATGTCGCCTCCGCCTTGTGGCGGGCGCGCCATCCGAGCATGGCGACGGCCAGGAGCCCCAGGATGATCACGAGACCTTCGGTCGCGCTGATGCCGTAGGCGGCGCCCGTGGCGATGATTAGCGCGAAGGCCAGCAGGAGAGAGAGGCCGCCGCCGGCCTTGAGAGGTGAGTGGGCGGCGCGCCTGTAGACGACGATGGCGAAGAGCCAGAAGGCGATGAGCAGGAGGAGCCCGCCGAGCCAGTCGGGGGGTGCCGCCGAGAGCACCATCGAGATCTCGGGCGGCGCCTCGGATGCGTCTTGGACGGCGCGTGTGTAGTGAAGGGTCCGCATGGGGACCTGGGTCTGCAGCTGGGTCGGCAGGGGAGATGCGCCGCCAAGCTCCTCGCGGGCGACGGCCATGTGCGGGCCGAGCTCGTTCAGCTCGGTGTGCACGTGCACCGCGGTGAGCGTGTTCGGCACGTGCACCTGCCAGATGAGGTTCGTGACCACGAGGTCCGCGCGGGGGCCCTGGAGGGTCACCTTGGCGAAGGAGCCGAGGCGGGCGCGTCGCAGGTCGTAGACCACCTCCACGGTGGCTGCCTCGCGGCGGGGAAGGGGGATGGCGAGGGCGCCGGAGTCGTCGCTGACAGCTTTGACGGGCTTGCCGGCGACGGCCACGGTCCAGACCTTGGCGGACTTGGGGATGTTCAATCGCAGGTACTGGCGATCCTCGTTCCGCACGGCGAAGAGCGCCCGCGTGACCACGTGGCCGTCCTCGAGCACGGTGGTCTGGAATCGGGCCGAGCGCGCCACCGCTTCGAGGGTCTCGACGGTCTTGTGGCGTTTCACCTCGACCTCGAGGGACCAGGGCACGTGGGCGTAGGAGTAGCCGAGCAGGACCTCCTTGGGGCTGCGCAGCCGCACGGACTTGGGGAGCTCGGTGACGTCGAGGCGGCGCAGGTCCTTCTGCGCTCCCTGGGTCACCTCGATGCCGGTCTCCGCGGCGATGCCGAATGTGCCTTCCTGGACCTCGGCGCCGTAGACCCGCACGTCGGGCACGGCGATGGCGCCGAGCTCCTTGCCGAGCAGCAGCTCGAACTCCATGTCTATCTGGATGGCGCCCTCGAGGGGCTGGGTGAAGCGCACCTCGTGGCCCTTGCGGCCGGCCCCGGCGTCGAAGTCCTTGGCAGGCTCGGCTTTGTTGAGGCTCGGGGCGGTGACGCCGAGCACGGCGACCTTCTCGGGGATGGTCAGGATGACCTTGTCCTGGCGCCCGCTCTTGAGCTCGATGAGGACCGAGGCGTTGCCGGCCAGCGCCCCCTCCTTGACGAGGTAGAGGGCCTGCACGCGGGCGTCGAAGCGCACGTCCTTGGCCTTGGCGGCCGCCACCTTGGAGCGCAGGTCCGCGGGCTCGCCGACGTGCTTGAAGGCCTGGGCGACCTTCTGGGTCAGGACCTGGCGGATGTCGCTGGGCAGGGCGTCCTCGCCGACCTTGGCGTAGCCTCGCTGCTCGGCGGGGGCGAAGCTGACCTTGTCCCCGTCGACGAGGCCGACCACGCCGCTCTCGCGGAACATGCCGAGGGGCCTGACGACCGGCACCCGGACGGCCGCGCCCTCCTCGCGTGAGATCACCGACTCGAGCTCGAGCTCCAGGGCGTAGTCGCCCTCGTGCTCCTTGCCCAGGACGACCTTGGCCTGGCGCGGCTCCTGCTCGGTGCGGGCGTAGGTGCGCCAGTCCTCGATGCCCTCGCCCTTGACCTTGTAGAGCACTGCGTCTTCGGGGATCTGCAGGCTGAGCTCGCGGGCCTTGCCGCGGATGATGTGGAAGCGCATGAAGACGCGGCTGCGGAGGACGCCCTCGGAGATGGTGACTATCTGGTAGGTCTCGCTGTTGACGCGCACGCGAGCCTCCTCGGAGGGGCGGGTCTCGGTCCAGCGCACGGTCACGGCCTCGCTCGGCGGCAGGTAGCCCGACGCCCTGGTGCGCGCGGAGGCGCCCTTGCCGACGAGGTTCTTCTCGAGGGGGACCTGGGGGTCGACCTCTATCTCGCGCTGGCCGGTCAGGGTGGCGTCGAGCTTGATGATGGAAGCCTTGGGTAGCTGAATGGTCGCCTGGGGCTGGCCTTCGCTGCGATCGACGGGGAGGCGGAAGCGAGCGACGAGGGTGCGGCGGCCCTTGCCCTCGACGATGGCGTGGTGCCAGTCGTCGAGCGCGCGCGAAGGTACCGGGGCGCCGTCCACGCGCAGGTCGGTCAGGGCGACCTCGGCGCCGGCCACGGGGATCTCGGACCTGGTCGCGCCCATCCAGACCTCGAAGGCGGCCCGCACGTCGACGGCGTCGATGTCCTCGACGACGCTCAGCTCGTAGTCGACCCGGCGGATGCGGTGGGCGCGGGCGGCGTCTCCGTAGCCAACGACAGCGGCGACCGTGGCGGGCAGGACGGCTTCGGCTGTGTCGCCGCTGCGCTTGACCTCGCCGGCCGGCCAGATGCGCAGGGGCACGCTCCGGGGGGCGCCGCTGAGGGTCATGGTCGCGCCGGGCAGCCTCGGCATCGGCACGATCAGGACCTTCTCGCCGTCGGGGGCCGTGCGCACCGGCGCGGAGTAGCGCAGCGTCACGGAGGCGTCTCGCGTGTCGCCGTCGAAGACGGCCACGTGGGCGCCCGAGCGGATCAGGATGGGTGCGGGGGAGCCGTTGAGCGACGCCTCCTCCAAGATGACGTCGCCCGGAAGGAGGGCCACCTCGGCGCGCCCGGTGCCAACCACGTGGACGTCGGCCTCGAGCTCCACGACCGCCAGGCTCTCCTCGGGGCCCTCGGGGAGCGCCACCGAGATCGTTCCTCGCGACCAGGTGGGCTGGGGCCCGGTCGTGCCCTGGGCGGCCGCCATCATGCTCTCGAAGCGCTCGAGGGAGAGGTGGACCTGGCCCGGTTGGTCCTGGGCCCGTGCGGGCCACGGGGCCAACAGGAGCGTGGCGAGGAGGAGGACGAGGTTACGCATTGGCGGCTCCCTTTGTCGGCCTGCGGACACGGCGGCATACGCACGAGGCGTAGATGAGATCTAGGTCTCTATCTTTTGGTCCCGCACTAGAACAGTGCGCTATGCGGCCTTCATCCGCATAGCGGGGGCGCGCAGCGCGTGAGAGGTGTTGCCCGGCGACGCGGTCGCGGATAGCGTGCCCGCCGCCTCAAGCTGGTCCAGCGATGCTCTCTTCTCCGAGGATTCGTGTCTCATCCCTGCCGAGAGCGTGTGGCGGGTCGGGCCTTGCCTTGGTAGCCCTCGCGGCCCTCGTCTCGTGCGGCCGCCAAGGCGCTCTCGCCCCTAGCACGGGCGACGCTGGGATCGTGGACAGGGGCAGTGCCGCCGAGGTCGATACCGGCGCTTCGGTGAAAGACCTCGTGGCGTCGGAGCCCGTGGGGCCGAGCGCGCCGGACCGGGTCGTGCGCTTCCCCTCGGAGCTTCCCTTCGAGATCTCGCGTCCCGGCGACGGAGGCGATCCTCCGACAGCCACGGAGGTGCAGGACTTCACTCGGCGCATGGCCCGCTTCTTCGCGACCACCGGGTACTTCCGCTGGACGCGCCGGCACTCCCACGGTCTGGCGGAGGAGAACCCATGGGGAGAGCCCCCGTACATGTACTGGTGGCAGAACGCCACAGCGGTCAAGGAGGGGGATCTCGTGACCTTTCGGCACGAGGGCGGCGCGGACAACATGATGGCGCACACGGGACGGATCTTCGGCCCCGTCGCGGGAGCCTTCCTGACCTTGACCGGGCCCGCGGAGCGGGCTCCCCTGCGGGAGCTCGTGTTGGGCTACATCCGCGGCGTCTCGGCCATGATCGACGGCAGCATCTGGGCGGAGGAAGACCCGGTCGTGGACACGATCATGGCCCGCGCGATCTTTCACCGCAACCACACGTGGGAGCTGGAGGGGGGCCGGAAGGCAGCGGTGGACTACGAGCCCTTCGAGCGGTGGGACCTCTGGAGCGAGGATCTCGACGACGGCGAGCACGACTACTTCCCGGGGCGCGAGTCCCAACCAGAGGGTGGGCCCGCCAAGACGCACATCTGGATCCCCGAGATGCCCAACCTCTTCGAGTACTGCGCTTCACCGGTGCGAGCGCGGGGCGGGGCTGCCTTCGTCGACTGCGACGTGCTCACCGACTCCGCCGACTGGCCCACGCCCGCGCGGTAGGAGCCTGCGGAAAAGGTGGGTGAGCGGTGGCTCGACTGTGAGCCGCAGCGCCGCGCCCTCGCGCGCGTGACCGGTCTGTGGCAGATTGCGGGCCGAACCGCCGAGGAGGCCTGAGGAGATGCCGAACGTGCCCGCCCCGACGCCGAAGCGCGGTGAGGTCTTCATCACGCCGTCTCTGCTCTCGGCAGACTTCGCCCGGCTCAGCGAGGAGATCGCGGAGGTGGAGGCGGCCGGCGCCGAGTGGCTGCACCTCGACGTCATGGACGGCCACTTCGTGCCCAACCTCACCTTCGGTCCGCCGGTGGTTGCCAGGCTGCGCAGGGTTACGAGCCTGCCCCTCGACGCCCACCTGATGGTCACCAACCCCGACGACCTGATCGCGGCCTTCCTCGACGCGGGCGTGAACGCTGTCAGCGTGCACCAGGAGACCTGCTTTCACCTCCACCGCACCCTGGACTACATCCGCAGGGGGGGGGCGCTCGCGGGCGTCGTGATCAACCCGGCGACCCCGGTGGAGGCGCTGAAGGACATCGCCTGCGCTTGCGACTTCGTGCTCGTCATGAGCGTGAACCCGGGCTTCGGCGGGCAGGCATTCATCAGGCGCTCGACCGACAAGGTGCGCCGCCTGCGCGCCCTGCTCGACGCAGAAGGGGGCGAGGGGGTGCCGATCCAGGTAGACGGAGGCATCGACCCCGGCACGGCCGGTGAGGTCGTGGCGGCGGGCGCACAGGTACTGGTCGCGGGCTCGGCGGTCTTCGGGCTGGAGGATCGCGCGCGGGCCGTGGCGGACCTGAGGGCCGCCGCGCGGTGAGAGGGGCGCCACCGAGACGGGCCTGGATCGCAGCGGCCCTCCTGCTCTCGTGCGCGGTCGGTTGCGCGCGCACGCCGGCCGCCGTGAGCCACGTGCCGAGCGAGGCCCCGCTGGTGCTGGTGGTGCCCTCCCTCGGCCAGCTGATGGACGCCATCGCGCGCCTCGAGCGGCGCCTGCCGGCGACGGCCGGGCTCGGCGAGGCGGTCCTGCGTTGGGGCGGCATCGACCCCTCGGACCCCGCCGCGCTCAAGACCCTCGGCCTCGTCGCCGAGAGCGACGTGGTCGCAGCCCTCCAGGATGGTGTCCTGGTGGTCGCCGTCGGGCGCGCGCGGGCCTCGAAGCT
>CAZQPP010000555.1:0-5517 GCA_964594295.1 uncultured Myxococcales bacterium | reverse complement strand
AGCACCCCGTGTGCAGGTGCCGCGCGAGGGCGAGCAGCTCGCCCGAGAGCACGTGCACGTGGGGGCACTGTGGGTGAGTGGTCTCGGCCACGATCAACGCGCCTGAGGGGACGCTGCCCGGCCTGGCCAAGGTCGAGATGGTGATGGCGTCGCCGAAGGCCCCCTGCGGAGTGCTGAGCAGGAAGATCACCTTCGAGCCGCCCTCGTTGAGCCCGATGATGTCGAGGCGCGTGTCCTCGTTCACGTCGGCGACCTCGATGTCGGTGAGGGTGCCGAGCGAGGCGTCGAGGAGCTCGGGCGGCGCGAAGAGCTTCCCCTCTTCGGCCCTGACCAGCACCAACCCGCCGGCGGTCACCACCACGAGATCAGGCCTGCCGTCCTTCGTGACGTCGGCCACCTCGAGCAAGCTGGGAGAGTCTCCGACGGCAAGCAGCAGCGGCGCCTCGAAGCTCACCTTCGAGTCCGACTGGCCCCTCAGCAGGGCGACCTGGTTGAGAGAGGGCTGGAGGGCCAGGATGTCGACCGCGTTGTCGTCGTTGATGTCTTCGAGCTTCATGTCGCCCGCGGGCACGAAGAGGCCCATGTGCGCGTCCTCCACCTGGGCGAAGGAGCCGCGGCGCGGGTTGAAGAAGAGCAGGGCCGGGGGCTCGTTGGTCGCCAGCACGACGTGCGGCGGGCGCTCACCCTTGGGCAGGAGGTTCTTCGTCGCGAGGCGCGCCAGCGTGGTGGCGACAGTCGTGGTCGTGAGGGGGTGGTTGGCGTCCGGTGGCGTGAGCGGCGTGTCGGGCTCGATCTCCAGGCTGCCGAAGAGCGAGAATGAGCCGCCGATCGCGCGGATGTAGGCCAACATCACGGGGGCGGCGCCGGCGGGCCAGTTCAGGCCCAAGAAGACGTCCTCCGCTCCGTCCATGTCGAGGTCGCCGACCGCTATCTGGGTGGGCGTGCCAAGGGGGACCTCGAGGGGCTCATCTCCTTCTCCCTCGCCCTCTCCTTCGCCTTCGCCACCTCCCTCGCCGGGCTCCTCGACAGGGTCCCTCTCCACGAGGGCCGGGCTCGCGATGGCCGACACCTGGCGGGTCCACCCGTGCTTGTCGGTCGCCGTCGGGTTCGGCCCGGAGAGCATCGTGAACAAGACGTGCACGATCCCCCCTTCCTCGTCGTGCCTCATGCCGTGGCCCACGAAGTCGACGGTCGTCCCGAGGCGGCGCGCCTTCGTCCGGGCGACATCGGTCACCGTGTCCACCGGCGGGAGGCCGATGATGGGGGCGGTGAGGTGGTGCACGGGCACCGCGAGCGGCACGTTTACCCCGCGGCTGCGCATCACGCTGACCGCGTCCGCGTTCACCACCACCGGGTCCGCGAGGGCGTCTCCGTTCAGGTCCGCCGCCAGCAGGGTGTGGGAGCTGGGCGGCGCCACGTACATGCCGGCGGAGCGGTCACCGAAGTTCAGGGGGAGCACCCCGGCCCACTGGATGAAGGTCTGCACGAGGCGGTCGGCGATGGAGAGGGCGAGGAGGTCCAACATGGACTCCCCGTCGCCGTCGATGTTGGTGAGCACTACCTCGTCCACCGGGGCGAACGCCTCCGTGGGGTCGTGGTGGCCCCGCTCGTACCTCAGGCTGACCTGGCTGGAGGCGGCCTGGAAGACCTCGATCGACCGAGCCAGCTCCTCGGGGGCGCTCTGATCATAGCTCAAGACCAGGTCCGGCTTGACATCGCCGAACACGTCACCGAACGCGATGGCGCGTGCCGGCGCCGGGAGGACGGTGGTCACCGGCACGGCGAAGTCCATGCCGCCCACCTTGCCCGGGTAGATCGACAGGGTCGGCGTGTCCTCCACGACGACGGTCACGTCGAGCAGGCCGTCGTCGGTGAGATCGGCCGCGTGGGCCCGGCGCGCACCCACCGCGCCGCCGAAAAAGACAGGTGGAGCGAAGACCCCGTCCTCGGTGCCGGCGAGGATCGCGATGGTGTAGGTCTGACTCTTGGTGGTCACCAGGGCGTCTTTGAGGCCGTCGCCGTCGAAGTCTCCGAGGCCCAGCTCGACGGCCTGCGCCTGTATTTCCTGCTCGACCTCCTCCGGCTCCGAGAAACGAAGCCCGAGGATCGGGTCGATGCTGCCCATCTGGACGCGCACCACCGACCCGGTCGGGCCGCTCGCTACCCCCACGAGATCCAAGACGCCGTCGGCGGCGCCACCTGGACCGACCCGGTCCTCGAGGGCGACGCTCTTGTAGCCGTTGTCAGTGGCGGTAACGGGGTTGCCGAACTGCCCGATGCAGCGCCCCTGCTCGTCCGCCCGCCCCGGGTAGACGAAGACCGCGTTGTCGGTGGCCATCAGGAGGTCGAGGCAGGTGTCGTCGTCAAGGGTGGTCAACAGCGCGTCGTTGACCGAGGTCAGCCCGGGAGACTTGTAGACCTCGGGCTCCACGTAGGAGGGGTACTCCTCGATGAAGAAGCTGCGCCTCGAGTCGGTCCTGTTCCCGACGGTGTCGGTCACCTGGACCTCGATCACGTGCTCGCCGGCCGACAGCGGTGGCTCTACGAAGAGCGGGATGGTGAGCTCCTTGATGCCTCCCGGGACACCGCCGAGGGGCGTGAGGGGCACGAAGTCGTTGCCGTCGAGGCTGACCGCGTAGCGCCCGAGCCCCGAGCCCGTGTCCACGAAGCTCAGCCGGACGTAGACGTCCTCCTTGGCGACCATGCCCTCGGGCGGCGACTCCCACAGCGCTACCGGGCCCGTGTTGTCGACCTTGAAGCCCACCGACTCCGCCACCGGGTCCACGCCGACGGCCGACGCTCTCACCGTGAAGGTGTGGGCCCCGTCGGCGAGGGGGCGGGAAGGATCGGGGTCGTACAAGAAGCTCCAGTGATCCTTGTTGGTGGTGTCGAGCTCGAAGCTTATGTCGTCGCCGTAGGTCCCGGTCCTCACGACGCCGTCGATCTCGACCTGGCGCTGGAGGCCGGTGCTGTCGTGGGTGATCCTGGCCGCGAAGACCATCTTGCCCTTGTAGAAGGCCCCCGCCTCGGGCTGGAGGATCTGGACCGTCGGGGCCGTGCCCGTGACCTCGGGCGTTGCGGTTCCCGTACCCGTGGATTTGCCGTCCTCGAAGCTGGGCTGGACCCATGAGCCCGGTCCACCGTCCGGAGTCTCCGTCGTGAAGCCTCCGCCGGGCTCTCCTTCCGTGCCACAGCCGAGCAGAGGCAAGGCGCAAAGACAGACACAGAGCAGAGCACCGAACGCGGATCTCATAGTCATGGCAGGCGCCTCAGACGGATATGTTCGCCAGATCATTGGGAGCTTATCGATTATCGGAGGGCCGCCAGGCCGGGTCAAGAAGTGCGCTGAGTCCTATGCTTCTTTTGACTTTGACAACTACGAAACTTCCGTGGAGTGTACGCGCTTCCGTCGGGCATCCGGGTTCGGGTCTTGCCTGGACGCACGTGGGCACCGACTTCGACACCATCAAGAGGATCTGCCGCCAATGATGTCGCTCACCACGAAGCTGTACCTGGTCCCCCCGGGAGCGCTCGAGGAAGCGCTGGGCAGCGGAAATCCCGAGCTGATCGAGCAGGCGCGGCAGAACGTGGCGCGCCTCAGCTTCCCCCACGACGTCAAGGGCCAGGTGGCCAGGGCCGTCGAGGAGATGCTGGAGAAGGGGCCTGGCCGCCCGGCGCTGGACATAGTCCGCGTCCTCGCCCTGCACGCCATCGTCGGCGCGATCGGGGAGCTGGTCGACATAGACACGCTCGAAGCCGTGCCCAGCCTGCAGTCGGTCCTCCGGAGCATGGGCGAGGTCATAGACTACAACCTGGACGCCCACCTCTTCGGCAACCCGCCGCCCCCCTTCAAGGCCGCGGACACCGCCGGGACGCCGCTGGACATCGGCTACCTCGACTCTGACGAGATCGAGGAGCTCGCCGAGACCCTCGAGGTCCTGGAGACAAGCGAGGAGGACTCGGAGGAGTTCAGCGAGGAGTACGGGATCGAGATGATGGAAGAGCTCGTCGACCCTATCTCGGACGCCCTCCAGCAGGCACGCACCTCGGGCCGCGACATCGTGGTGGTCACCGAGGGCTGAAAAGCTCTTCCCACGCCGCGCCGAGCGCGCGCTCCAGGGGACGGCGCAGGGAGGCCCGAGGCGCCAGGTCGACCTTGAGCACGGCGGCGCGACCGTCAGAGCTCAGGACCGCGCCGCGCACCTCGAGAGCATCTCCGGGCCCACGCGCCAGGGAGAGCACGACCGCGCGGTCGGTGCCGGCGCCGCGCACCAGCGCTCGCGCGTCGGCGCGGCGCACGGGGTCGCCTACCCGCGCCGCTCCGAGCACCGCGGACTGGGCCCGGCGCCGGCGGGCGTCCCCGGGTAGGGGCTTCAAGGTCGCGCGCAGGGTCGTAGCTTTGCCGGCCTTGATGGCCACCACCGCGGCGAAGACGGCGCTGCCCTCCGCGAGGACCCGCACGAGGTGCTGACCGGCGGGCAGCGTCATGCCCGAGTCTCCGCCGTGCGCGACGCTGGAGCCGTCCACCTGCACGTAGGCGGTGGGCGGGAGGCCCGGGATCAGCAACCTCCCCGTGGGCCTGCTGTCGCGCGCGGCCACCACCCTCTCGGCCAGCGGCCGCAAGGCCCTCGAGCGACCGGCGAGGGCCTTCGGCGTGAGCTTGGGCTCCAGGTTGGCGGCCAGCTCGAGGCGCTCGAGGGCGGCGCTCCGCTCACCCGCGGCAAGCAACAAGGTCGCGTAGTGGCGCTCGAGCTCCGACCACTCCTCGAGGGTCATCGCCGCGGCCTGGGCCCGGAACCGCTGCTCGCAGAGCTCGGCCACCCGGCGCAGCGCCCGCAGCTCGCGCCCCTTGAGGCCGTCGCGCACACGCTCCCGCAGCGCGGCCAGGCCTTCGCGGGCACGCGCGACGAGCGCCGGGTCGGCCTCCACGGCGCCCGTGCGGATCTGCGAGCCGCGCTTGTAGAGCACAGCCATCGTGGTCGACCTGGCGTCCCGGGCGAGGGCCTCGAGGGGAGGAGCGGCCGCCTCGACGGCGATGAAGACTGTTGGCTGCGGGGGCGCCTCGGTCGGCGCGGGCTGCGGCCCCGGGGCCGCCAGGAGAAAGATCACGAGCAGGATCTCAGACATGTAGGCCTCCGCAGGTCGGTGTCGTTGGGCCCGGCCTGCCGTTCATGGCCCTGGTCCTTCTTTGTGGAAAGACACACATAAGCCCTCGATATCTCACAACAACATGCCTGTGGGTAAGGTGTGGAACAAGGTTCCTCCTTACGCTTCGAATAGGGAAATTCCTAACAGGTTTCCAGCCATTGCGCGCGAACCGCAGCAACTCCTGTTGATCCCCCAAATCGCCTGTGACATGTGGGCCCGTTTCGTTTTTCTTGGGGGGCCCCGCCTCCGAAGATCGCCGAGCGCTCTGGCGCGAGGCTAGCTTCGGGAGGGCAGCCCGGTGGGCTGCCCGTTCGGCGGGCGCGTTGGCAAAAAGGGGGTCCCGCCGCTGGAGCGGTTAGCCGTTAGCTG
>CAZQPP010000554.1:0-5518 GCA_964594295.1 uncultured Myxococcales bacterium | reverse complement strand
ACAGCGCACCCTCGCCGGGCTTGCTCTCCACGTCGATCTTCCCACCCCATCCTCGGACGACACCGTGACATACCGCCAGGCCCAAACCCCTACCCTGGCCCGGGGGCCTCGTGGCGAAAACGGGGAGGAAGAGCTCGTCGAGGTGCTCAGGCGCGATCCCCGGCCCGTCGTCCTGCACGCGAACGGTGACCTCGGCCCCCTCCCGCTGTGCCGAGAGGCTGACGAAGCCCCCCGGGTCGACCGTCGCGAGCGCGTTGCTCGCGAGGTCGACGAGGATCTGCTGTAGCTCGCCTGCGTCGAGGAGCACGAGCGGCAGGTCCGGATCGATGTCCAGCTTCAGGTCCACGTCGCGGGAGCTGGCCTGCCCCATCAGCAGCCCGACGACCTCCTCGATCAGCGGCGCCACACAAGTCGGCCGGACCAGGTGCTCACCGCGGCGCCCGAGCTTGAGCATCATGGAGGTGATGCTCGTGCAAAGCTCGAGCTGACGGCGGCACCTCCCGGTCGACTCGAGGGTAGCCTCGAGCTGTCCGGGTGGAAGCTCCATCTTCTCGAGCCGCTCCTCGAGGCTCCCGTGCTCGGCGGAAAGCGCCGCGAGAGGCTTGTCGAGCTGATGCGCGAAACCGGCCGCGAGCTCTCCGAGCGAGAAGAGTCGCGCAGAGCGCAACGGGCCTTCTCGGTGTCCGTCGCTGGCAGCGGCGCCGCGCTTGAAGCACTCCGCAAGGTGGTCGGCCGCCAGGAGCGCGGCGAGCACCACAAGGACAAGGGCGAGGAGCACGGCCAGGATTGCGACCACCAGGGCTCGCCTCGCCGATGCCGTGATCTCGCTCTCCAGCTGCTCCACAACGAGCATCCATGGCTTTGCGTCGAGCCAGGTCGTGTGGCGCACGAGAGGGCCACCGACTCCCTCGACCAGCACCTCATGCACCCCCTGGTGACGGGGCGCTGGGCCCAGGGGCGACGCCTCGAGCATGGCGTCGTCGCGCGGCGATGTCTGGTAGCGCCCCTCGGCGTTGACGAGGTACGCATCGCCGGCGGAGCCCAGCTCCTCCGAGCGGAGCACCGAGAAGAGGGTCTCGTTGTCGATGGTCGCCCTGAGCACCCAGGTCCGCTCTCCTTCTTGGCGACACACGGCGATGACGAAGTGCGGGACCATGCGGTGGCCGAGGAAGACGTCGCTGACGTGTTGGCCGGCGGTCAGGACACCTCGGAACCACTCTGACCAGGCGTAGCTCCTGTCGAGCAGGTCGTAGGGCCCGATGTAGGCCAGGTGGCGTCCCTCGTCGTCCACGACCCCAAGGTCCACGAAAGAGCCGGGGTAACCGAGCGCGAGCCCCTCGAAGACCTGCCTCAGATTCGCCTCGGCTGTGATCTCGTCCAGTGTGTGTGTTTCGGCGACAAGCTGGAGGGCCGCCAGCCGGTCCTGCACGAAGCGGTCGACGGCGACGGCGCGGCCGCGAACGAGACCGCGCTGCCTCCGCATGGACTCATCCTCGAGCACGGCGCCGAAGAACGCTCCCGAGCCGGTGACCGCCAGGAAGAACGGGCACAGCGACAACGCGAGAAGGAGCCCTACGATCCTCCACCCCAGCCACGGGGGCCGGTCGGAACGCCTGGGAACCTCGCTCAAGAGAGATCTCCCGCCCGTCCCAGGCCATTCGCAGGACCCGAAGGAGCTGGTATCCCGATCTCCGAGGCGTAGTCGGCGTGGGCGCGGAGGTAGTGGAAGGCCTCGAAGGGAGCGAGCGAGAGGGCCCCGCGGCGCACATCGGTCGAGGACGCGTGCATCGTCTCGGGAAGGAACAAGACCCTCAGCGGGGACTTGAGCGCGGGAGGGCGTCGGCCCCGCAACAGGAACACGACCGTCAGGCTGTGCCTGGAGGGGTCGAAGCCCATGCGAGGATCGAGGCGGTTTCGCTCAAGCAGAGGCAGCGTGTCGGGATGTCCGGCGCTGTCCACGTATCGGTAGTGGTCCGAGCCGACGAGGTAATGAGCGCTGATGCGCCGCTCGGCGTTCAGGCGCAGCAGCCGGAAGACGCTCTCCTCTCCGATGGCGGACCGGTCGAGACCGACGCTCGAGTATGCGCAGAGGGGGTGGAGAAGGGACAGAGTCCTCTTCGCCAGAGCATGCCGGTGGTGCTGAGTCTCGGCCGAGGCCAGGGCCTTGCGCTTGTCGATGCCCTGCACGAGGAAGATCACCTTGTCGAGTCCCAGCTCCGACATGGCGCGGAGGGCGGAGAGCAGGTGGCCCCAGTGCAAGGGGTTTGCGCTGACCGGAAACACTCCCAATCGAAGGACGCGGTCTCGAGGCGGAGGAGAGGGCGCCTCCGGCGAGCAACGCAGACTCTCCTCGAGGCAGATCTGCCGTGCATGCACACGCCGTGCAATGCCCGCGAGATACTCGGCGGCGCGGAAGGCGACGAGGTCGAAGGGAGGATCGCCCGGGCCTTTTCCAAGCTCCCAGGCGAGCAGCCTGAGCTGGCTGTCGATCCGGGCCCTGACCCGTTCCGTGACCGGATGTGTGGTCGAGGGCGGAGAGCCCAACCACCGACCCGCCATAGCCCGCGCACCTTCTCCCGCGACCGAGGCTCCGGCGCCGCGAGCAGTCGCCGTGGGCGCCGGTGCTTCGTATCGAGGAGCCGTCGAGCCAGGTACCGTGGAGTCAGTTGAGGCTGTTCTAACGTCGAGATCCATTCGATCCTCTCATCCGAGATCCGTCTTCGCCTTCGACTTGAGCACCGTCTTCGCGTGTGCGGTATCCCCGCAATTCCGGTTTGTCGGTGAGGGGATCTGCGAATCCCGCCTGGCGGATTCCACGACGGCATGCTCGTCACCGCGTCGCGCCGTTGTGTAGCGACCATCAAGCTCTTGCTCGCCCGCGCCCACCCCGGAGGCGAGGTCCACGTAGACCTGGGCGAGGGTGTCCTTGGTGAGATCGAAGATCGTGATCAACAGGCCCAGCGCCCTCGCGACCTCTTCGGGGTTGAAGGAGGCCAGAGCCCGCTGGCAGACCGCCTCCTCGAGGACGCTGATGGAGATCTGGACCTCCCCGAGATGGTACCCCGCTTCGTATCTCTCACGGGCGATGCGCCTGGCGTGCTCGATCGCGGGCTCCGCGCTGTGGTCGGCGAGGCACCTCTCGGCCAGGTCACAGAGCGCGCTCAGGCGCTCCCGGAGGATGTCCGAGCCCTCCTTCTCGTAGTGGGCGAGGTGGGCGCTTCGAAGCTCGGCGAGCGCCCGTTCGACAAGGTCATCGCGCCACTCGACGAAGAGCCGCCTAAGGTCTTGCATGGATCTCTCCTTCGCTCGGCCACGAGAGGAACTGGAGGTTGCACAGGCAGGTCCGCGGTCGCCCGGCCTCGTCCCGGAGCGGCGTGTCGTCTGCGTTCAGCGCGACGAGGAGGTGAGTGGGGCTCAGCCGCACCACGTCGACACCGAGGCCGGCGAGGCGCCCGCCCATCCAGCTCATCAGAGCGTCGGCTTCCCGGGGCTCGACGTAGCTCCGAGCGACCGCGTGTGCGAGGTTGAGGGAACGAAAGACCGCCCTCTCCGCCTCCGGGTGCGGGAGCGCGACCTCGGGACCGTTCCAGTGCTCCCAGAGGGTGACGTAGTTGTGATGCGGCACAAGGACGGACTCTCCGTCACAGGCCCGAATGTGCGCGTGGCTCTTGAATCGCTTCTGCTCGAAGACCGACTCCGAGAGCTTGGAGCGGGTGCCGGTGCGGTATACCGCCAGGGGCTCGATGGTGGTGATGCCGCTGCGCCGAAGGCGGCACGCGAGGGAGACCTCCTCGAAGGGGCTGTTGAAGCCGAAGGCCAGGAGCCGAAAGCCTGCCGCGCCCAGGGCGGCTGTCTCTCCCCGCTCCCCAACCCGCGAGACCTTCCAGACCAGTCGTATCTCGTCCTTGGTCGTAGTGAAGAAGGTGTCGTGGGTGTCCACGAACTTAATCTGGTCGGTCGTGCGCCAGCGCTCGGGCAAGAAGTAGTCGAAGAGCGCGGCGTCGCGACCGACGACCCAGAGCTTGCCGCCGGTGCTCTCGCTTCGACCGTGCACGTAGTCGACGTCCATGATCCGGACTGTCCGTGTTCCCGCGGCCTGGGGCGGGGATGTCTCTTGTCGGCTGCCCTCACCGGTGGCGGCGAGCGCTCGGCGCCGCTCGTACTCGACCCGCCTCGAGGCCTTCCGTTCCTTCAGGTACTCCGAGGTCCGCGACAGCAGCTCGTAGTCGACGACTCCATAGGCGAGCGCCCCTGCATCGCGGCTCAGGTCGGCGGGGCCCACGACCTGGACGATCAGGTGCTCGGGCTTCGTGTCGAGGACGGAGAAGCCCCTCGCTCTCATCTCCCTCCGCGCACGCTCGTTCAGGGCGTTCATCTCGGAGACCGACAGGAGACCGCTCCTTTGTGCCTCCCACGCGTCGATGCCGGAGAGCCAGCTGTACACCATGATGTACTCACGCATGATGTCGATGGCGATGCCGGGGTGGAGGGCCACTTTGTGGGCGATGCGCCACTGGAAGCGCCGCAGCTGGGACGGCTGCCACCGCTCCGGAGGCACGTAGATGGCCAGAGGGAGCTGCGTCTCGATCTCGCCCGAGGTGGAACCGCGCCGGCTCGTGCGAAGGTCCTCGAGCAGCGCGAACTCCTCGAAGGGGCCGTTGAACTCGCACGAGAGCACGTTCTCGACGAGGTCCGTGTCGATGGGCACTCTCTCCCCGACGCGGCTGTACTTCACAACGAGGCCGAGGCTCTCACCGTCGACGGGCCTGGTCGGCAACGCGTAGACAGCGCCGGAGCCGTCCAGCTTCTCCCGGTGAGCAGCGAACCAACCCTGGTCGAACCACTGCTCCGGATACAGATGGCGCGCAAGGGGCGCGCCGTACTTCGTGAGATAGAGATCGCCTTCCTTCTCGCAGCGAATGTGGAGGTAGTCCATGCCGAGGACATGGACGAGGGTGGCGCCGTCGAGGCCTGTGGCGGGTGACACCTCCTTCCTGCTCGAGCCGAGGTGCAGAGCATGGGAGTCCATGGCCCGTCGAACCTACGAAGAGGCAACGGGGGCGGCCGCGCTCTCGACGCCGTTGCGCCGCTGGGCCTGAACCACCCCGATTGAAGCCACGTTGACGATATCCTCCACGGAGGAGCCCCGCTGCAGGATGTGCATGGGCGCGTCGAGCCCTATCAGCAGAGGACCGATGAGCGTGAGGCCACCGAGGCTTCGCAGCAGCCGGAACACGATGTTGGCGGAGTTGAGGCAGGGGAAGACGAGGCAGTTCGCCGGTCGCTGGAGCTCGGAGAAGGAGAACCGCTTCAGGAGCTCGCGGTCGACGGCGATGTCGGCCTGGATCTCCCCGTCCACGCTCCAGTCCGGGTGCCTCTCGCGCACCAGCTCGGCGGCCCTTCGCATCTTGTCACAGGACGGCGCCTGGACGCTGCCGAAGGTGCTGAACGAGAGCATGGCGACCCGTGGCTCGATGCCGATCTCGAGGGCGAGCTCGTGCACACCCTCGGTGATGTC
>CAZQPP010000553.1:0-5542 GCA_964594295.1 uncultured Myxococcales bacterium | reverse complement strand
CGCAGGCGTCACCCTGTCCGTCGCCGGCGGTGTCGAGCTGGTCGGCGTTTGGTGTGGCCTCGCAGTTGTCCACGGCGTCGGGCACGCCGTCGCCGTCACCGTCGGCGGCCTCGCAGGCATCCGGGAAGCCCTCGTCGGTCTGCCCGTCGCAGTCGTCGTCCAAGCCGTTGCACGACTCCTCGGCCGGCACCTGCCCGTCGCAGGAGAGCGCCCCGTTTCTGCACCGCGTGATGCCCTCGCAGACGCCGAAGGTGTTGTGCAGCGTGCAGCGCTCGCCCGCGAGCTCCTCGTCGGTGCGGCCGTCGCAGTCGTCGTCGACGTTGTTGCAGACCTCGGGCATCGGCGTGGGCGCGTTGCAGGGGTGGAGCTCACCCGCGCGGCATTGGCGCACGCCGGGGCAGCCGTCCTGGGGGTCGGGGTTCCAGCACAGGGCGTCGAGGCCTTCGTTCTCGGGAGTGCACGGGCACTTGTCCGCATAGGGCATGCACACGGGCAGCGCGCGGTTGGTGTCGCAGCGGTAGCCGGAGGGGCAGCCGAGGGACTCGGAGCAGAGGTAGCTGCAGAAGTGGCCGGCGACCCCGCCGAAGTCGACGCAGATGCCCGAGGGCTCGGAGCCTACCGGGGCACAGTCCGATGGCGCGCGGCAGGGGCGGCAGAGCAGGGGCGTCTCCGGCAGGCAGACCATCTCCTCGGCGGCGAGGCCGGCGAGGTGCTCGCAGCTCCACCCCTCCGGACAGGGCGCGTCCGCCGCGCAGGGCTCCGCGCACACGTTGCCGTCGGGCAGGGGCACGCAGGCCTTGCTGGGGCAGTCACGGTCCGAGGTGCAGGGGGGACCGGTGACGTCCGCCGAGCCGGCCCCGTCGAGGGCGTCCGGGCCGACCGGCCCCTCGTCCGCGTCAGCCGCGTGCGAGTCCGGGAAGAGCACGATGTCCCGGTTGGGCAGCGGCTGCCCGTCGTCCAGACCGGCGTAGGGGGGCTGCCGGACATCCACGCCGGCCTCCGCGCCGCCCGAGCTCGAGGCGTCGCTCCCCGTGCCGCAAGCGAGCACCGCACAGCAGAGGAAGACTGCAACGAGCAGCGGGCAGAGCGCGCTCCTCACCGATGAGGTGTTGTTCGCATCCAACATTTTCCAAGCCTTGGTTACGGACACGGGTCCGTGCCGGTGATGGTGTGGCCCGACTCCTTGACGCAGCCGCCCACGCTGATGTTGCCGCCGTTGACCAGGTGGCCGGTGCTGCGGAGCGTCATGGTACCCGCCAGGGTGAACGCCCCGGTGCTGGTCGTCAGCTTGCCGATGAGGTCGAGGTCGCCGCTCGCGTAGACCGCGCTCGTGAAGCTCAGCCCGGTGGCATTGCTCACGTCGAAGTCGTCGAGGCGCGACGCGGAGGAGGTCGAGCTGCTGAAGTTGGCCGATTGCGCCGTGCTCCCGTCGAAGATCACCTTGGTGCCCGTCGAGACGAACGACTTCGCCGCGGCGCCGCTCGGACGGTCCTGGTCGAAGTCGGCGCGGACGTAGATCGTGCCCTGGGTGAAGTTGCCCTCGGACGTGGCGCTGTGGTTGTAGCCCCCCGAGCTCCAGGTGACGTCGTCGTTCAGGTAGAGCAGGTCCGCGGAGTTGGTCATGATCAGGCCGTCGCCCGAGGTGTCCGAGAGCTCGACGTAGAGCGACCCGTTGAGCGTCAGCGTGTGACCGTTCAGGCGCAGGCTGTCCTGCCGGTTGACGTTGAGGGTCGTCGTCGAGGGCAGGGTGATGTCATTCGGCAGCGAGAGGTTGCCCTCGGGGAAGGTCGTCGTGACGTTGTAGGTCGAAGACGCGATCTCGGGCAGGCGCGTCGTGAAGTGGCCCTCCGTGCCCGACAGGCTCGAGCTGCCTTCGACCCTGACGAGGTCTTCGAAGGTGGCCGAGCCGCTGTAGCTCATGGCGGAGCCGCTCAGGACGTCGACGGCTTCGGGGAAGGCGTTGGTGACCCCGAGGGTAAGGGTCGCCGCGTTTGTGAGCGAGATGGTGCCCGAGGTCGTGAAGGTGCCGCTCACCGAGATCGCGCCGCCGCTGACGCTCAGGCTGTCGCCGAGCGTGAGGCCGCCCCCGACCGTCACGGTGACGCCGCTCGGGACCGTGACCGCGCCGTCGGCGACCAGCGCGCTCGTCGTGAAGTCAGCGGTGTTCAGGAAGTCGACCTCGTCGAAGCGCGACGCTTCGGTGGTAGCGCTCGAGAACTGGACCGACTGCTGGCTGCTGCCGTCGAAGACCACCTTCGTGCCCGTCGAGACGAAGCTCTTGGGCGCGGCGCCGCTCGGGCGGGCCTGGGTGAAGTCGGCGCGGGAGTAGATGGTGCCGTGGCTGAAGTTGCCCTCGGAGGTGGCGCTGTGGTTGAGGCCCCCCGAGCTCCAGGTGACGTCATCGTTCAGGTAGAGCACGTCCGCCGCGTTGGTCATGATCAGGCCGTCGCCGGAGGTGTCTGAGAGCTCGACGTAGAGCGGCCCGTTCAGGGTCAGGGTCTTGCCGTTCAGGCGCACGCTGTCCTGTCGGTTGATGTACAGGGTGGTCGTCGAGGGCAGGGTGATGTCGTGCGGCAGCACCAGGTTCCCCTCGGGGAAGGTGGTCGTGACGTCGTATGTGGCCGAGGAGATCTCGGGCAGGCGCGTGGTGAAGTGCCCCTCGGTGCCGGTCAGGCTGGAGCCGCCCTGGATCTCGACCAGGCCGTTGAAGGTGGCCGAGCCGCTGTAGGTCATGGTGGAGGCGTTGACGACGTCGACGTCGCTCGGGAAGGTGTTGGTGACGCCGAGGGTGAGGGTGCCCGCGTTGTCGACCGTGATCTCCCCGTCGATGGTGGTCGTACCGGTCACCGAGAGCGTGCCGCCGTCGACGTCGAGGGTGTCGCCGAGGGTGAGGGGGCCGCCCACCGACACCGAGACCGAGCTGTCGACGAGCACGGCGCCGTCCATGACCAGGCCGCTCGTGCTGAAGCCCGCGGTGTTCGTGAAGTCGACCTCGTCGAAGCGCGAGGCCGTGGTGCTCGGGCTCGAGAACTGGATCGACTGGGCGGAGCTGCCGTCGAAGATGACCTTGGTGCCGGTGGACACGAAGCTCTTCGCGGCGGCGTTGCTCGGGCGGGCCTGGGTGAAGTCGCCGCGGGAGTAGATGGTGCCGTTGGTGAAGCTGCCCTCGGTGGTGGCGCTGTGGTTGTAGCCGCCCGAGGAGAAAGTGGCGTCGCCGTTCAGGTAGAGCAAGTCGTTGGCGTTGTTCATCAGCAAGCCGTCGCTGGCCGTGTCGGAGATCTCGATCCAGAGCGGGCCGTTCAGGGTCAGGGTCTTGCCGTTCAGGGTGAGGCTCCTCTGCCTGTGGATCTCCAGGGTCGTCGTCGTCGGCAGAGTGATGCTCACCGGCATGATCAGGGTGCCCTCGGGGCGCGTGCTCGTGACCGTGTAGGTCGAGGAGTCGATCTCGGGCAGGCGCGACTCGAAGTAACCCTCGTTCCCGGTCAGGGTGGAGCCGCCCTGGACCTGGACGAGGCCCGCGAAGTCAGCCGAGTTGCCGAATGACAGGGTCGAGGCGCCGAGCACGTCGACGTCGTCGTTGAAGTCGGGCTCGCCGTTGAAGGTGAGCGAGCCGGCGTTGCTCACGGTGACCTTCCCGGTGATGGTGGGCGTGGCGGTGACCACCATGGTGCCGCCGTCGACGGTGAAGGTGTCGCCGAAGGTGACGCTGCCGGTGGTCGTGACCGACGCGCCGGTCGACACGAGCACGGGATCGTCGGCAACGAGGGTGTTCGTGCTTATGCCCGCGGTGTTTCGAAGCTCGAGCTCGGCGAATCGCGAGCCGCCCGTCGACGGGTGGGAGAAGTAGACGGTCTGGGCGGCGCTGCCGTCGAAGACCACCTTGGTGCCGGTCGAGACGAAGCTCTTCTCGGCGCCGCTGCTCTCGCGGGTCTGGCTGAAGTCGCCGCGGAAATAGGCCGTGCCCGCGATGAAGTTCCCCTCGGAGGTGGCGCTGTGGTTGTAGCCCCTGCTCGTGAAGGTCGCGTCGCCCTCGACCACGAGCACGTCGTTGGGGTCGAGGAGGCGGATGCCGTCGGCCGAGTAGTCGGAGACTCGAACGTAGAGATCACCTCCGACCTCGAGGCGGTGGCCGCCGAGCAGGAGGCGGTTGTCGGTGTCGACGACCAGGCGCGTGGTGCTGGGAAGGGTGACATCCCCGGACATGATGATCGACGAGCCGGTCTTGCTGACGTGAGTGTCGGTGAGCGTGTAGGTCTAGCTGCTGATGCTGGGCAGGCTGTCCGCGAAGTAGCCGTCGTCGCCCGTCATGGTCGAGGAGCCGCTGACCGTCACGGCGCCGTTGTAGGTGCACCCGTCGCAGTCGAAGGTGGAGCCGCCGGTCACGCCAAGGCTGCCGTGGATCGTGGAGTCGCCGAGGAAGGTCAGCGAGCCCGCCGAGCTCACGGACGCGTCGCCGGCGATGTCGCTGGCGGTCGTGGTCCTGAAGGTGCCGCCGGTGATCGTCAGGTTCGCGTTGAGGTCCCCGTCCTGGGTCACGACCACTGATGTGCCGCTCGCGACGGTGACGTCGCCGTCCGTGATCAGGCGGCCGCTGACGGTGACGACGGCGGCGTTGGATGTCTCGAATGCCCTGAAACGGCAGCCGGTCGGGCTGGGGTCGGCGAAGTAGACCTGCTGCGCCCCGCTGCCGTCGGCGATGACCTTGGTCCCTGTCGAGATGAAGGCGCGGCCCGCCCCGCTGCTCTCCCGGGTCTGCTGGAAGTCCCCACGGATGCGGATCGTGCCGGCGGTGAAGTTGCCGAGCGAGGTGGCGCTGTGGTTGTAGCCTTTGCTCGTGAAGGCCGCGTCCCCGCTGACTATCACCTCGCCCCCGGCCGTCGTCATGATGAGGCCGTCCCCCGAGTAGTCGGAGATCCTGACCCATAGATCCCCGCCGACCTCGATGGTCTGGCTCCCGACGATGAGCCGCCGGTCGTAGTCGATGTTCAGGTCCCCGGTGGTCGTGGTGCGGCCCGTGAGCGTGACGTCGCTGTCGATGTAGACGTTGGGCAGCCCACACCCGCTCAGGTTTCCGTCACCTGCGAGGTAGAGCGAGCCGGTTCCGGTGATCGAGCTGCCGGTCATGTTGCCGTTGATGGTGATGGTCTTCGCGTTGGAGCTCAGCGTGCCGCCCTGGATCCAGAGGTCGTTCACCTCGACGTTGGTCGAGAGGACGGGCTGGTACACGGCGTCCCCACAGATGAAGACGTTGTCAGCGGGGGTGGGCACCATCTCTGGGCTCCAGTTGGTGGCGGTGTTCCAGGCCGTGCTTGTGTCCCCGACCCAGACCATGTTGTAGCCCGGCGGTGTCTGGTCGCAGCTCCGGGACTCGAAGCTCAACCCGCTCGAGCAGCTCGAGGTGTTGCCCGCTGCGTCGGTCGTGGCGGCGTACCAGGTGGAGGTGCTGTTCGCCGTGACGCTCATCTGCTGGCTGTAGTCGCCGTTGGCGTCGGCCGACGTGGTCGCGACCGGGGAGCCGCTACAGTCCGAGGTCGTGTAGATC
>CAZQPP010000552.1:0-5558 GCA_964594295.1 uncultured Myxococcales bacterium | reverse complement strand
CGTCGTCCTGCAGGCAGCCCGACTGGTCGGCCACCTCGGTCTCGCCATCCTTGCAGGTCGGCTCCTCGGTGCACTCCTCGGCAGGTCCCGTGCACCAGATCGTCTTCTCGCAGCCGACGACCTTGTAGCAGACGGCGTCGTCCTGCAGGCAGCCCGACTGGTCGGCCACCTCGGTCTCGCCATCCTTGCACTTCGGGTCCTGCGCGCACTCCCCTGCCGGACCCGTGCACCAGATGGTCTTGTCGCACTTGGTGACCTCGTAGCAGACCGCGTCGTCCTGCAGGCAGCTGGTCTCCCCGTCCACCTCGGTCTCACCCTCCTTGCACTTCGGCTCCTCGGTGCAGGAGTCCGCCGGAGCGGTGCACCAGATCGTCTGGCCGCAAACGCTGACGTCGTAGCAGACCGCGTCGTCCTGCAGGCAGTCCGACTGCTTGTCCACCTTCGTCTCGCCGGGCTTGCACTCGGGCGCCGCCGTGCAGGCCTCCCCCGCCGGGCCCGTGCACCAGATCGACTTGCCGCACTTGGTCTCCTCGTAGCAGACGGCGTCGTCCTGGAGGCAGGCGGACTCGTTCTCCACCTCGGTCTCCCCTGCCTTGCACATCGGCACGGCGATGCAGCTACCGCCTTCGCCCTCTCCGCCTTCGGTGTCGCAGGCACCCACCGAGACGGCCAGCAGCAGGGGAAGCAGGATGAGCGCGGGTCGCAGATTGCGGAGCTTCATCTTGTGTTCCTCGTTGTCTGATGCGGCAAAGACCGCAGCCTGGGGCCGGCGGGCGAGCCGGCATCGTGCTAAGGCGTCGGGCGTTTGTCCAGCAGGCGGGGCAGGGGCAAGGGGCGGGAGCCCGCAGCCGTTGGGCGGCTGCGGGCTCCCTTGGACTCAGAAGTACATGCCGCTGCCGAGGTGCAGCGACATCTCGTGGAAGAAGACGTCCACCTCGGTCACCCGCTGCTCCTCCCCGAAAGGCGCGAAGCGCAGGCCGCCGGCGGTGCCGACTCCGAGGGAGTAGCGGAAGGCGACCGTGGTCGTGAGCAGGATGCTGCCGCTGGGTTGGCCTCTGGCGAGGCTGAAGTGGGAGCGAAGCTCGGCGCCGAGGGTGGCCCCGTAGTGGTCAACCTGGAGGTCGCCGAAGTCAGTCGGCTCTCGCTCCGGGCTCCTGTCGGTGAAGAGGCCGCCGCCGAGCCAGAGCTTCTCCCCGGTTCGAAAGCGGCCGCCCACCCTCACGTTCCACACGGGGCGGTGGTCGATGCCGAGGCTCGAGTCCTCGAAGGCAGGGCGGAGGTCCCCCTCGACGGCGATCGCGCTCCCACCGGTGACGCGCCCGACGCCGACGTGCAAGCGCGGAGGCGCGACCTGCCTGATGGGTTCGGTGTCGGGCAGGCGGTCTACGAAGTCGAGGCGCACGACGGGATCCGTGTCCGGCGCCGTGCCCGCCTCCACCTCCGTGGCGGCGAAGTCGGCGTCCGAGTAGAGGCGAAGGATCGGGCTCCGCAGGGTCACCCCCCCGTGCCAGGGGCCCGTGACATTCCACTGGAGGCCGAGCACGGCCTGCATGCCGACCGCGACAGTGCTGAGCTCGTCGAAGAAGAGCACGACGGCGCGGCTCGGGGGCTCGGTCTGCGGCACGTCGAGGTCGACCCAGAAGCTCGTGGACACCTCGGTCGTGTCGTAGACCGCGAAGACGCTCAGGCCGAGGCGGAGGCGCGGGCTCACCTGCCACCCGACAGCAGGCCCGACGCAGTAGCGCGCGGCCTGGGCGGAGAGCTGGATGCGCTGGCTGTAGTCGAAGTCCAACGACCCGCCCTCTCCGGCGACGCTGTCCTCCGTGCGCAGCATCGTGCTGGTCGTGAAGAGGTCCTGGACCGGCGAGAAGATGCCGAGGGCGAAGGTGAGGTCATCAGAGAGCCGCCGGGTCGCCACCACGGCGCTCGGCACGCTCAGCATCTCGGTGCTCCCGAGGTCCTCCTCGTGGCTCCCCGAGGTGAGCTTCGTCTCCAGAGCACCCGGCAGGCGCTGTATTCGGAGCACGTAGGCGCTGGCGCTCAGGTCGATGGAGCTCCTCGACAGGCCGCCGAGCCCGGCCGGGTTGTACCAGACCGAGCCCGCGTCCCTGGTCAGCGCCACCACAGCCCCGCCGGTGAGCGCCGCCTCGTTGCCGAGGAAGAAGGAGTCGAGGTTTCCGGCGCGGGCCGGCGCGGGGATCAGCGACAGAGCGGTGATCACGAGGACCCCAACGCTCATCCCACGAAGCTCTCGCCACAGCGCGCGCATGCGAGGACTCCAGCAGAACGAGGTCACGCGGGCAACCCGCGATCCGCCGGCCATCGGCCGGTGGATCCTGGCAACCGCCATTCCTTGGCCCGCCACGGCGCCCGTGGTAGCCCACCTCCATGAAGAGGATCTCCGTCGTGCCGGTGAGCCTGCTGCTCGCGGGCTCCGGCTTCGCCGCGCTGGTCTACCAGATCGTCTGGCTGCGCTCCCTCCGGCTGGTCTTCGGCGCGTCGACCACGGCCTCCGCGGCGGTGCTGGCCATCTTCATGGGCGGCCTCGGCTTCGGCGCCCTGGTGCTCGGCAAGCGAGCCGACAGGGTGCGCAACCCCTTGCGGATGTACGCGCACCTCGAGCTTGGAATCGCCGCCACCGCGGCGCTGAGCCCGCTGCTCATCGGCGTGGCCCACGCGCTCTACGTGGCGACCGGGGGCACGGCTACCCTGGGCATGGCCGGCGGCACCGCGGCCCGCCTCCTCCTCAGCACCGTCGTGCTCGGCGTGCCGACCTTCCTGATGGGCGGCACCCTGCCCGCGGCGGCCCGCGCGGTGGAGCGGGCGACCGACACCGGCCGCCGGGACCTCGGCGTGCTCTACGCCGTCAACACCCTCGGCGCGGTCACCGGCGCCGTCTGGGCGAGCTTCGCCTCGCTCGAGATCTTCGGCGCGCGTAAGACCCTGTGGATCGCTGCGCTGCTGAACGCCCTCGTGGCCATGACCGCGCGCCGGCTGTCGCGCGGGCTCGACGAGGACCCAGAGCCGGCTGCCGCCGCACCCGAGGCGCCCCGGCACCGCTCCGCGGCCGCCGCGCCGCCCCCCTTCGTCTACGCCGCGGCGGGCCTGGTCGGCTTCGCCTTCCTCGGCATGGAGCTGGTCTGGTACCGCATGCTGGCGCCCATCCTCGGCGGCTCGTCCTATACCTTCGGCCTCATCCTGGCGGTGGCCCTCCTCGGCATCGGCGCCGGGGGCTTCGTCTACGGCCTCGGCGCCCGCGATCGGCGCGTCAGCCTCGCTGCCTTCGCGGGGACCTGCGCCCTCGAGGCCGCGTGCTTCCTTGTGCCCTTCGCCCTCGGGGACCACCTCGCCCTGCTCGCCGCGGTGCTGCGGCCCATGGGTGCGGCCGGCTTCGGCGCGCTCGTCGGGGCCTGGAGCATCGTGGCCGTGATAGTCATCCTGCCGGGCGCGGTCGTGGCGGGCTACCAGTTCCCGATGCTGGTGGCGCTCCTCGGCGAGGGCCGCAAGGACCTCGGCCGGCAGGTGGGGATGACCTATGCCTGGAACACGGTCGGCTCCATCGTGGGCTCCCTCGCCGTGGGCTTCGTGGTGCTGCCGTGGCTGGGCGCGGTGGACGCGTGGCGCTCCTTCGGCGCGCTCCTCGGGGCGCTGGCGCTGGTGTCTACGGCCCTCGGGCTGCGGCAGGGGATCGGGCTCGGGCGACTGGTAGCGCCGGTGGCGTGCGCCGTGGCCGCCCTGACGCTGGCGGGCGCGGTCGGCCCGACCGCGGCCTGGCGCCACAGCCCAATCGGCGCCGGACGCTTCGACGTGAGCTTCAGCAACCCCAACGAGATGCGGAGGGCCTTCTCCTTCCAGCGCCAGGCGGTCGCGTGGGAGGCGGACGGCGTCGAGAGCAGCGTCGCCCTGAAAGACACCGACGGCTACGCCTTCGTCATCCACGGCAAGACCGACGGCAACGCCCGGAGCGACGCCCCCACCCAGGTGATGGCCGGGATGGTCGGCGCCGCGCTCCACCCGGCCCCCCGGAGCGCACTGGTCATAGGCCTCGGCACGGGCAGCACCGCGGGCTGGCTCGGCGCCGTGCCCGGCATGGGGCGGGTCGACGCCGTGGAGCTCGAGCCGGTGATCACGCACGTCGCGCACCTCTGCGCCCCGGTCAACGAGGCGGCCCTCGACCAGGACAACCTGCACCTGCACTACGGCGACGCGCGGGAGTTCCTGCTCACCACGGATCGCCGCTACGACCTGATCTTCAGCGAGCCCTCCAACCCCTACCGAGCCGGCATCGCCAGCCTGTTCACCAAGGAGATCTACGAGACGGTCTCCGAGAGCCTCGAGGAGGGCGGCATCTTCATGCAGTGGCTCCAGGCCTACGAGGTCGACGCCCAGACGGTGCGCACGGTCTTCGCCACCCTCGCGACGGTCTTCCCCTACGTCGAGACCTGGCAGCTCCGGCACGAGAGCGACCTGCTGCTGCTGGCCAGCCGCCGGCCGATCGAGCACGACGCGGCGCGCATGCAGCAGGTGCTCGCGGGCGAGCCCTGGCGACGCGCCATGGCCTCCGCGTGGGGCGTGACCGGCGTCGAAGGCTTCTACGCCAACTTCTACGCCGACAGCGCCTTCGCCCACGCCATCCGCGAGGCCGAGGGAGAGCGCATCAACACCGACGACCTGCCCCTCGTGGAGTTCGGCTTCGCCCGGAGCGTCGGGCGAAAGGGCCTCTTCGACCCGGTCCAGCTCAAGCAGCTCGCGCTGCGGCGAGGCGAAGGCACGCCCCCCCTCGAGGGAGGCGCGCTGAGCCCCGGCCGCCTCGAGGAGCGCTACGCGGCCCGCGCCCTCTGGGACGGGGAGCGTCTCATGCCCACACGCTCCAGGGACCCGGCCTTGAGGGCGCGCATGGAGGCGCGGCGGGCCTGGAGCGCCGGCAAGCTGGCCGAGACCCACGTCGCCTGGTCGTCGCAGCCGGGCGCGCCCGAGGTGCCCGCGGATCTCGCCCTGGTCGCCGAGTCCTTCGCCCACGCCGGTGACGCGCGAGCGGGAGCGATCATCGCCATACTGGCCGAGACCCAGCCGGTGATGGCAGCGGCCGCCCGCGCGCGCCTGCTCCACGCCCACGGCGACCTCGAAGGAGCCACCACCGCCATGATCGTGGCTCTGGACGGCTACCGCTCACATCCGTGGGCTCACACCGCGATGATGGAGCGCGCCCTGAACCTGGCCGCCACGCTCGCGCTCTCGTCGCCGGAGCGCGGCCGCCGCATCTACGACGCCCTCGGGGAACCCTTCTGCGTGCACGTGCTCGACGCCCGGCGGGTGCAGACCCGCTACAACCTCGCCTCGAGGCTGGACTTCGACGCCCTCTGCGTCGAGGCCCTGGTGCCCCTCGAGCCCAACCCGCCCTGGGAGCTGAGCTCCCTCGCGTCGCGCCACGCCTGCTACCGCAAGCACGGACACCCCCTCGAAGCAAAGGCGCGGGCCGACCTCGAGCGCTTCCTGGCCGACGAGCCGACGAAGCTGGACGCTGGTCTCCGCTAGTCCTAAAACAAGCGATTAGCCAT
>CAZQPP010000551.1:0-5566 GCA_964594295.1 uncultured Myxococcales bacterium | reverse complement strand
CCATCTGGTACATGGACCTCACCTTCAAGATCGCGGCTCGCTTCCGGATCCCCGTCATCATCGCGGGGTGGACCAAGGGCCAGTCACGCGACGAAGGCATGATGTCCAAGTGCGCCTGCAACATCGACGACCCCGAGTTCAGGCGCATGGGCGAGGCCACCGTCAGCTTCCTGGAGAGCCTCAAGGGCGACCCGGTCTACGGGGACTTCCCGCGGAGCATGGAGGAGGTCCTGAAGCGGGCCCGCAAGCGCTTCAAGACCATCGTGCTCTCCCCGCACTGGTTCCTGCCCTACGAGACCGAGGAGTACGTCGCCATGATCCGCGAGCGGGTCGGCTGGGAGGAGACCCCCTTCAGCTACCCCGCGCGCTCGACCAACTGCGCCCTGAACTTCGTCTCGGTCCACAGCTCGATGAAGCACTACGGCTACAGCCACTACCACGTGGAGATGAGCAAGCTCATCCGGCAGGGCCTGCTCACCCGCGACGAGGCCCTCGAGCAGCTCGACGTCGACATCGACGCCGAGCTGCTCACCAGGATCGCCGAGCCCCTCGACCTCGTCTTCGAGCCCCAGCCTGACGGCCCGCCTCTGGTGCGCGCCAAGCCGAAGAGCTGAAGCCATGGGTTTTCGGAGTAGACTGGAGAAGGTGACGCGGGCCATCGTGCGCGTGGTCACGGCGGTCCTGCTCACGGTGGGCCTCACCTTCGTGTACTTCGTCGGGCTCCCTGTGACCTTCGTGATTGCCGCGCTATTCTCTCCGGGCAAGGTGTTTTCGTTCGGCAAGCGGCGAGAGCCCTGCTGGCTCGATGTCGACCAGCGCGGACACAGCCCGGACATGGATGAGGCGTTGAGGCAGTCTTGAAGGGAGAGGGCGTCAGATGAAGCTCTGGATGCTGCTCAAAGAGGCGCTCTACCTCGTGCGGCGCCACAAGCTCTACGTGCTGGCGCCGCTCCTGGTGCTGCTGCTCCTGCTGGCCCTCATCGCCTTCTACGTCGGCCCCGCGACGGTCGTGACCTTCATCTACTCGGGCGTGTAGGCGCGTGTCGGTCTGTCTGGGGATCTCCTGCTTCTACCACGACTCGGCGGCCTGCCTCCTCCGAGACGGCGAGGTCCTCGCCGCCGCCCAGGAGGAGCGCTTCAACCGCGAGAAGGGCAGCGCGGTCTTCCCGCGCCTGGCCGTCAACGCCTGCCTCCAGGCCGCCGGCCTGACCATCTCGGACGTCGACCACGTGGCCTTCTACGAGAAGCCATTCTTGAAGCTCGGCCGGGTGCTCATAGATCACCTCCGCTCCTTCCCGTTCTCCTTCGGGCACTTCATGCGCACCATGCCCCAGTGGCTGAGCGAGCGCCTGGTGGTGCCCATCATCCTGGAGAAGGACCTCGCCTACGGCGGACCCTGCCTCTTCGTCCGGCACCACCTCGCCCACGCCGCGAGCGCCTTCCTGGTCTCGCCCTTCGAGCGAGCCGCCATCCTCACCGTCGACGGCGTCGGTGAGCACTCGACTACCACGTGGGGTCGTGGCGAGGGGAGCGCCGTGGAGATCGCCAAGGAGATCGTCTACCCGCACTCGCTCGGCCTCGTGTACAGCGCCATCACCACGTGGCTCGGCTTCGCGGCCAACAGGGGAGAGGGCAAGGTGATGGCCCTCGGTGACTATGGCGAGCCCTCCTATCTCGAGGAGCTGCGCCGCACAGTGCGCATCGGGGCGGACGGCAGCTTCAGGATCGATCCGAGCTACTTCGGCTTCTTCCGCGGCCGGACCATGTACAGCCGGAAGTTCGTGAGGCGCTTCGGCCCAGCGAGGCAGGCCGGCGAGGAGATCACGCAGCGCCACAAGGACATGGCGGCCAGCCTGCAGCGCCTGCTGGAGGAGGCCCTCCTCGCCGCGGCCCGCCACGTGCACGCGGAGACCGGGCTCAAGGAGCTCTGCATCGCGGGGGGCGTTGGGCTGAACTGCGTCGCCAACGACCGCCTCCTCGCCGAGAGCCCCTTCGAGGACATCTTCGTGCAGCCCGCGGCGGGGGACAGCGGCGCCGCCCTCGGGGCCGCTTGCTTCGCGGCCTCGTGCATCCTCGGCGAGGGTCGCCCCGAGGCCATGCGCCACGCCTTCCTCGGCCCCGAGTGCTCGGCGAGCCGCATCCGGAGGGTCCTGGCCTCCTCCGACGTGGAGGCCGAGCAGCTCCCCAGGCCGGAGCTGCTCGCGCGCACGGCGAGCCGCATCGCAGACGGCAAGATAGTCTGCTGGTACCAGGGGCGCATGGAGTTCGGCCCGAGAGCTCTCGGGCACCGGAGCATCCTCGCCGACCCGCGGGACCCGGGAATGAAAGACCGCCTGAACGCCCGCGTGAAGCACCGGGAGCCCTTCCGCCCCTACGGCGCCAGCGTGCTCGCCGAGCACGTGGGCGACTACTTCGTGAGGGCCCGTCCGAGCCCCTTCATGTTGTTCGCCTACCCGGTCAAGGCGGAGAAGCGCGCCGAGATCCCATCCGCCCTGCACGTGAACGGGACCTGCCGGCTCCAGACGGTCGGCCGGGACTCAGACGAGCTCTACTACGACCTCATCGAGGAGTTTCGCCGCCTGACGGGCGTGCCGATGGTGATCAACACCTCCTTCAACGACAAGAACGAGCCGATCGTGCTCGAGCCCGAAGACGCCCTCGACTGCTTCCGCCGCATGGGAGCGGACTGCCTCGTGATGGGCGACTGGCTCGTGGAGTAGTCAGGGCCTCCCGAGGAGGTTCCGCAGCGCCGGCTCGAGCTCCGAGAAGAAGAAGCGGTAGCCCAGCCCCTCCACCCGCCCCGAGAGGGCGCGGGCGCCGCCCGAGGCGTACTCTCCGGCCTCTCCGATGGCGAGCTTGAGCAGCGGAACCGGCAGGCGCATGAGCGCCGGGCGCCGCAGCACCCGCGCCAGGGTGGCGGCGAGGTCGGCGTTGTGCACCGGGTTCGGGGCCACCGCGTTCACGGGGCCGGAGCAGTCGGGGTGCTCGGTCGCCATCACGATGATTCGAGCGCAGTCCTCGAGGTGGATCCAGTTGATCCACGGCCGCCGCTCTCCGAGCACCGCGCCGAAGCCCGTCCGGAAGAGCGGGAGCATCTCCTTGAGCGCGCCGCTCTTGGGGCTCAGCACGACGCCGATTCGGATCTGAGCCGTGCGCACGCCTTCCTCCTCGGGCGCTCGGGCTTCCCTCTCCCAGTCCCTGCAGATGCGCGCGAGCAGGTCGTCCGCGGCGGGCGCGTCTTCGTCCGCGTCGACAGCCGGGTTCGTGCCGTAGAGCCCCACGGCAGAGGCGGTCACGAAGGCCTCCGGGCGGTGGTCGAGCTCGCGCAGGGTGGAGACCAGCAGGCGGGTGCTCCCGGTGCGGCTCTCGAGCATCTCCTTCTTGAAGGAGGCTGACCAGCGCTTCGCGAACAAGGGGGTACCGGCGAGGTGGACGACCGCGTCCGCGCGGGCGAGGTGGGCGCGCCAGTCACCCTCGCCGGGGTTGTGGAAGTCCCAGCGCACGCAGGTCACCCCGTCGCCGAGACGGCGTTGGGCGCGGGTCGGGTCGCGCACGAAGGCCACCACCTTCACGCCTTTGGCGACGAGCAGCTCGGCCACCCTCCCGCCGATGAGGCCGGTCGCGCCGGTGAGCACAACGGTGCGGGCGGTCTCGGGCGCCGGCGCGTCTGCGCGCAGGTGCTCGGCGGTGACCTTGTGCCGCTCCGCGAAGAGCTTGCCGAGGCGCGGGCGCACGAAGAGGTTCATGAAGGGGAGCAGCGGGTGGGCGTAGTGAATGCGGTCGCTGAGCAGGGAGCCCGGATCCCGCTCCCAGCCCGCCTCGCTGAAGCGGTGCTCGTGGCGCCACGAGGAGAAGAGCCCGCTCCTCTGCTCGTCCACGAAGAGGCGGTCCTTCTCGTATCCGGTGTGGGCCATCCGGAAGGTGAACTTCACCGGCCCGAGCCCGGTGCGGAAAGCGGCGATCTCGTCTGAGGGCTTCAACGTGGAGACCGTCGAGATCACCTCCACCCCGGCCCACTCGGGGGTGAGGAGGCGGAAGGCGTCCTCTCGCTCGTGGAAGGCGAAGAGCTCCTCGCGGGGGACCGAGAAGAAGGACTCGGCGAGGAAGGTGGAGCTGCTCATCCGGCCTCCTGTGAGACGCTCGGCTTCGAGAAGAACACCAGCCACAGCAGGAGCACGTAGCCTGGCAGCGCGAGGGCCGCGGCGGCGAGGTGCACCTTGCCGAGGGGGGCGAGCAGGAAGACGACGACCCAGTGCAGCGCCAGCACCCGCCAGGTGCCGAGCACGCCGGCGAAGTCGTCGAAGCGCAAGATGACGATGAGCCCGGACAGGTTCCAGCCGTAGAGGGCGACCGTCGCGTGGGAGGCCAGGGCCAGCTCTCCCCAGGGGGCCAGCGAGGGCCACCAGTACTGCACGATGTAGAATACGCCGGTCAGGCCGGTCCACAGCAGGAAGATCATGCCGGAGAGCAGCACCGACGCCTGCCGCACCGGCGCCGCGCGGCGCATGAACTGCCAGAAGAGCATGAACACCGCCGCGTAGAGGGTCAGCGACGAGAAGAGCTCGGCCCAGGCGTTCTCCAGGATGATGAAGACGAAGAAGATGATGACGCCGAGGTTGACCGCCCAGAAGATCGTCTGGTCGACGAAGACCTCGAAGAGCCGCTTGGGGCGCGGCATGTAGGAGACCATCATCGACATGGTGATGAGCGAGATCGGGAAGGAGTAGCCCAGGAAGAAGACATCCAGGGTGAGCTTGGGAGACGAGACCAGCGCCAGCTTCTGCTCGTTCAAGATGACCAGCGAGGCGATGACGACGCCGGTCGACAGGCAGAGCAGCGAGGCGTGGTGGAACTTCTCCCTCAAGGGCGCGGTCCTCGAGAAGAAGACCTTCGGGAACCAGCTGAAGCGCCGCACCCGCACCCACTCCACCTGCGCGAAGAGGGGCACGGACAGGGCGAGGGTCAGGTCGTACTGCTCGAAGAAGGCGGACAGGGCGTAGGCGAGGGCCGTAACGAACCACGCGGCCTCCCAGCGGCCCCGGCGCCAGCCCTCCGGCACCGACCAGCCGATGAGGATGGCGCCGGCGCTGCACAGGTTGAACAAGAAGACGTGCAGGCGCTCGAAGGGCAGCTCGGTGTCCGGCAGCACGAGGTGCAAGAAGCCGAAGCCGAGCGCGAGGGACATGCTGACGAAGAGGAGAGCCCTGAAGGAGCTGGACATGAGGCGGATGCTAACAGCTAATCGCTAATCGCTAGATCCGGCGCCGTGAGGCGCAGGAACGTGGGTGGAATTGCCGGGGCGCCTCGCTTGTTCCATCATCTCGACATGAGCTTCCCTGCGACGACCATCTTCTTGTCCCTCCTCCTCGCCGCGCCGGCGGGACCCGCGCAGGTCCCTCCCGTGTCTGCGCCGGAGAAGCCCAAGCCCGCCAAGGCCGACTCGGACGGTGCGAAGAAAGCCGAGGGCAAGGACGGCAAGGTGGAGCCCGCGGCTCCTCCCGAGATCCCGAAGCCCCAGGTGCTGGACGCGGGGAGCTACCTCATCGTGTCGGAGGACAAGATCAAG
>CAZQPP010000550.1:0-5585 GCA_964594295.1 uncultured Myxococcales bacterium | reverse complement strand
CGGTGACCCCGTCCTCGTGTGAGTTGGATCCGAATCTGAAGGAGATAGCGTGGTATTGCGGGAACTCGTCGAACAAGACGCACGTGGTTGGAGAGAAGGATGCCAACGACTGGGGCCTGTTCGACATGTCGGGGAACGTGTGGGAGTGGGCGTGGGATTGGTACAAGAGCGACTACTACCAGGACAGGGTGGATGCGCTTGCAGGGGCTGCTGACGTTGATCCGGTTGGGGCTGCTTCGGGCTCCGACCGCGTCTTACGCGGCGGCTCCTGGGGCAGCGACGCGAAGAACTGCCGGTCGGCGCGCCGCAACAGGCACACCCCCGGCTACCGCCTCAACCTCCTGGGGCTGCGCCCTCTCAGGTCTGTGATTCCTTGATACTTGATCCCTTGATACCTTGGATGGCGCCGCAGGCCCCGCGTCGCCCCGGAGTATCGAGTCGAGAGAGCCGCCGCACGGGGTCGGGAGCGGAGGCGAGCCAGGAACGAAAGGGATGTCGGAGCGTGAAGTGGCGTGCGTCATCGGTGCGTCACGCGTGCACGCTGGCGGGCTAGAAGTTGTGTGATGCTATGGGGTTACACGGTTACGTCGGGTCAAGCGCCTTGTTCGACCCCGTAAGGTGTGGTGTTTATGGGTGATTTTGGCTGAAGTTGGAGTCTGGTGCAAGTGGGTTGTCTTGCATGGGAGCGTCTTGAGGCTGGTGCGGTAGTGGGTGTGGGGCGCCGGTCGTGACGATGCCAGGGGGTAGGTGGAGGAGGTGGGCCTTTGGAGGTTGAGGCAAGTGCCGTGATGGTGCGGACCACGGCGAGCGGAAGTGGTCGAGATTGTTGGCTTTGGGGCCTGAGGTTCGCGGTTGCGGCGGAAGAGGGACGTCAGTGTCCCTGACTCGAGTAGTTGGCCGGGGGGACCGAGGTTGCGTTGGCCAGGAGATGGGCGTGGCGCGGCGGGGAGGTTGGGCTCGTGCGAGAGGGAACGGAGAAGGGGGGAGAGGTTGGGGCCACCGACGAGAGAGGAGCTCGAGAGCAGTGTCTTCGCCGTGGTTGTGGTGCGTGGAGCACGGACGAGCAGTAGGTGAGGAGCTTGAGGCCGCTGTCTTTGGAGGATTCGGAGCGATGGAAGTGGGAGGCAAGGTTGGTGGATGGAGCAGTAGAGGGAGTTGCGTCGTGGGGAGAGCAACGGGGATGACAGCGCCGATGTGATTTGAGTATGGCTTCGGAGCGAATGACATCGGCGCTGGCGGCGCCGTTGCCTGTTCGGACTTGAGGGAAAGTGCGGCCCTTGAGGATCGTCTGAAGCAGGTGACGGCGTAGACATTGGGGGCTGTGGGAAAAGGGGCTGAAGAGCACGCAGCTGTCAGGAGAGTTACGGGAGTTGAGCCGGAACTGGGGCAGGGGCGGTGGGCGTGAGCCGTCAAAGGCCCGGAGGGCCAGGGCACGCACGCCGTTTCTGCCCCAGTGGCGTTGGGTGTTGGCCGAGATCTGTCGGCAGCGAGAGGGAAGAGGAGGGCTTCGGGAGAAGGCTCGTGCGAAGGAGGCGGTGTCTTCGTGGCCGGAGCAGCGGATGCTCGTGGAAGCGTGGGAGTTCCAGCTCTTGGCGCGATGACAGGGGAGGTACGGGAGCTTCCGATGGCTGTGGTGACGCGATTGCGGATTCGCTGGTGTTGGCAGACGACGGGGTGCGAGAGCTTGTCGCTCTGGAGGCCGACAACGGGCAGTCGTGAGGCAGTGTGAGGATGGGGATGTCCGGGATGACAGATGGAGGGAGGCGAGGAGGGCGAGCTGTCGTTGGAACTGCAGAGGGTGGTGCCCGTGATCAGTCATTGGGTAGTCGACGCAGGTGAGAGGCGCTTGTCGTAGGCGAGGGGCTCGACTGTCGTTAGCCGGCCTTCAACCAGCCGCAATGGTGGTTCCCAGTTTGTGGCGCGGGAGAGGTCCCATGCGAGCGGCGTTTGACAGAAGGGCGTCGTGATGGGGAGTGGGAGCCAGCATGTGCAGCGGAGCAACAAGGGGGGACTCCGGCGCTACGAGAGGTGCGGCCTGACGGAAGAGGTTGCGCACAGATCGGCCGCACCACGAGATCTTTGCTCAGGGGTCGAACGTTTAAAGCTAAGCCGCGAATGGAGGCGCGATTTCCAGATCGACCCAGCCCTCAGATCGAGTTCGGTGCCTTGCGAACTACGCTTCCAGGATCCCTGCGCCTCTATTCGTCGGCTTCAGCGCCTAATAAGACAGACCCGAAAGGGCACTGATCCGTAAGTCCTCAACACCGCGGAGGAAGTCGCAGGATCGTCAATGGTGTTGCGGTCTTCTGCGCCAGACCTCTAGCACGGTCCAGCTCGGTGCAGGACGGTGTAGGTCGATTGGCGTGCGTCACGGGTGCGTCATGGATCGGGTCTGTCGAGGACGGCAGCGAGCCCGACCCGCTCCCCCTCGAGTCCGCGAAAGTGGGTCACTCCTTCCGGGTCTCATTCGCAATCACTTCCGCCTTGTGCCGTCGTCTTGTGACCCCTGGCAAGGTACCTGGCAAAGCCGACTTGACGAAAACGAGCAAGCCGACCCTCCACGGCCTCTGCGTGGACGCGGACGTCCTGGAACGGCTCCGGCGAGAAGTCTGGTCCGACCTGGACCACCGAGAGCGATCCGTCGTCACCAAGAACCGTGGTCCGCGAAAGCCTCATCCGAGCCGTCTGTGGTCATCTTGCAGTCGGGCGTCGCGGTCGTCGAGGCATCGTCCAGGACCATCCACCGATCGCGATCACGGGCTCACTGCCTCCGCATGGTCCATCACGCGCCCGGATGGGGTTTTCGCGGACCACGGCAGGCCCGGCAAGGGCCCGGAGCGTCCCGACCTGCCCGCGCCGACGGAGCGGTTCTCCTTGTCGCCCGTCCGGTCCTCGGTGGGCTCCATCACGACTGCCGACTCGCGGCGTAGCTCGCCTCTCCGCTGGGCGAAGGCGGCGGCGAGCTTGCTTTCCCCATGGACCCGTGCGTCCTGATCCTCGGCGTCCGTGTCCGCAGGTCGGCGAGTGGCCTCCTCATGGAGCCGAACGTGCTCCTCGAACCTCCCGGAAGCCAGCTCCGTGGCCGCTCGATCGCTCCGACCGTCGCTGCCTGGCGGTCCGGACGAGGTTTTCGCGGAGGACGGCTGTCTGACCGACGCGCGCTTGGCTACGGCTCCTCCGGCGCGCTCAGCTCGTACTCCACCCGCAGCTCCAGGGCATCCACGGAGACCACAGCCTCCTCGGGTCCGTTGCCTGCGGGCTCCTTGGGGCCCACAGCCAGGTAGAGCATCTGGTCTCGCTGGAGGACATGGCGAGCCGCCTCCGCCGGCCCCTGGATCGTAACCTCCAGCGCCTCGGGCGCCGACAGGGCCGCCTCGTTGGCAGCCACGGTCTTCCAGCTTCCCGCCCAGGCATCCCAGAGCATCAATGCCGCGCCCGGGAGTGGCTCGCCGACCGTGTCTCCGTCCTCCCCCGGGAGCTTGTCGAGCGTGTATCCGCGGCCCCCCGCGACGGTGCGAAGCTCGAGGCCGGTCACCGCCACCGTGGACAGCCGCCGTGCTGCCGACCAGTCGACGGCGAAGATGACGCCCGGGCTCAGCCCGGCCGAGGCGTTCCAGGTCCAGACGTCGGAGGTGGACAGCCCCCCGCTCTTGCCGGCGACGAGGGTGATTAGCTCGGCGTGCGGGGCGTAGGCGATGCCGTGGCCCTCGCGTGCGGGAGGCACCTCGCCCACGCTCGAGAGAGGTCGCCACTCCTTGCCGTCGAAGTCCCACATGTCGCCGAGCTGAGCGCCGTCGTCGGTCATCCCCCCGTGCACGACGACCCGGCGCCGTCCCTCGTCATAGGTGAGGCCGTGCAAGGTGCGCCTCTCGGGTGACCCGCCGGAAGGGAGCGCTTCGATCCAGACGGCGCCGTCCCACTCCCAGGTGTCGCCGAGGAAGCCCTGCTCGCTTTGTCCGCCGAAGAGAACGACCCGGCCTCGAGCGCTGTCGTAGGCCATGCCGTGCTGAAGGCGTCCCGGGGGAGGGTGCTCCACCTCCACCTCCAGCCATTGCTGTCCATCCCATTCCCAGGTGTCTTGCCGGCCCGCGAAGGTGGACTGCTCGTCACGTCCTCCGAAGAGGACCACCCGATCCCGCTTCTTGTCGTAGGCCAACGCGTGGTCCGTGCGGGGTGGAGGCGTGTCCCCGACAGAAACGTCCTCGGTCCAACCCACACCATCCCACGTCCAGGTGTCGGACATCGACACGCCCAGGGGCCAGTAGTCGCTGCCTCCGAACAGGAATGTGACTCCCTGCCCCGAGTGAAAGACCATGGGGGCTGCCGATCGGCGCGCAGGCGAAGACACGTAGCCGGGCGTGATTGTCTCCCAACGGCGGCCGGTCCACTCCCGTGGGAAAGGGCTCGACACGTCGTAGTGCCGCCCCCCGTAGATGACGAGGCGTTCGCGGCCGGGGTCGTAGGCCAGCCCCATGCCCGCGACGTTGCGCTGTGTGTTCTCGGCCGCGGTCGCCTCTGTCCAGACGGCGCCGCTCCATTCCCATGTGTCCTTGGAGAGGATGAAGGTGGTGCCGTACTCGCCCTCTCCCATCGCATACCCTCCGAAGAGCACGACGCTTTGTCTCAGGGGATCGTAGGTCATCGCGTGCAGGGATCTGGGGAGGGGCTTGGACCCGGACATGGCGACCTCGCTCCACTCCGCTCCGTCCCAGGTCCATGTGTCGTCGAGCACGTCGCGGATCCCGAGGGGGGGTGCTCTGCCGCCGAAGAGCACGAGCTTGTCGGAGCGCTCGTCGTAGGCGATGCCATGGCCGGCCCTGAGGCCCGGCTTCGTCTCCCCCTGCTCAAGCTCCTTCCAGCGTGCGCCCTCCCACGCCCAGAGCTGGCCGAAGCCCAGCAGCATGACCCGGGCGCGTTTTGAGTCGTAGGTCATGGCGTGGTTGGCCTGGCTCGGCGCGGCGCCTTTCGCCTGGACCAACCTCCAGTCGACGCCGTCCCATTCCCACAGATCTGCGAGGTGAAAGCCGCCCAAGGTCAACCCGCCGAAGAGGACGACGAGGCCTCGACTCCCGTCGCTGGCCAGGGCGTGGCCGTGCCGTGGCGCCGGGCTGCTCCGGGGCGAGAGCTGCGTCCATCGCGCGCCGTCCCATTCCCAGGTGTCGTCTAGGATGTCGGCTCCGGCCGGGTCCTCTTGCCCGATGCCGCCGAAGAGAAGAACGCGACCCGTGGGGCCGTGGTAGCTCATCGCATGGTGCCATCGGGCGGGGGGGCTCGGCCCCTCCGGAGTCTGGTCCTGCCAGCGACGACCGTCCCACTCCCAGGTCTCCACGGCGAGGTCGGTCTCCCACGACACCGTGGCGACCAGCCTCCCGCGGGCCCGATCGTAGGCCATCGCGGCGCTCGTCGCGCCGGTGGGGTTCAGGTCTTCGAAAACGGCCGCGCGCCACTGCCTCTCCCCGCGGGAGGACAACACCTCTCCATCTGCGGCCCGCCCCGCCGCGTCCCGCTCCTCGGCCGTCGCGGTCACCGCGACGGCGTCCCGGGGGGGTTTGGCGCGCAGAGCGGGGACCCGCCACAGGAGGGGG
>CAZQPP010000549.1:0-5588 GCA_964594295.1 uncultured Myxococcales bacterium | reverse complement strand
GCCAAAGGCCTGAACGCTTGCGATCGTGTTTTTGCGGGTCAACTGGGACACACTCGCCTTTTTTCTCACTTTGCGCGGAGCTTTCAAGCCCGACCGGGAGGAGGAGCGATCCCTCGCCGCGGCGCTTCGAGCGACGCGAGCCTGACCGTGCCGTGCCGAGCAAGCCACGGAGCAAGACCTCTCCGGTGCGGGCGTAACACTTTGGAGGGCTGACGCATCTGACGGGAGCGGACGGCCTGAAAGGGGCCGATCCGCCCTCTGCCCGCAAGCCCCCGGAGCCCGTATTGAGGACCCTCGGACGCGCCATCACCCGACTCGCCCTCGAGCACCCACGCGGCGTCACCCGCGCGATGCTGGGCTCGACCCTGCTCCTCGCCCTGCTGGCCCTGCTGCCCACCGTGTGGCCCGAGGTCTTCCCTCAGCTCCACCCGGTGACCATCGACGCCGACCCCGAGAACATGCTCTCGAGCGACGAGCCGGTGCGGCAGGCCCACAACCGCAACAAGGAGATCTTCGGGCTGCACGACGGCATGGTGCTCGGCGTGGTCAACGAGAAGCACCGCGAGGGGGTGTTCAACGCCGCGACCTTGAGGCGCGTCCACGCGCTCACCGAGGTCGCCGTGGGTCTCGAGGGCGTGGTGCGCGCCGACGTGATGGCGCCGTCGACGGTGGACGCCATCGAGCACGCCGGGCCGGGCACGGTGCGCTTCGACTGGCTGATGCCGGGGCCGCCGGCTGACGAGGAGGAGGCGCTCGCCGTGCGCGACCGCATCCGCCGCATCCCCTTCTTCCAAGACACCCTGGTCTCGGCCGACGGCCGCGCCCTGGCGATCTACCTGCCGCTGGAGGACAAGCACCTCGCGCACGACGTGGCCACCGCCCTCGAGGAGCAGATCGCGGCCCTCGGTCCGGTCGACGACGAGTTCCACATCGCGGGCCTGCCGGTGGCCGAGACCACCTTCGGGGTGGAGATGTTCAAGCAGATGGCCATCTCCGCGCCCCTGGCGATGCTCGTGATCTTCCTGCTGATGTGGCTCTTCTTCCGCAAGCTCGTGGTCATCGCCGCGCCCATGATCGTGGCCATGGTCTCGGCCGCCAGCACGGTGGCGTTGCTCGTCGTCAGCGGCCACACCATCCACATCATGAGCTCGATGATCCCCATCTTCGTGATGCCCATAGCCGTGCTCGACGCGGTCCACATCATCTCGGACTTCTTCGACCGCTATCAGCGCACCCGCGACCGCCGGGCCACCATCGAGGCGGTGATGGAGGACCTGTCGGCGCCCATGCTCTTCACCTCGCTCACGACCGGCGCGGGCTTCCTGTCGCTGGCGCTGACGCCCATCCCGCCGGTGCAGGTCTTCGGCATCTTCGTCGGCATCGGCGTGGTCCTGGCGTGGGCCTGGACCGTGACCTTCGTGCCCGCCTACATCGTGCTCCTCGGCGAGGAGCGGCTCGCCGGCTTCGGCGCGCTGCCCAACGCCGGCGACGACGAGGACGCAGAGGGCGCCCTCGGCCGCCTGCTCGCCGGCCTCACCTTCCGCCGCGCGCGCTGGATCGTCGCGGGCTGCGTCGTGGCAGGAGGCGTGGCGGCTTTCGGCATCAGCCGCATCGAGGTGAACGACAACCCCACGCGCTGGTTCGAGGCCGATCACCCCATCCGGGTGGCCGACCGCGTGCTCAACAGCCACTTCGGCGGCACCTACAACGCCTACCTTCGAGTGGGCGCCAGGGAGGAGGGCTACGAGCCGGGAGCCTACGCCGACCGCGTCAACCAGCACGCCGGCGCGCGCGCCGCCGCGGTCGCCGCGAGCTTCGACGCCCTCGCCGCCGCCGCCGCCAAGGCCGAGGGGGAGGACGCCTTCGCCCTCCTCGACGGCCTCGACGCCTTCGCGCGCGAGCGCCGCCGCGCGGCCCGCGGGGACGACGAGCTTGCGGGCTGGAGCGCCGCCTCCGGCTTCCTCCTCGAGCGCCTCGACGACGCCGAGGAGGCCGAGGAGGCCGCCGGGCCTGGCGCCACCGAGCCCTTCGACGGCGCCGCCTACCGCGCCGCGCTCGCCGCCGCCATCCGGGCGGAGGCCGCCAAGCTCGCCGCCGCCTTCTCCAGGCTGGCGCGGAGCGCCGTCGAGGTAGCCGCCACCCTGCCCGACACCGAGGCAGCCTTCCGAGAAGCCCTGCGGAGACGCACCGGCGACGCCCCCCCGGCCGTGGCCCACCTCGTCGCCGGCCTCGAGCAGCGCGACGAGATCTTCAAGGACCCGGCCACGCTCGCCTGGGTTGCCGAGCTGCAAGAGGCCCTCGACCGCAGCGACGCCGTGGGCAAGACAAGCTCGCTGGTCGACATCGTCAAGACGGTGCACCGCGATCTGCTGAGCGGCAGCGACGCCGACTACCGCATCCCGTCGAGCCGCGCCGTGGTGGCCCAGACCCTCGAGCAGTACACCTCGAGCCACCGCAAAGACGATCTCTGGCACTTCGTCACGCCGAGCTTCGAAGAGGGCCTGGTCTGGCTGCAGCTCCGAAGCGGCGACAACCGCGACATGGAGGGCGCCTGGGCCGCCGGCCAGGCCTTCGTAGAGTCGAATCCGTCACCCCCCAGCGTGCAGCTCGAGGCCCCCGAGTGGTTCGGGCTCACGTGGATCAACGTCGTGTGGCAGCAGAAGATGGTCAGCGGCATGGCTCAGGCCTTCGCGGGCAGCTTCCTGGTCGTGCTGGTGATGATGATCGCCCTGTTCCGCTCGGTGCTCTGGGGCATCTTGAGCATGGTGCCGCTGACGCTGACGGTGGCCGTCATCTACGGCATCACGGGCCTCGTCGGGAAGGACTACGACATGCCCGTCGCGGTGCTGAGCTCGCTCAGCCTCGGCCTGGCCGTCGACTACGCCATCCACTTCCTGGCGCGCTCTCGCCAGCTACACGAGCGCAAAGGCTCGTGGGACCTGGCCCGGCGCGCGGTCTTCCAGGAGCCGGCCCGCGCCATCGGCCGCAACATCGTGGTCATCGGCGTGGGCTTCCTGCCCCTGCTGCTCGCGCCGCTCGTGCCGTACCAGACCGTCGGCCTTCTCATCGCCGCCATCCTGCTCCTGGCAGGAGGCACCACTCTGATCCTCCTGCCCGCGCTCATCGCGCTGCTGCAGCGGCGGCTCTTCAAGCCCGTCGAGGCGGCCCCCTCCCTCTCCAAAGCTGCATGAGGAGCATCGCCATGTACCGCCCCGTCTCCCTGCTGATCCCCCTGCTCGTGCTCGCCTTCGCCACCCCGGCTGCGGCAGCGGAGCTCACCCTCGACCAGATCGTCGGGCGCACCAACCACGCCGCCTACTACGCCGGCAAGGACGGCCGCGCCCAGGTGAAGATGACCATCACCGACAGCCAGGGTCGCACGCGCGTGCGTGAGTTCACCGTGATGCGCCGCGACGACCCCGCCGGGGATGGAGGCGAGCAGCGCTTCTACATCCACTTCCACGCGCCGGCCGACGTGGCCCGCACCACCTTCGTGGTGCACAAGCACCTCGACCGGGACGACGACCGCTGGCTCTACCTGCCGGGCCTCGACCTCATCAAGCGCATCGCCGCCTCGGACAAGCGCACGAGCTTCGTGGGCTCCGACTTCTTCTACGAGGATGTCTCCGGCCGGCCCGTCGACGCCGACCACCACAAGCTGGTGCGCACCACGAAGAGCTACTACGTGCTCGAGCACACCCCCAAGAAACCCGCCGAGGTGGAGTTCTCTCGCTACGAGATGTTCGTCCACAGCGAGACCTTCCTGCCGACCAAGGTCACCTTCTTCGACAAGGGCGGCAAGAAGCACCGCGAGATGACAGTCGACGCGGTCAAGCGCATCAGCGGCTACCCGACGGTGACCCGCGCGACCATCAAGGACCACGCGTCGGGCAGCCAGACCGTCGTCGAGTACAGCGACGTGGAGTACGACGTGGGCTTGCCCGCGAAGATCTTCACCGAGCGCTACCTGCGCCGGCCGCCCGCGCGCTACCTCAACGCGAGCCGCTGAAGGCTGGGAGGAGCGCGTGCGCGTCGCCCTGCTGCTGCTGGTCTGGGCCTGCTTCGCCCTTCCGGCCTTCGCCTATGGCGCCCCGCCGCCCGGCGCCGGAGAGGACGAGCCGGCCCTGCCCGCCGGCCTAGAGGAAGAGGAGCCGGCCTTGCCCCATGGCCTCGGCGCCAACCCGAGCAGGGCCAAGGAGGAGCCGGCCACGCCCTCCGCCCCGTGGCTCGACCTCCACGGCTTCGTCGAGACTCGCTTCGGCGCCCGGCTTCAAGACGATCCTGGCGAGGACGACGCGTCCCTCGCCGAGCTGCGCCTGCACCTCTCGGCCCACAAAGCCGCCGAGAGCTTCACGGCGCGGTTGGCCGGCGACCTGCTCCTCGACGCGCTGGCCGACGAGAGCCGGCCCGACCTCGAGACCGGTGCCGGCGCCTTCGACCTGCGCGAGGCCTGGCTGCTGCTCTCGCCGCTGAGCTTCATGGACCTCAAGGCCGGCCGCCAGATCCTCACCTGGGGCACGGGGGACCTCCTCTTCATCCACGACCTCTTCCCCAAGGACTGGGCCTCCTTCCTGCTCGGCCGCGACGACACCTACCTCAAGGCCCCGTCCGACGCGGCGCGCTTGTCGCTCTTCGCCCTCGGCCTGCAGCTCGACCTGGTCTACGTGCCCCTCTTCGACGGCGACCGGCTTCCGCTGCGCGAGCGTGTCTCGAGCTTCGAGCCGAGCCTCGGCCGCATCGCCGGCGCCGAGGCCCCCATCGACACGCGCCCCCCGGACGAGGCCTTCGCCCACCACGAGATCGCAGCCCGGCTCGCCGGCCGCGCCGGCCCGTGGGAGCTGGCGGCCTACGGCTACCACGGCTTCTGGAAGAGCCCGGCGGGCTTCGACCCCGGCGCGAGCCAGGCGCTCTACCCGGCGCTCTCGGCCTACGGCGCAAGCGCCCGCGGCCCGCTGCTCGGCGGCATCGCCAACCTCGAGGCCGGCCTCTACGACTCGCGTGAGGACCGGAGCGGCGACGATCCCCTGGTGCGCAACTCCGAGATCCGCGTCCTCGCCGGGCTCGAGCGCGAGCTCGCCCCGCTGCTCAGCCTCGGCGTCCAGTACTACGTCGAGCGCCGCCTCGACCACGACGCCCACGTCGCCTCGCTCCCCCCGGGCGCCGTCGCCGGCGAGGAGACGCGGCACGTGGCCACCGCGCGGCTGACCTGGCTCGCCCTCGCCCAGCGCCTGCGTGTGTCCTTCTTCGCCTTCTGGGGGATCAACGAGGGGGACGCCTTCCTGCTGCCGCGCCTGCGCTACGACTTCGACGACCGCCTGCGCGCCGAGCTCGGCGCCAACCTCTTCTTTGGCGCCGAAGACCACACCTTCTTCGGCTCCTTCCGGCGCAACACCAGCGCCATGGCATCGCTACGCCACACGTGGTGAGCCCGCACGGCGCCTGCCGGGACGAGGGTCGGGCGTCCGCACTCGAGCCCCTTTGCCCGGCCGGGGCGATGCAGAATCCACCGGCCCATGGCCGGCGGATTCTGCCCTTAGCCGTGTCGGGTAGCCCGGGGTGTTACCAACCCCGGGCCCCCACAGATCCGG
>CAZQPP010000548.1:0-5592 GCA_964594295.1 uncultured Myxococcales bacterium | reverse complement strand
TCTCGCCACCCTCGTTGTCAACAAGCTGCGCGGCACCCTCAACGTGTGCGCGGTCAAGGCCCCGGGCTTCGGTGACCGCCGCAAGGCCATGCTCCAGGACATCGCCGTCCTGACCGGTGGCAGCTTCATCAGCGAGGACATCGGCATCAAGCTCGAGAACGTGCGCATCGACCAGCTCGGTCGCGCCAAGCGCATGAACGTGACGAAGGACGACACGACCATCGTCGACGGCTCCGGCTCCCAGTCCGACATCAAGGGCCGCATCGAGCAGATCCGGCGTCAGATCGAGGACACCACGAGCGACTACGATCGCGAGAAGCTGCAGGAGCGCTTGGCCAAGCTCTCCGGCGGCGTCGCCGTCATCAAGGTCGGCGCGGCCACCGAGGTCGAGATGAAGGAGCGCAAGGCTCGCGTGGAGGACGCCCTTCACGCCACCCGCGCGGCCGTCGAGGAGGGCATCGTCCCCGGCGGCGGTGTTGCGCTCATCCGCAGCATCCCCATTCTCGACGAGCTCGACGCCGACGGTGACAAGGCCTCCGGCGTGACCATCGTCAAGCGGGCCATCGAGGAGCCCCTTCGCCAGATCGCCGGCAACGCGGGCTGGGAAGGCTCCGTGGTCGTCGAGAAGGTCAAGGAAGGCGACGGCGACTTCGGCTTCAACGCGGCAACCGAGGTCTACGAGGGCCTCGTCAGCGCCGGCGTCATCGACCCGACCAAGGTCGTCCGCTCCGCGCTGCAGAACGCCGCTAGCGTGGCCGGTCTCCTCCTCACCACCGACTGCCTCGTCGCCGAGGCGCCCAAGAAGGACGAGCCCGCCGCGCCGGGCGCCGACATGGGCGGCATGGGCGGCATGGGCGGCATGGGCGGAGGCATGGGCTTCTAGCCCAGCCACCTCCAGGCACCCCGGCAATACAAACCGCGGGTCGGGCAGCGACGCCCGGCCCGCGGTTTTTTTGTCGTCCGTGCCGGGCCGAGGGCGCCAACACCCCACCCCTCAGCACACCTCTGCCTCCAGATGCGCGCCTACCTCCCGAAGAGCCGGGGGTAGTGTGCCGAGCCCTCAGGCGCCAACACCCCTCTCAGCACACCTCCGCCTACTGGTCCGTGCTCACCTCCCGAAGCGCCGGGTGGGGTTTGGCGCCGTAATGGGGCGCTGGAAGCCGGCGCCGCCTGGCGCCGGCGGCCGAGCCCTCAGGCGCCAACACCCCACCCCTCGAAGACATGCGAAAGGCCCTGGCCGGAGCCAGAGCCTTTCGACTTGGGTTGGTCGGGTCACATCAGGGAGGATGCAACCCGAGAACCTATCAGAGAGAAAAACTATTCCACCAATAACCTGAAGGCGCCGAGGCAGCCGCGTGGTGCCCACGAGTACCCGGCAGTCAGAGCTTCTCGGGGACCAGGCTCATCGCCCGCTCGGCCATCGCGGTGATCGTGAGGGAGGGGTTTACGCCGGGGTTGGCGCTGATGGCCGCGCCGTCTATGACGTAGAGCCCGTCGTAGCCGAAGACTCGGTGGCTGCTGTCGATCACGCCTTCCTCGGCGTCGGTGCCCATCACGCAGCCGCCGAGGACGTGGGCGGTGGTGGGGATTCCCAGCACGGTCTCGGTCACGAGGCTTTGGGGCGTGCCGTCGATCTTCTCCGCGATCAGGTCGGCGAGAGCGGAGGCCTCGGGGATGGACGCCTGTGGCGCCGGACCTTCGGAGAGCCTCGTCACGAGCCCCCGGGTGAACCCGGTCCGGACACCTCGGCCCAGGCGCATCGCCATGTAGCCGTCGATTGTCCGCATGTAGAGCATGATGATCGAGGACCTCGCCAGATCCGGGACCAGGAAGGCCTTGAGCGTCTTCCAGGGGTGTCGGAAGAAGGCGCGGGCGGCCGAGGCTATGCGCTGCCAGAGGTTCTTGCCCGGCGAATGCGGTGTGGACAGTATCCGGAAGAAGCCGGATCCAGGCGGGTACCGCGACGGCTCCATGTGGGAGTGCTCGTCAGTGTGTATGATCGACCCGATGGCGATGCCGTCGGAGTAGCTTACGTCCCGCTTCTCGCTGACGATCCCGATGAGCACCTCCGAGTTGATGCGCACGCAGTCGCCGAGCCGCGCCGAGAGACTCGGGAGGCCTTCGGGGCTCCCCTTCAGCTTGAGGAGGAGCTTCACGCTGCCGAGCACACCGCCGGAGAGGACAACGTTGTCGGCGGTCCAGGTCTTCTTGCGACGCCTCCAGGGCAGGATCGAGCTGCCTTCGAGCGCGTCGACCTGGTAACCGCCGTCAGGCAACGGCTTCACCCATGTCACCTCGGTGTCGGCCCGGATCTCCAGCCCGAGCTTCTCGGCGAGGTAGAGGTAGTTCTTGTCGAGGGTGTTCTTGGCGTTGTTCCGGCAGCCGAGCATGCAGCCGCCACAGTAGCTGCACGCGGTCCGGGTAGGACCTTCACCGCCGAAGTAAGGATCCGGCACCTCCTCACCTGCGTCGCCGAAGTAGACCCCCACGTCCGTGTGCTCGAAGTGCTGTGCGCGCCCGATCTCCTCGGCCACCACCTTGAACACCTCGTCGGCCGGTCCCAGATAGGGGTTCCTGGCAACCCCCAGCATCCGCTGCGCTGTCTCGTAGTGCGGCGACAGCTCCGTCTCCCAGTCAGCCAGGTGCCCCCACGACGGGGCCGTGAAGAACTCCGGCTTCGGAACCGGCAGAGTGTTCGCGTAGACCAGGGACCCGCCTCCCACGCCGACCCCCGAGAGCGCCGTCAGGTGGCGAAAGAAGGTCATCTTGAACAGGCCCCGGCAGCCCAGGATCGGCAGCCACAGCCAGCGCCGCAAGCTCCAGTTGCTCTTTGGGTAGTCCTCCGGCGCGTAGCGGTGGCCCTTCTCCAACATCAGCACCTTGTAGCCCTTCTCTACGAGACGAAGGCCGGACACGCTGCCGCCGAAGCCCGAGCCGATGATGATGAAGTCGTAGTCGGTCATGGGCAAACCATAGTGGCCTACGTGGGCCAACGCCACCGAAGACTGTGTCGACGCCCGGAGCCAGCCTGGAGTCGAGCGTTGGACCTGGCATGAAGCCCGTGCGCCCACGACCTCCAAGTGGGAGGAGCCCGCGGGGCTGCGCGGTGTCAAGGCAGGCCCCGCGCTGCTTTTGCCGATCCTGGATCTTTGTTAGTTCGGGGAAGGCGTTTCGTAGCGGAGACGCCACCACCGCGGGGCGTTTCCCGAGGGAGACGCCCCGAGAAGGCCGTTTCGCGTGCCGCGAAACGCTGTGTTAGGACCACGGGCCCAGCGACAGGGAGCGAAGCGAGATGATCACCCCCGCTCAGGAAGAGAACCGCTGCCTAGTGCTCGGAGGTGCCGGCCTCGTCGGTCTCCAGGTGTGCCGCGTGCTCGCGCGCGAGATGCACCCGGAGCTCATCGTCGTGTCGTCCCTGTACAAAGAGGAGTCCGTCGCGGCCTGCTCCGACCTGAGCGCCGAGTTCGCAGACATTCGCTTCGATCCGGCATGGGGCAACCTCTTCGTCCCCCAGGAGCTCGCGCACGCGGGCCGGGGCGAGATCCTGTCGAACCCCGCCGCCCGCGGCGCCATCCTCGATCACATCTTCGGCGACTTCCAAGAGGCCTACAAGAGCAACACCCTCGCCGAGATGGTGCGCCGGCACCGGCCCACCATCATCGTCGACTGCGTGAACACGGCGACCGCGATCTCCTACCAGGACGTCTTCGGCGGCACCGCCAAGCTTCGGGAGATGCTCGACGAGGCGCCCAACCACCCGGACATGCGCCGCCAGGTCGAAGAGCTCATGATGAGCCAGGGCGCACCCCAGCTCATCCGCCACCTGCGCATGCTCTTCGAAGCCTGCCGCGAGTCGAGGGTGGGGGTCTACGTCAAGGTCGGCACCACGGGGACGGGCGGAATGGGCCTGAACATCCCCTACACCCACAGCGAGGACCGACCCAGCAGCAAGCTGCTCGCGAAGACCGAGGTCGCCTTTGGGCACACCGGCCTGCTCTTCCTGATGGCGCGCACCCCCGGCGCGCCCATAGTCAAGGAGGTCAAGCCCGCGGCGATGATCGGCTACCGGGCGGTCAGTTACGAGACCATCCGCGGGCCCGGGGGCAAAGACCAGCACCTCTTCGACCCGCACGAGGTCAGCGTCGAGGCGGGCTCCACGTTGTGCCTTCGTGATCCCGAGGAGGGCTACGAGGCGCACGGAGTGCTCGAGACGACGGTCGTCAACACCGGCGAGAACGGCGTCTTCACCCGCGGCGAGTTCGGCGCCATCACCGCCCCCGGCCAGATGGAGTTCGTGACGCCCGAAGAGATCGCGCGCACGGTCCTGAGAGAGATCCACGGCGCGGTCACCGGCCGCGACGTCATCAGCGCCCTCGACTCGGCGATGATGGAGCCCTCGTACCGGGCCGGCATGATCCGCACGGTCGCCATGGAGGACCTCGCCGCCCTCGAGACACGCAAGGAAGACCACTCCGTGGCCCTCGGGCAGCTCGGTCCGCCCGAGCTCAGCAAGCTCCTCTTCGAGGCCCACCTGATCAAGGAGGCCTTCGGCGCCCGGCGCGACGCCGTCCTCGTCGATCCCGCTCGCGAGGGTGAGCCCCGCGATCCCGCCGACGTCTCCGCGGTGCTCGCCGAGCTTTGCGAGCACCACGCCGTCCGCAGCCTCGCCACGAGCGTGGGCATCCCCATCCTGCTCCCCGACGGCAAGACCCTGCTCCGCGGGCCCAGGATCAACGTGCCCGAGATCCACGGCCTCTCCACCGACGTCACCCTCGACGACGGAGACACCCTGAACCGCTACGCGCAGAAGGGCTGGATAGACCTCCGCCCGCAGAACATAGAGCGCTGGCAGGCCCGCTTCCGCCGGATGATCGCGGCACGCGAGCGCGTCGCCACGAGAGGATCCGCCGCCTTCACCCTCGAGACCTACCTCAAAGAGGAGATCGAGATCGGGGAGGTGGTCGCGTGGATCTTCAACAACGAGATGCGGGGCTCCCGGCAGTTCTAGGCACCTGCACCCACTCGTGCTCGTGCACGAGGACGAGGACGAGGACGAGGACGAGTACGGGCACGGGCACGGGCACGGGCACGACTCCGCAACTCACCTACGGAAAGTGCAGGAGCGGCAAAAATGACCAGGGCCGGGTCCACGACCCGGCCCTGGCAAGTCTTCAGACTCTCTCGAGCTACTTCTTCTTGTAGCTCTGGACCTTGAAGTCCGCGCGCCGGTTCTTCGCGCGGCCGTCCTCGGTGCTGTCGTCACCGACGGCCTTGGAGGAGCCGAAGGCGCGGGTGCGGAGGAGCTTGGCCTTGATGCCCTTCTTGACCAGGTAGCGGCGCACGGCCTTGGCGCGCTTGCCGCTGAGCACCCGGTTTCGGGCCTCCGAGCCGGTGCTGTCGGTGTGCCCGTCGATGCGGATGCGGGTCACGTCGTCGCGGGCCTTGATGGCCTCGGCGACCTCGTCGAGGGTGGACTCGGCCGTGGAGTCGAGGTCGGAGCTGGCCGTCTCGAAGAAGACGACCTGGGTGAGCTCGAGGGGCTCGAAGGCCGGCTCGGGCGGGGGGGCCGGCGTCGGCGCGGCCGCCGGAGAG
>CAZQPP010000547.1:0-5639 GCA_964594295.1 uncultured Myxococcales bacterium | reverse complement strand
GAGGTCGGAGGCGTGCTCGGGCTCAAAGACGAGCTGACCTTCCGCAAGCCCTTCCCCGGCCCCGGCCTCGCCATCCGAATCCTCGGCGAGGTGACCGCCGAGCGCCTCGAGGTGTTGAGGGCGGCCGACCGCATCTACCGCGTCGAGCTGGCGAAGGCAGAGTGCTGGCCCGAGATCTGGCAGTGCTTCGCGGTCCTCCTGCCCGTGTGCTCGGTCGGGGTCATGGGAGACCGCCGCACCTACGAGAACGTGCTCGCGCTCCGCGCGGTCTCCAGCACGGACGGCATGACCGCCGACTGGTACCCCATCCCCTTCGAGGTCCTCGGCCGCATCTCGACGCGCATCATCAACGAGGTCCCGGGGGTGAACCGGGTCGTCTACGACGTCTCGAGCAAGCCTCCCGCGACCATAGAATGGGAGTGATCTCATGCCGCCTCTCACGGCGCTGGTCCTAGCGATCACCTCAGCCGCGGCCGCCGCCGCTCCGAGCCCCCCGGCACAACCCGAGGCGCTCCTCCTCGCCGTCGAGGTCAGGGCGGAGGGCGACGCGGGGGCGTGGAGGTGGTGGTGCTCCTCCGCCCCGGATCCCCTGCTCTCCGACGTGCTCTCGGGCATGGCGCAGGGCTTCGCCGAGCGGGCCGGCATCCCGGTGGTGGCCTCCCTCGACCCCGACACGAGCGCGGTCCACCCGATGTACTGCGAAGGGACGCTGGACCCTGACCTCGCGATGAACCTCGCGGGTCTCCTCGGAGCCCGGGGAGCGCGCACCGGGAGGCTCGTGGTCGGCGCGGCGGTCGAGCACGCCGAACCCGCCCTCCTGAGCGCGGCGCTGGCGCTCTACCCTCCCGAGGCGCGGGCGGGTGAGCCCGCGCCGCCAGCCGGCAGCGAGCCCGGCTCGCCCCCCGCCATGCCTCCCCCGGAGGCCGCGCGGAGGGCCGTCGCCCTCGACCACGACGGCCTGCGCGCGGCCCAACGCGAGGCCGCCGCCGGGCTCGGCAGAGACGTCGCCGCCGGCCTGCTCAGGGCCCGGGTGCGAGCTCCCATGGGGCGCACCCTCTGGATCGAGGTCCGCGGACCGAAGACCGACGACGACGACCGCCTCGTCGCCCGCTCGGTGCAGGCCCTGCTGCCGCGCGGCATGCGCGTGCGCCCCGCGGGGCTCCGCGGCGAGCGCAGCCTGCTCCACGTCGAGGCCCCCGTCGGCTACGAGGGGGAGCTGCTCGCCCTGCTGCAAGAGCGCGTCGCCGACCCGGGAGGCGGCCCGCCGCCGCTGCTCTTCGAGGGCTTCAGCCCCGACGGCTCCCCACGCTTCGCGGCGGTGCAGCTCGACGTGTCCGAGGAGGAGTGATGCTCCCTCCCCCGCACCTGGTCCTTGCCCTGGTCCTGGTCCTGGTCCCCGCCGCCCTCCTCACCCCCTCCCCCGCCGCCGCCGGCGAGCACCGCGTCCTCTCCCACGGCGGCGATCAGGTGGTCCTCGACGCCGGGCGAAAGGCCGGCTTGAAGGTGGGCGCCCCCTGCGAGGTCTTCGTCGAGATCCTGCTCGCGGGGAAGCGCCGCCTCGTCCAGGTGGCCCGGTGCACCGTCGTGGAAGTAGGCAAGCGCAGCGCCAAGGCCCGGCTCAGCGACCAGCAGGGCGCCGTGCGCGAGGGCTACATCGTCAAGGTGCGAAAGCCCAGGCCCAAGAAGAGGCGCCGCCCGCGGCGAAAGAAGCCCAAGCCGGCAGCCACCGCCCCGGCCACGGCCGCGGCTCCGGCCACCCCAACGACCCCGGCCACGGCTCCGGCCACCGCCACGGAACCGGCTCCTGCCCCCGCCACGGCTCCTGCCCCCGCCACGGCTCCTGCCGCGGCGTCCGCCCCCGCCTCCGACCAGGTGCACGCCCTCCCCCTCCGCACCCACGACGACTACCACCTGCTCGCCGACGCGGCCCTCTCCGGCTCCGACGACGCCTGGGAGGCCGTCTACGAGGCCACCTTCAAGGGCGGCGCCGTCGATCTAGGCCCCCACGAGCAGCTCCTCCAGCTCGCACCCCTGGCCTCCTCCCTGCCCTTCCCGGGCCCATGGCACACCTGCTTCGCCCGAGCGAAGACGAGCCACTGCGCCCTCACCGTCCCCATGGACGACGCGGTCTACGTCAGGGTCGACGACGCGGGCTACCGCAAGCTCAGGAACGCCATCCGCCGCGGCGAGGTGGAGCTCAGGCTGCTGTTCAGGCTCAAGGACGTGCGAAAGGTGGACCTGCCTCCCTTCTCTCACCACGACTGCCTGCCTCCCGTGCCGCCCTTCAGCCCCTCTCCGGTGGCCTGGGAGATCGAGGTCGAGGTCGTGGGCGGGACCCTGAAGGGCGGTAGACGCGGCAAGGGCCACTTGCTAATGAAGACCCGCCCCGGCGGTGGGCCGGATGGGGCCTTGGAGATAGGGTTCGCCGAAACCTTCTAGGCTCGCACTCGGGATCGCGGCCGGGCAGTTGTGGTCCAACGAGAGGTTGCCAATGCGTCACCGAGCTTATCGTTCCTGGCGCACGGGGGCGTTGCTGTGCGTCGCCGTGCTCCTGCTGGGCTGCGTGCCCACGAGGCTGGCCAACCAGGGGGGCTCCAAGGACGAGCCCACCGCGACGAAGGCGGCAAGGAAGGTGATCAAGGGCGCGAGCACGGTCAAAGTCGCCGCGCCGGTCCAGGTCGAGCAGAAGGCCGAGAAGGAGGGCACCGATCCGAACGTGCGCATTCGGAGCAGGCTCGGCGAAGCGGAGCAACGCCGCAGGGCCCTCTTCGCGTCGGTCTCGACCAGGGACTTCAAGGCACAGCTCGACCAGAAAGACGAGCGCGGCAAGAAGCTCATCCGCGTCTACAAGCTCATCACATTCGACGACGAGGCCGCGGAGGTGCAGCAGATCCGCTCCCTCTACCAGGACGTGCTCACCATGGACCCGGGCAACCCGCAGGCCACCCTCGGCCTCGGCAACCTCGCCCTCATGGAGGCCACCTCATTGCTGACCCGCCAGTCGGCCATCACCTGGCGCCTCTCCGTGGACAAGCGCCTCTCCGCGGAGGACTACGCCTACTGGAAGCGCAAGTCGGAGCTGCTCCAGAAGCGTGTCGGCTCGGCCCTCAAGGCGGCCCACAACAAGTTCAAGAAGGTGCTCCAGAACAGCCCCGGCGACCCCTCGGCCCACCTTGGCATCGGCATGGCCCTGGCGCTTTCAGCCAACTTCGCGGGCGCGCAGAAGAAGTTCGAGCAGATGGAGCGAGGTGGGGTCCTGCCGCCCAACCAGCGCTCCATCTTCTACGTCTGGCACGGCTTCGTGCTCGAGCGCCTGCGCAAGACCGACCAGGCGATGGCCAAGTACGACCTCGCCGCCGAGCTGCTCGAGCCATACGAGTGGGGAGTCTGGGCACGAGACCGCGTCGAAGAGATCTTCGTCTTCGAGAGGAGGTAGGCACGATGAAGCACCCGAACCGAATCCTCGTCGCCCTCGGCACCCTCCTGCTCGCGCTCTCGGCGTTGCCGACCGGCTTCGGCTGCGGCGCCCCCGCCCGCACCGCCCCGGAGCTAACCGTCTTCCCGCCCCCCTACCTGCCCATACCCCCGGCCCGGGTGACCATCGTCCCCCCGAGCCAGTTCATGCAGGTGGCGGTCTTGAACTTCGTCGACCAGACCGGCCAGGCCGGGCGCCTCGTCGAGGTCTTGGCTGACAGCCTCGCCACCGAGCTTCACCGCACGGGGCGCTTCGAGGTCTACGACCGCGGGCACCTCCGCGGCTACGACTTCACCCAGGTCCTCGACCGCTGCTCCAAGACCAACGGGCAGTGCTTCCCCAAGGGAGGCAACGACCCGGCCGAGGAGGCCGACGAGGGCGAGATCTACGCCGCCCACCTCAACAACGCGGCGGCCGCTTTCGGCGAGCTGCGCAGCGCCAACGACGCCCTCCTGCTCTGCGCCATAACCTCGGTCGCGCCGGGTCGAGCCATCTTCGACTACCGCCTGGTCAACGCCCACAAGTACATCACAATGGTGGCGGGATCGGCCTCGGTCTCCTTCACCGCGAGCCCGAGCACGATGCGCCCGGACCGCACGGCCGTCGAGAGGGTCGCCCACGAGATAAGGAGCGCCCTGCCGGCACCGAAGCAGGGAGAGTTCGGCAAGGTCCTGGTCCAGGACGGCCCGGTCCTCACCATCAGCCTCGGCAAGAAGGACGGCATCATCGCGGGCATCAACGTCTTCGTGGTCGGCCCCGGCCGCGGCGTCGGCGGCACCGCCAAGAACCCGAACACCGTCGACGAGGTGTACCTGGCCCAGGCCTACGTCGTCAGCGTCTACGACAACACGAGCCAGGTCGTCGTCTTCCGGGGCAGCGACTACCGGGTCGGCGACAACGTACGCTTCAAGTAGGTGCACGAGATGCGGCCCGCCAAGATCCTCCCGGCGGTCCTCCTGGCTGCCGTCGCCGTCTGTGCGCCCACGGATCTCCTGGCCTACGACGAGGGCTACTGCGATCCCTTCTTGTTCCCCTCGTCGCGCCTCGGCAACTACATCGAGATCGAAGGCGGCGTCGTAGAGACGGACTGGGGCGACATCCTGCCCTTCGGCGCCCGCCTCCAGCTCGCCACCTCTCCGGGCAGCTCGGTCTCCTTCGTCTTCGGCCGCAACACGGCCTACCCGGTCTACGCGCCTGCCGGCCTGACCGAGCACCTCGGCTTCGAGATCAAGACGAAGAGCGGCCAACTCGACGACAGGTGGAGCTCGGTCGTCTTCCACTTCGACGTGCGCATGCCGAGCGTGAAGTACGCCGGACAGGATGCCACGAGCGACGACGTGAGCTACGGCCCCTCGTTCGGGGACGACCCCTCCCTCTACCACGAGTACAGGGACTTCTTCGGGTCGGACGCCGAGACGGACGACGAGAAGACCGCCTGGGGCATGGGCATCTTCGGCCTCGGAGTTCAGATCGGCGGAGTGCCGCGCGGCGGCAGCGTGGCCGTCGAGGGCCACTTCGGCTTCGACATGGCCTTCGCCAACATCAGCCGCGGCCCCCAGAGCCTCCGCCTCATGGCCTCCACCGGCTTCCGCGTCAGCACCATGGTCGCCCCGGGCCTGCACCTCGACGCCGAATTCCGCATGCCCATCTACATCGGCAAGCTGATCAAGGAGGAGTGCCCCGAGGGCAGGTACGACTCGGACGGCGACTGCAGGGACGACCTCGACTCCGAGCTCGGCTTCGGCTTCACGCCGCTGCCCGACGTCGGCCTCGGCGCGCGCTACGTCACCGGCGACTTCGTCTTCGGCGTGGGCCTGATGAAGGCCCTCTCGGACGCTGACCCGCCAGGGCGCGAGTTCTACGAGCCGACCCGGGAGACGGTCTCCTTCTTCGCCCAGGCGAAGTACGCGTTCTACTGAGCGCCTATGCGGACGGGGCCGCATAGGCGGGCGAAATGCGGCCGCGCTACGTCATGGGGGAGACGGGCAAGGGCAAGGGCAAGGGCAAGGGCAGGGGCTGGAGTGGCACGGGGAATGCACTGAAACACCGCAATGGTCCCCTCCAGACCCCGATCTTGCCGGGCCTACGCTGCGGCGAGCACGGTTTTGCTCGCCCTGACGTCAGCCTGCGCGGGCTCGGATCTCGAGACGACGGGCCTCCACTT
>CAZQPP010000546.1:981-5668 GCA_964594295.1 uncultured Myxococcales bacterium | reverse complement strand
CGCATAACCGCATAACCGCATAACCGCATAACCGCATAACCGCATATGCGGGTATGCGCATGTGCTCCTGCGTGGAGGAGCAGAGAGGGTATGCTCGCCGCCCCGGCCGACGGAGAGCGAGATGGACTGGAACCCGGCGGAGCTGCTCAAGCTGTCAGGCGGCTACTGGAAGACCTGCGCCTTGCACGCCGCGGTCAGGCTCGACGTCTTCACGGTCGTCGGCGAGCGGGCGCTGAGCGCGGGCGAGGTCGCGGAGCACCTCGGCGCCGACCTTCGGGCTACGGAGATGCTGCTCAACGCCCTCGCGGCGCTGGGGCTGTTGAGCAAGAGCGGGGAGCGCTACCTGAACAGCGCCGGGTCGTCGAGGTACCTGTCCAAGGCCTCGCCGGACTACGTCGGCTACCTGATCATGCACCACCACTTCCTCTACGAGTCCTGGGGAAAGGTCCACGAGGCGGTCATGAGCGGCGGGCCGGTGCGTGCCTCCTCGTCGAGGAGCGACCCCGCCCGGCGCGAGGCGTTCCTCATGGGCATGTTCAACTCGGCCACGAACGTAGCCCCGCTGATAGTGCCGAAGCTCGATCTCTCGGGCCGCCGGCGCCTGATCGACCTCGGCGGAGGGCCGGGGACCTACGCCATCATGATGTGCCAGCAGAACCCCAAGCTGAGCGCGACGGTCTTCGACCTGCCCACAACCGAGCGATTCGCAAGGCAGACCGTCGAGAGCTTCGGCTTCTCCGGGCGGATCGAGTTCAAGCCGGGGGACTACTACGAAGACGAGCTGGGCGGGCCCTACGACGTGGCGTGGCTCTCCCACATCCTCCACGCCGCCGGGCCCGAAGGCTGCAAGGTGATCCTCGAGAAGGCGGTCGCGGCCCTGGAGCCCGGGGGGCTCATCATGGTGCACGAGTTCCTCTTGCACGACTCGATGGACGGCCCGCTCTTCCCGGCCCTCTTCTCGCTCAACATGCTGCTCGGCACCGCGTCGGGGCAGTCCTACTCCGAGGCGCAGATGAGAGAGATGCTCGGGTCCGCGGGGGTCAGCCGGGTCGAGAGGCTGCCGCTGGCCCTGCCGAACGACTCCGCCGTGCTCGTCGGTCTCAAGTAGCGGCGGGAGGCCCCTCGCCTGACTCCTCCATCGCCTTGTGTGTCCCCGTGCCCTCGCCGGGGGCGAGCACCGCGGCGCGCGCGTTCCAGGTCAGGGCGAAGAAGACGCAGGCGAGGACGGACGAGATGATGAAGAGCAGGAATCCGCCGTCCCAGCCCCAGCGATCGACGACCAGACCCGTGCCCACACCGCAGAGCGCGCTGCCGACGTAGCCGAAGGTGCCTGTCAGGCCTGTCGCAGTGGCGGCCGCGTGCTTGGACGCGAAGTCCGCGGCGGCGACGCCGACGAGCATCTGCGGGCCGTAGATGGCGAAGCCGACGCCGATGAGGGCGAAGGTGTCGAGCCAGGGGTGGCCGGGCGGGACCTTCCACAGGGCGACGACCGAGAGCATGGAGAGCACCATGAAGGCGATGCTCACGGGCGCTCGGCGACCCTTGAGCAGGCGGTCGGAGAAGAGGCCCGCCACGATGGCGCCGACGATGCCGGCAATCTCGAAGGCCGCCACCTTCCAGCCAGCCTCTGCGAGGGGGCTGCCCTTGGCCTCGACGAGGAAGGTGGGGCCCCAGTCCAGCATGCCGATGCGCACGAAGTAGACGAACATGTTGGCCAGGCACACGTACCAGATCATCTTGTTGTTCAGGACGTGCTCCAAGAGGATGTGGCGCAGGGAAGGAGGGGCCTCCTGGCTCACGCTGTCGGGCTCGGCTTCGCCCCGGTACTCCTCGACGGGCGGGAGACCGAGGGAGGCCGGGGAGTCCCGGAGCGCGGCGGCGAGGAAGAGCGCGAGGAGGATGGCCGCGGCGGCCGGTACGTAGAAGGCCGCGCGCCAGCCGAGCTGGGTGATCAGGTAGCCTCCGCCGACCAGGATGAGGGCGCCGCCGACCTGGTGGGAGGCGTTCCACAGGCCCCACATGGTGCCGCGCTCGCGAGGGCTGTACCAGAAGGTGAGCAGGCGGGCGCAGGGGGGCCAGCCCATGGACTGGAACCACGCGTTGAGCAGCCAGAAGATGGCGAAGAAGAGCAGGGAAGACGAGAGACCGAAGGCGATGTTGGCCAGCGCGGCGCCCGTCAGGCCGATGACCATGAACCAGCGCGCGTTGGCGCGGTCGGCGAGCATGCCGTTCAAGAATTTCCCGGCCCCGTAGAGGATCGAGAAGGCCGAGAGGATGAGCCCGATGTCGGTCCGGCTCATCTCGAGCTCTTCTATGAAGACCGGCATGGCCATCGAGAAGTTCTTCCGGACCAGGTAGAAGGAGGCGTAGCCGATGAGCATCGACACCATCATTCGCACGCGCCAGCGGCGATAGGTCTCGCGCATCACCGCTTCGTCTTCGATGGGTGGTGCCGGGGGTGGCGCGCGCAGCGCGTTGGGGATGGAGCTCATGGCCTTCGTTTGGAGCACGCGGGCTGGTGCTGGTCCAGCTCGGGGTAGCGGCGGAAGATGCCGTCTTCGTTGAAGGGGATGCGGCGTTCGGAGGCCAGGTAGGCCGCCACGCGCGCTCTCTCGGCCACGGCCGCGCGCAGCCTCGTGAGGCGGGGCCGGGTCGGGGTCAGGCGGGCCGTGGTGTTGGGGAAGGCGTACTCGAGGCCGCAGAGGAGCTGGAAGAGGGCGAGATCCGCGAAGGTGAAGACCTCCCCTTGGAGCCAGGGGCCGCCGCTGCGTTCGAGCACACGCTCGAAGTAGCCGAGGAAGGCCGGGATGCGCTCCTCCCGGAAGGCCTCCGCGCGCTTGCTCGCCTCCTCCCTTTGGTCCTCGTAGTAGAGCCGCACGCTGATCGGGTGGTGCGTGTCGTGGGCCTCGTTGACGGCGTCGAGCACCGTGAGCAGGTGCTGCAGCGCGGTCGCGCGCCCCGCCTCGTCAGGCGGCGCGAGGCCGTGCCGCGCTCCGAGGAAGGAGCAGATGGCCGCGGTCTGGGCGATCATCTCGCCGCCGGCCTCCAGCACGGGCGGAGCGTAGGGCAGGGCGCCGGGGAGCTCGCCCGCGCGGAGAGCGAGCAGGGCCTTGATCCCCCCGCCTTCATCCTCGCCTTTTCGGGCCACGTCCTCGTAGGCGAGGCCGGCGTCCTCCAAGACGAGACGCACAAACTCTCCACGCCCCTGGAGCATGGGCCAGTAGAAAAGCTTGTAGGGCGTCTCGTTGGGCATCCTTCGCTCCTCCGATGCGGTCTGGCTGTCGAGCCCGCGGAGCATAGCCTCGCGGCGCAGGTGTCGACAAAGGCAGGCCGGCTTTACTCCCGAGCCCCTTGGGGCCATTGTGCTCCGGCTGTCGCGGCCCCCGAGGGCTCGCGGCCGGAACCCTGCCCGTTCACGGACGGAGAGCATGCCTATCGCCGCGGGCGCAGAGCTTGCCCTCATCTGCGGAGCGGCCTTCGTGCTCGCCCGCTTCGCCGCCCTCGTGCGTCTTCCGCCTGTCCTGGGCATGCTCACCGGCGGCGCTCTCGCCGGCGCGCTCGCGTTGCCCGTCGATCTGCCGGGGGTTGGTGTCGGCGCGGTCTCGGAGTCGGTGCGCCTCGGCATCCTCGCCATCGTGCTTGCGCGTGCGGGGCTGAGCCTGTCCTTCCAAGACCTGAAGGGCGCCGGTGTCCTCGGCCTTCGCCTCGGCACCATCCCCATGATCGGGGACGCGCTGCTCGTGGCCGCGGCTGCCGCCTGGCTCCTCGGCATGCCGCTGCGCAGCGCCCTGGTCTGTGGCTTCCTCCTCGCCGCGATCTCCCCGGCCATCGTCCTGCCGGGCCTGCTCGACCTGATCTCCGACGAGCGGGTAGGCGGCCGGCGTGTGCTCACGGCGATGCTCGTTGGTGCTCCCATAGACAACATCAGCGCGTTGCTCTGCCTGGGGATCGCGCTCGACCTTGCGCTCAGCGCAGGCGGCTCCTGGACCGAGGTGATGAGCGCGCTCCCCGTCAGCCTGGGCGGCGGGCTCCTCCTTGGCTCCGCGGTCGGGTGGGGCGTTGGGCTCGTGCTGCGCAGCCTCCCGAGGCACGTGTCGCGTCGCATCGGGAGCTTGCTGGTCTGGGCGGTGGCGTGCGGGCTGGTCGCAGCGGGCAAGACGCTCGGCCTGTCCTTCGTGCTGGCCGTCATCGCCTTCGGCGTGGTCCTCAGAGGGCTCCACCCCGACCTCGTCGAGCTGCTCGACGACGGCCTGAGGCGCACCTTTTCCGTGCTCCAGTACGCCCTCTTCGGCCTGGTCGGGGCGGCGGTGGACCCGGCCTCGCTCACGTCGGTCGGCCTCGTCGTCGTCGCCGTCGTGCTCTTCGGGCAGCTCGGCCGGGCCGGGGCGAGCTGGCTGGCAACCGCCGGCTCGGGGCTGGAGCCCCGCGAGCGCTACGCGTGCATCCTCGCCTACGTGCCCAAGGCGACAATCCAGGCCGCCTTCGCCGCGCTCCCGCTCGACCGCGGCCTCCCCGAGGGGAGCCTGATCCTGGGCGCGGCCGTCCTGGCCGTGGCGCTGACCGCTCCCGTCGGCGTCGTCACCCTCCAGCGCGGCGTCGCGGCGCTTCTCCGTCCGCGCGGGCTAGGGGGAGCTAGGCTGGGGTGGGGGGGGGGGGGGGGGTTTTAAAAAAAAAGCCGGGGGGCGGG
>CAZQPP010000546.1:0-966 GCA_964594295.1 uncultured Myxococcales bacterium | reverse complement strand
TTATTTGCAAACCCTGCACCCCATTCTCCGTCGGGCAGGCGGCCTCAAACTGGAAACGTTGCTAGACTCTCCTCGATGACCCCACCCCAAGAGACCGTCTCCCTGAAGCTGGCCCCCGAGGCGGAGGCCGAGACCAGGACCTTCCTCGAGGCCGCCGACTTCGACGTCGGCGACGCCCAGCACGCCTTCTGGAGGGCGCGGGGGAAGGGGGTCACCGCGACCTTCTATCGGAGCGGCAAGCTCGTCGTGCAGGGCGCGGGCGCGGCGGACTGGGCTCAGGCGATGACCGGCGCAACCGGACCGGGCGCCGCGGACGGCGAGCCCTTCGCGGCGGGGCTCGCACGCCTCCCCGACCCGAAGCCGGAGGCGTGGATCGGCATCGACGAGACCGGCAAGGGGGACTACTTCGGCCCCCTCGTGGTGGTCGCGGCGCGGGTCGAGATGAGCCAGCTCCCGCTCCTCCAAGAGCTCGGCGCCGCCGACTCCAAGTCCCTGACCGACGCCGCCGCCAAGCGCATCGCCCAGGATCTCAAGGCCGTCGTCCCGCACCACAAGCTGGTGCTCATGCCGCCGAAGTACAACGACCTCTACGGCCGCATCGGCAACCTGAACCGCCTGCTGGCCTGGGCCCACGCCACGGTGGCCGAGAACCTCCTCGAGCGCACCGAGGCCGAGCTCATCCTGAGCGACCAGTTCGCCAGGCAGGACATCGTGCGCCGGGCACTGAAGGAGCGCGGACGCGCCTGCCGCTTCATCGAGCGCACGAAGGCGGAGGACGACCCGGCCGTGGCCTGCGCCTCGATCCTCGCTCGCGCGGAGCTCTTGTGGCGCATGACGGAGCTCGAGGGGAAGCACGGCGTGCGCCTCGCAAAGGGCGCCGGCGCCCCGGTGTTGAGTGCGGGTCGCGAGATAGTGCGCACGCGTGGGAAGGAGCTGCTCGCCGAGGTGGCCAAGCTGCACTTCAAG
>CAZQPP010000545.1:0-5673 GCA_964594295.1 uncultured Myxococcales bacterium | reverse complement strand
CCCGAGAGGATCGCGACCACCGAGCCGTCTGCCATCCCCTCCACGCGCGCGTCGAAGCGGGCGAGGGCCTGGCGCAGTGGCTTCAGCTGCACGGCGAAGTCCTGGCGCGTGCGCGTGGGCGAGCGCACCGACTCCTGCGTGACGGCGGCGCCAGTGGTCGCGACCACCACGCTGACGATGCGCTGCTCGTGGCTCGTGATCGAGTCGTGGATGCGGCGCGGCACCTGCTGCTCGACCGTGGCGGCGTCACCGAGGGTCGCGATCTCCTTGAGCAGGGTCTCGGCGTCCTCCGGGCGGGCGGATGCGTCCTTGCTCAGCATGCGAGCGACGAGATCGTCGACTGCGCTCGGGACGGTCCGGCGCACCTCCTGGACTCGCTGCGCCTCGTCGAGGATCGTCTTCATCATGACGGCGATGCCGTGGTCGCCGGGGAAGGGCATCTGCCCGCTCAGGCAGCGGAAGAGCACGCAGCCGAGGCTGAAGATGTCGGCGGCCGGCTTGATCTCCGAGTCTCCGCGCACCTGCTCGGGGGCCATGTAGCCGGGGGTGCCGATGGCATGACCGGTCAGCGTGAGGCGCTCGCCTCCCTCCGACACGCGCACCAGGCCGAAGTCCAGCACCCGCAGCTCGCGCTTGTCGCCGCGAATGAGGAAGATGTTGGCCGGCTTGATGTCACGGTGCACCATGCCGCGGGCGTGTAGCGCGGCGAGGGCCTCGCACACCCTGCGCACGACGCCGATGGACTCGGCGACGCCGAGGTGTCCGTGCTCGAGCAGGTGCTGCGAGAGGTCCTCCCCCTCGAGCCACTCCATCGCCAGGTAGCTGCGCCCGACCCGCGTGGTGCCGTGGGCGATGTAGCCCACGATCGATGGGTGGGCGACCCGCGAGAGCACCGAGGCCTCGCGGTGGAAGCGGGCGACCACGTTGGGGCGCGCGTCGTGGAGGACCTTGACGGCCACCAGCGCCCCGGTCTCACGGTCGCGGGCGCGGTAGACGGTCCCCATCCCGCCCGTACCCACGGGCTCCTTGAGCTCGAAACGCCCGTCGACAAGCTCGTCCAAATCGCTGCCCTCAGAGACCGCCCTGGCGCGGCGTTGTCACAATGCCACAGGGGGACGCGGGGGCAAAGAGAGGGCTGGCAGGGGCGTCTAGACCTCGCGAACCATCACGAGCAGCATCTTGAAGCGGGCGGTCGCGTTGACCGCGTGCGGGATGCCGGCGGGCATGAGCACTGCTTCGCCTGCGACGGCCGGCACCTTCTCGCCGCCGATGCTGAGCTCGACCTCGCCGTCGAGCACCTGGACGATCGCGTCGAAGGGGGCCGTGTGCTCGGAGAGGGCCTGGCCGGCGTCGAAGGCGAAGAGCGTCACCGTGCCGCCCTTGGTCTTGGCGAGGGTGCGGCTCACGACAGAGCCTTGCTGGTAGTCGACGAGCTCTTTCAGGTCCAGGGCCGCGGCCGGCGGCATGCCGGTGGGCTTGGGGGTGGTGTCATTGTTGGCTGTCATGGTTGTCTCGGGGGCACGGGCAAGGGCAGGGGCAGGGGCAGGGGCAAGGGACGAGCTCCTAGAGCGGTGCCGCTCTAGAAGCTCGTGTCGACGGTGAGGTAGGCGAGCTGCTCTTTCTTCGGGCTTGGGCCGGAGCCCTGGACGGTGCCGAGGGTGTCTCCGGCGAGCATGATGCCGTAGAGAGCGCGCACGGCGACGTTCTCGTGGATCTTGGCCACGAGCTTGACGTCGATCTCGGTGCCGAAGGACTTCTTGTTGTTGGTGTCCGCCTCCATGGACATGAGCTGGTGCACGTCGACGTGCAGGCCGAGCTTGGCGTGTGGCTTGACCGCGACGCGACCGCCGGCGTCGACGAGGCCGAGCTTGCCGGTGTGGCCGACCGTCGCCAAGAAGAAGTCCATCTCGCCGTAGAACTTGTGGTTGGTGGCGAAGAGGGTGTCGAAGGTGCCCTCGGCCGTGCCGTCGCCGGAGAGGGCCTCGCCCCACAGGGTGACGGAGGGCTTCCACGGCGCGTCGAAGGTGAAGGAGGGGCGCACGGCGACCAGCCACGCGGAGACGTCCTGCCCGCCGGTCTTGCCGAGCTGGTAGTAGCCCTCGCCTGTGTAGCTGAAGCTGCCGACCTTGCCGGTGGCGACGACGCCGACGGTGTGGCGGGCGACCGTGGGGTCGGCCTGGTTCACGCTCAGGGCGAGCAGCGAGAGGTTGTGGGCGGGGTCGTACTGCCAGGTGCCGTGGAGGCCGGCCATGAAGGAGTTCGTCGCGCCTCCGGCCAGGGTGCCGTCGGCGTCGCCGTCGTCCTCCTTGAGGATGGCGCCGAAGAGGTCGGCGTTTGTCTTGCCCTTGCCGAGGTGCAGCCTCAGGGCGTCGAAGGAGCGGCCTCGCTGGGACCAGCCGACCGCGCCGATGATGCGCTGGGTGTCGAAGGAGATCTCCTGGCGGCCGAGCTTGAGGGAGACGCACCCGCACTCGGTGAAGGGGATGACGGCGAAGGCCTCGTGCACGTCGAGGCCGCCGGCGGAGAAGTCGTTCAAGGTGTCGCTCTCTTCTCCCCAGATCCTGACGTCCTGGATGCGCAGGGTGAAGGACGCGCCGCCCTCTCTCGCGAGGGTGGCGCCGAGGCGCGCGCGGTGGGTGACCCGGTCGGTGTCGGTGAGCTTGCCGCCGGTGAAGCTGCGCCCCGAGTGGAGCACGTAGCGGGGCCTGTACTGCCCGTCGAAGGTCAAGGTGGTGTCGGGGCCGAGGCCCACGCTCGCGGGGCCCGCGGCGATGGCGCTCGCCGGAAGAAGGGCCGCCAGCAGCGCAATCGCCTTGGTGAACATGCAGTTGGTCATAGGATCACTCCTCCTCCACTTTGGGGCTGTCGCCCGCGCGTTTGTGGTAGTCGGCCAGGGTCGTGGACCTGAGCGTGCGCAGCACGTCCTGCCGGATCGAGTCCCAGAAGGCGTGCATGCCGCATTGATTGCCGAGGGCGCAGACCGCGGAGCCGTCGACGGCGCAGCTCTCCGACTCGAGGTCCTCGAAGGGCAGCAGCAGGTCCCACAGGGTTATCTCGGTGGCGGGGCGCTTGAGGTAGAAGCCGCCGCCGGCGCCCCGCCGGGAGCCGAGGACACCGTGGTGGACGAGCTCCTGGAGGATCTTGGAGATGTAGGTGGGCGAGCCTTCCAGGCGAGAGGTGATCGTCGAGGTGGGGGTCATGGCCCCCGCCGGCTGGGCGAGCACGATGCGAATGGCCTGGATGGCGTACTTGGAGGATCTTCCCAGGAGCTGCACGGCTTGACCGTCTGTTGGTGGGCCGTTCGGCCCTCGGCCCTCGCGAGGGGAGGGCAACGAGGACTGCTGTGGTCCTTTTACAGCACCTATTGTGGATGTCAATATCTAATTTGGGTGCAGCAGGCTGTGGAAAATGGGGCGCTGTGTGGGGTCCGTTTGCGTTGGTGTGGGTGGAATCTGACAGGGGTGTCCGCTTTGCGCGCGAACCTCGGGGCTCGGCGTCCACGTGTCGTGAGGCTTGGAGCCTCCTCCCCGGTCCTGGTACCCTGAAGCCGGCGGGAGGGTCCCGGCCTCAGGAGAACTCGGATGCGGCGCGCCCACCTAACGATCCTGCTCATGGTGCTCGCGCCGGCCTTCGCTCCAGGCACGTGGAGCTGCGGCAGCTCGTCGAGCGAGCGCGCCGCCGAGGGCAGCGACGTCACGACCCCGGACGTGGACGGCGACGACTCGAAGGCAGAGCCCGCGCAGCTGCCGGACCCGGGTCCCGTGAGGTCGGACGACGGCGGCGACGCCGGAGACGTGCTCTTCGGTGGGCCGCTCTTCGCGAGGGCCTGCGAGGGCCACGACCAGTGCGGCGAAGGTTGGTGTGTGCAGGGCCCGGACGGGAGGGTGTGCACCGTCTCCTGCGTCGACCGCTGCCCGAGCGGCTTCGCCTGCACCCTGGTCTCGCTGGGCGGCGGGAGCGACAAGGCCTCGGTGTGTGTGGCCAGGGCTCCGGTCGCCTGTGAGCCCTGCGCGGTGGCGGCCGACTGCGGGGCGGCCGGCGCGTGTGTCCTGGCCGGAGGTGACGACGCGGGCGGGGAGGGCACCTGCCTGTTGACCTGTGGCGGGCTGCACGCTCCGTGTCCGGTCGGTTTCTCCTGCGTCGAGCTGGACCTGGCCGGTGGGGCGCTCAGCGAGTGGGCGTGCGCCCCAGCAGAGGGCGACAGCTGCTGCGCCCCGTCAAACGAAGGAGAGCTCGGAGGCTGCAGCCGTGAGAACGAGCACGGCGTCTGCACGGGTGAGCGGGTGTGCAACGGGCTGCAGGGCTGGGGCCAGTGCGCCGCGCCGGTCGCGGCTGCCGAGGTCTGCGACCTGGTGGACAACGACTGCGACGGGGAGACCGACGAGGGCCTCGGCCCGCTCTGCTCCTGCGGCGACGGCAAGTGCGTCGGGGCCGGAGGCGAGGACGCCAGGACCTGCGTCACCGACTGCCCGCCGGCCTGCGGCGACGATCTCTGCTCGCCCGGCGAGAACCCGGGCAAGTGCCCCGAGGACTGCTGTGGCGGTTGTGGCGACGGGCTGTGTCTCGGCTACGGCTGCAGCGAGAGCCCCGCCACCTGCCCGGAGGACTGTGGCACGGCCTGCGGAAACGGGACCTGCGACCGCGGCGAGAGCCCTCACTCCTGCGAGGCGGACTGCGCCCCGAAGCAGTGCGGCAACGCCATGTGCGAGCCGAGCGACGGAGGCCCCGAGCTGTGCCCGTTGGACTGCGCGGCGACCTGCGGCGACTGCATCTGCAGCGGCACCGAGGGCTTCCTGGCCTGCCCCATCGACTGCGGCTTCTGCGGCGACGGGGTCTGCAGCGCCTGCGGCCAGCTCGGCGAGACCACCGGGTGCCCGGCCGACTGCCTCGAGGCCGCGGAGAAGTGCAACGGGGAGGACGACGACGGGGACGGTCAGACCGACGAGGGGAGCTGTGAGGACGACGATCCCTGCACCGACGACGAGTGCGAGGGCTCGTCGGGGGCGTGCCTGCACTCGCCTGCGCCCGACGGGACCGAGTGCAGCGACGGCGATGCCTGCACCTACGGCGACATCTGCGTTGGGGGATCGTGTGCGGGGGAGGCCTTCGAGGGCTGCTGTCACTCGGACGAGGACTGTCCCGAGGACGGAGACCTCTGCAACGGCGTGCCCCACTGCGACACGACAGACCTCAACCCCGCGCGTTGGCGCTGCGTCGTGGACCCGGCCACCGTCGTGACCTGCGATCCCGGGGCTGACACCGAGTGCTCGAAGAGCCGGTGCGACCCGGCCGCGGGCGCGTGCTCGCCCGTAGCGGTGCAAGACGCGACGCCCTGCGACGACGGGGACGCATGCACGACAGACGACGCGTGCTCGGGGGGTGTCTGTGAGGGCGGGCCGGCGCTGGGCTGCGACGACGGCAACGGTTGCACGGACGACAGCTGCGACCCGGCCAGCGGCTGCACCCACGAGGACAACACCGAGCCCTGCGAGGACGGGAGCAAGTGCACGGAGGGCGACACCTGCGCGTCGGGCGCCTGCGAGGGCGGCCCTGCGCCGGACTGCGACGACGGCAATGAGTGCACCGACGACGGCTGCGATCCGGAGAAGGGCTGCACCCACGATAACAACGAGGCCCCCTGCGAGGATGGGAGCAAGTGCACGGAGGGCGACG
>CAZQPP010000544.1:0-5677 GCA_964594295.1 uncultured Myxococcales bacterium | reverse complement strand
CCGGTGGAGCAGGGCTCGCCACCCTCGAAGACCCACGAGCCGTCGTGCTCGATGCGCACCGGCGCAGCCTCGTGTCCGATCTCGCGGAGAGCTTCGAGCACCGCCTGGCCGGTCTCGAGGCTGATGGCGTGCTCCTCGTCGGGCCCGCCCATCAGGACGGCTACGCGGGGGAGTTTGTCGGCCATGGCCTTCTTCTTACGTGGAGGAAAAGGATCGCCCCGGTGCGGTGGCAGGTCAAAAAGCGCTCGCTCGCTCTTTCCTGTCTTGCATCCCCCTCTTGTACTGGGGTAGTCCACGGCGAACCTGGGTAGCGGGACGGAATGCCGAGACCGAGCAAGCCGCAGAAGTACATATTCGTGACCGGTGGCGTCGTCAGCTCCCTGGGCAAGGGGCTGTCAGCCGCGTCGATAGGTGCCCTGATCGAGGCGCGCGGGCTCACGGTCACCTTCATCAAGATGGACCCCTACATCAACGTCGACCCGGGCACGATGAACCCCTTCCAGCACGGGGAGGTCTTCGTGACCGACGACGGGGCCGAGACCGACCTCGACCTCGGCCACTACGAGCGCTTCAGCCACCGACGCATGAGCCAGCGCAACAACTTCACGTCGGGGCAGGTCTACGACTCGGTCATCACCAAGGAGCGCCAGGGCGAGTACCTCGGCGGCACCGTGCAGGTGATCCCCCACATCACCGACGAGATAAAGGCCCGCATCCACGAGCTCGACGGCGACGCCGACGTCATCATCATCGAGGTCGGCGGCACTATCGGCGACATCGAGTCGCTGCCCTTCCTCGAGGCCATCCGCCAGCTTCGCCTCGAGCTCGGCCGCGAGAACAGCCTCAACATCCACGTCACGCTGGTTCCGTACATCGAGGCCGCCGGGGAGCTCAAGACCAAGCCCACACAGCACAGCGTGGCGGCGTGCCGCCAGGTGGGTCTCTCCCCGGAGATCCTGCTCTGCCGCGCCGAGCGCCCCATCCCGGCGGACCTGAAGGCCAAGATAGGCCTTTTCTGCAACGTGCCCCCCGAGCACGTCATCTGCGCGCGCGACGTGTCGAGTATCTACGATCTGCCCCGCGTGCTCCACGAGGAGGGCCTCGACCAGGCGATCGTCGAAGGCCTGAACATCTGGAGCCGGGAGCCCGACCTCAAGCCCTGGAAGCAGATCAACAAGATCCTCGCGAAACCCGACGGCGAGGTCTGCATCGGCGTGGTGGGCAAGTACGTCGACCTCGTCGAGAGCTACAAGAGCCTGAACGAGGCCCTCGCCCATGGTGGCTTCGCCCACCGCCACAAGGTCAAGCTCGCCTTCGTGGACGCCGAGCGCCTCGACCGGGGGGAGCTCGAGGAGCTGCACAGGGTCGACGGCATCCTGGTGCCTGGGGGCTTCGGGGAGCGCGGCGTCGAGGGCAAGGTCGTCGCGGCGCGGCACGCCCGCGGGGAGAAGGTCCCCTACCTCGGGATCTGCCTCGGCATGCAAGTCGCGGTCATCGAGTTCGCGCGCAACGTGGCCGGCCTCGAGGAGGCCAACAGCACCGAGTTCCGCAAGGAGGCGAAGCACCCGGTCATCGACCTCCTGCCCGAGCAACAGGGCATCACCGACAAAGGCGCGACCATGAGGCTCGGCGCCTACCCCTGCACGCTCTCGGAAGGCAGCATGGCGTGGAAGGCCTACGGCGCCACCGAGATCGAGGAGCGCCACCGCCACCGCTACGAGTTCAACAACGCCTACCGCGAGCAGCTCACGAGGGACGGCCTGCGGGTGAGCGGAGTCTGCCCGGGCCGTGACCTCGTCGAGGTAATAGAGATCCCGGATCACCCCTGGTTCGTAGGCTGCCAGTTCCACCCGGAGTTCAAGTCCCGCCCCTGGAGCCCACACCCTCTCTTCGCGGACTTCGTCAAGGCCGCGGTGCAGAAGAAGAAGAAGAAGCGATGATGTACGCGCGTGCCGGCCTCCCCTCGATCATGGCCTGCGGGCTCTCGCTGTGCATCCTCGCCGCCTCTCCCGCGGCCGCCCAGACCGCCGAAGAGATCGTCGACAAGGTCACTGACGAGAGCCGCGTAGGCTTCGACAGCGGCACGGCGACCGTGCGCCTTCGGGTCACCGACCGGCGCGGCAACGTCAAGGAGCAGGTGGTCAAGAGCGAGGCCGACAAGAAAGACGGCCTCAGGCGCGCTCGCATAACCTTCCTGGACCCGGCCGACGTCAAAGGGACGGTGCTCCTCTCCCTCGAGCGCAAGGAGGGTGAGGACCTCCAGTACCTCTACCTGCCGGCGCTCCGGAGGACCCGGCGAATCGCCGGCTCGGCCAAGCACGGCCGCTTCATGGGCACGGACTTCACCTACTCGGACCTGGAGTTCCGCGACATGAAGGAGGGTGACCTCAAGCGTCTGGGCGACGACAAGGCCGCCGGCCGGGAGGCCTTCGTGGTCGAGGTCAAGCCCAAGGGGGAGGACGAGGCCTACTCAAGATTGGTCGTTTGGGTGGACAAGAGCCTCTGGCTCGTCTTGAAGATGGACTTCTACGACCGCCGGGCGAAGCTCCAGAAGACCCTGACGACCCAGGCGATCAAGAAGCGCAAGTCCGGTAAGCCCTACTCGAGCCGCCTGAAGATGAAGAACGTCCAGGAGAACACCAACACGGTCATCCTCGTCGAGTCCCTCAAAGACGGCGACACCCTGGCCGACAGCCTCTTCGACTCGAACCTGCTGGGGCGATAGACCCCGGCCTGCGAACGCATGCGCCTCTCCCTCCGTGCGCTCCTCGTATGCTGCCTCGCGCCCGCCGGCGCCTCCGCAGAGCCTCCGAAGGCGGCTCCGCCGCCGACAGCGACCTCCGAGGACGAGGTCCTGCTCATCCTCGAGGAGGACGAGGAGGACGCGGGCGCGACGGACCTCCCGCCGCGCTTCGAGCCGACGGTCATCCTCAAGGCCTCCACCGTCCAGGAGCTGCGCGAGGATCTCGCCCACGACCCCGCCGAGCACGTCTTCGAGCTGCACGGTCGCTTCGACCTCTCGGCGACCGTCGAGCTGAGCCCGACCCTGAGGGGGGACCTCGGCGGGCGCATCCGCTACTTCTACGCCGAGCAGGCCACCGAAGACGGCGCGGACATCCCCTTCACGGGAGAGGGCTCGCGCTGGCACTCGGAGCCCGAGCTGAGGGACCTCAACCTGACCTGGACCCCCGGCGCCATCTCCCTGCGCGTCGGCCAGCAGGTCCTCCCCTGGGGCCAGACCGACTTCGCGCGCCCTCTCGACGTGCTCAACCCCTACGACTACCGCGAGGGGCTGAGCTCGAGCACGGAGGTCCCGGCGGTCCCCATACCGATGCTCCGCGTGGACGCGCGCCTCCACGACGCGCTCTCCGCCCAGGCCGTGTACGTGCCCTTTTTCGTGCCGCACAGGCTCTACGTCTTCGGGAGCGACCAGAGCCCGGCGCAGATGTTGAGCGCCGGCCCCATGGGCTCGCTCGTGCCCATGATGACGGGGCTCCTCGATCCGACGCTCTGGGACGAGGCTCAGCCTCTGCTGGCCGCGACGGAGCGCCCCTCCGACCCCGTCTCCGACGCCCAGGGGGGCGTGTCACTCTCCTTCCGCCTCGGCGGCGTCGACGCGTCACTGCACTACGCCTACCTCTACGATCGATACCCGGCCTTCTCCGTCGACGAGGACCTCGCCCTCGTGCTCGAGCGCATGCTCCAGAGCGGCCTCGACGCGTCGGCCTTCGTGAAGCAGCTCCAGGATCCGGAGTTCAAAGAGGCCTACGACAGCGTCCAGGCCCGCGGGGCGGAGCTCGACGAGCTCTACAAGGCGACCTACAGCCGGCTGCACGTGGCTGGCGTCTCCGCGGCGTCCACGATCTGGGACTTCGGGGTCAAGGCCGACGTGGCCTTCTTCGACGGCCGCACGCTCTACCTCGAGACCCTCGAGCCTTTCGAGGCCCCCGTGGTGATGGCCGCGGCAGGGTTGGACTATGTGCACGGGACCGAGCTCGACCTCGTGCTCGAGCTCAGCGGCGTCGCGGTGCTCGAAGAGCCCCCCGCTCCCCTGCTCGTGCTCGAGCGGCGCTACGCCCAGGTGTTCTCCCAGCTGCGCTGGAGATTGCTCCACGACGAGTCTCTCCAGGTCTCCGTCGGGGGGCTCTTGTCGCTGAACCACCTGGACGGCGTGGGAATGGTGGAGCTCCGATACCGCTTCTCCGCGCAGCACGCCCTGGCAACGGGAGCACAGGTCTACGAGGGCCCGACACAGTCCATCGGAGGCCTGTTAGATCGAAACGACCTCTGGTTCGTCCGATACGAGGGCTTCTTGTGAGGAGAGCCCTGTTTGCAAGCCGCGCTTGCCCCGGCCTTCCACCGTGTCCTAGAATCGCGCGTCCTGTGTGCTTGGCCGTGCACTGTGCCGTGCAAATCCCTCGACGCTTAAGGTCCTGCAACCCATGAGCGAGCGCTATACCGACCGCCGCCCTCTCTTCGATGATCGTTACGGCGAGGTCGTCCTCGCCCAAGACGGAGAGACCGGCACCGAGGTGGTCTTAGATCTGCTGCGCCTCCCCGACGGGACGTCGGAAGAGGCGCTCGTTGCACTCCGCGACGATATGTCGAAGCTCGCGGCGAGCGGTGCGGAGGGCCTCGGGACCTTCATCGACGCCGGCGTGACGGCGGACGGCGCCTGGGTCGCCTACGCCGCCGAGGGCTTCGCTCCCCTTGGGATGATGCTCGCCAACAAGGGCAGTCTCCCGCCCGAGGTCGCGATGGACATCGCGCACCAGGCGGTCGAGATCATCGCGGCCGCGGCGTCCTCCGAGGTCGCGCACTTCGACATCTCGCCGCAGTCGATCTGGGTGGCTCCGGCCGGAGAGGACCGCTTCGCGGTGCGTGTCTACAGGTACGGCTACCGTCACCTCGTGCCCGAGTACAAGACCGGCTTCCGCGGCGACATCTTCTGGGGCACCCCCGAGTACATGGCCCCCGAGCGCTGCTCGGGCAAGCCGGCCGACATCAGGGCCGACCTCTACTCCCTCGGGATCGTGCTCTTGGAGATGCTCACCTCCAAGCCCCCCTTCATCTCTGCGAATCCTCGCACGACGATGAAGAGGCAGATCTACGAGAAGCCGCTGCCGCTGCGCCTCGCGAAGCCGGGCCTCGCCGGTGTCGCCGACCTCGACGCTCTCCTCGCGAGCCTGCTCGCCAAGACGGCGGTCAAGCGCACGGCCGATGCTGGCACGCTGCTCGCCGAGATCGAGTCCTTCCGCCAGGCACACCTCGCCCAGCTCTCCTGGACCCCCACCGGTGAGGCGCCGACCGCGGCCGACACGCCCCGCGCCGAGGCGCCGCCGCACGAGGAGGCGCTCGCGTCCGTGCCCCGGGCCGACGACGAGGACATCGTCGGTGACAAGCGTGGGACCCTCGTCTTCTCGGGCCTGGCCATCCAGCAGCGGGTCTCCGCGTCTGCGGCGCAGACCTCGCCGACGGGCCCGCGCAACGAGACGCCCGCCGTGGTCCCGGCCGTCCAGGCACCCGCAGAGCCGGTGCCCGCACCCGCAGAGCCGGTGCCCGCTCCGGCGGTCGCGCCCGTGCGGCCCGAGGCCGCGGCCGCAGCAGCGGCCCCGGCGCAGCCTGAGGCCGTGGCGCCGGCCCCCGCCCCGGCGCAGCCTGAGGCCGTGGCGCCGGC
>CAZQPP010000543.1:0-5710 GCA_964594295.1 uncultured Myxococcales bacterium | reverse complement strand
CAGGTGTCTACATTTGACACTTAGCGCCGAGCGCTAAGTGTCAAATGTAGACACCTGACCCCGTTACTGCCCCCTAGACACCTGACCCCGTTACTGCCCGTTACTGCCTCCGGGACAACCACCTGCTCCCGGGCTCGAAGAAGCGCCACGGGCGCTCGGCCCACTCTCCCGCGTAGTCCACGCCGATGCGCGGGCCCGCCTCGATCCGCGGCGGCGGGTCCCCTGGCAGCACGAGGAGATCGGGGCCGTCGAGTGGCGCGCCGTCGAGGCTGCGGTCGATCTCCAAGGCGCGGCAGAGCTTGCCCGGCCCGTCCGTCCCGCCCTCGAGCCCGGAGACCGGCTCCACCGCGCGGATCAGCACGGCCGAGGGCCTGCCTTCGGGCCAGGTGACCAGGTTGAGCATGTTGTACATGCCGTAGATCAAGTAGACGTAGGCCCGCCCCGGCGGCCCGTACATGGTCTGCGTGCGCTTCGTGAGGCCCGCCCGCGCGTGGCAGGCCTGGTCCTCCTCCCCGCGATAGGCCTCGGTCTCCACGATCCTGGTCAACAGATCGCCGCGGTCTGGGTGCCGGCGAAGGAGCAGGCTGCCGAGCAGGCGCCGAGCCACGTGGACGGGGTCGTCCTCGTAGAAGCCGGGAGGGTAGGGGGCGGCAGAGCTCACGGAAGCCGAGTAGGGGGTCAGGAGAGGAGTAGGGGGGGGGGGGGGGGGGGGGGGGTGGAAAAAATGTGATCCTCTGTCATCCGTGCCTTTGCGCATCCCAGGTACGATTGCGCCTCCGGAGGTGACCCATGCCATCACCACACGAAGCCTTCTGGCAGAACCAGAGCTTCGCCTTCGTCGGCCATTCGGCGAAGAGCGCGTTCCCCAAGCTCAGCTACGGAGCTACGAAGAAGCTCGGGAGGACCGCCTACCCGGTGGACCCGAGCGCGGACACCATCGAGGGCGACAAGGCCTACCCGGACCTGCAGAGCCTGCCGACGACGGTGGACGCCGTCGTGATCGAGGTGCCCAAGGCGGAGACGGCCGGCTGGGTGAAGGCCGCGGCGGCCGCGGGCGTGAAGGATGTTTGGATCCACATGAACCGGGACACGCCCGAGGCTATCGCCGCCGCGGAGGAAGCCGGCATCAACCTCTGCACGGGCACCTGCGCCGTGCAGTACGTCGACGGCAGCTTCCCGCACAACGTGCACAAGGTCCTGCGCAAGCTCCTCGGCAGGTGGTAGGTCCGCTTCTTGGGAGCTGACTCCGAGCGTCCGAGCGCGGCGCAGATCCTCGCGCTGTGTACCTTCGCCTTCGTGCTCCTCGCGGGCTACGCGGTGGCCCGGCCCGCCACCGAGTCGCTCTACATCTCGGCCTACGGGAGCGAGATGCTGCCGGCGGTGTGGGTGGCGGTCGGCCTGGTCAGCGTCGTCGTCGTCGCCTGGTACACGAGCTACGTGAAGAGGCTCGCCCTCGTCCGCCTCTTCGCGGTGTGCGTCGTCGTCAGCGCCGTGACCCTGGTCCTGGTGCTCCTGGCCGTCGGGGCCGAGATGCCGGGCTCGGTCTTCGTGCTCTACATCTGGAAAGACGTCTACATCGTGGTCCTCGTCGAGCTCTTCTGGAGCTTCGCCAACGCGGTCTTCAGGGTGCGCTCGGCCAAGTGGATGTACGGCCTGTTCCTGCTGATGGGGGCGCTCGGCGGCATCACCGGCAACCTCGGGGTCGGCGTCGTGGCGGAGCACGTGGGCACCGCGAAGGCCCTCTGGCTGGTGCTGCCGCTGCTCGCCACGGATTGGCTGATCATCTTCGCGCTCGCCCGCAGCGCGAGCGGACAGGTCACGGTCGCGGCCGACAAGGACGCGGCGCCGGCGCCCTTCAAGGAGGGCATGCGCACCTTGCGCGAGAGCCCCTACCTCCTGCTCCTGCTCCTGCTCATCGGCGTGGTCCAGATCGCCATCACCCTGGTCGACTACGTCTACAACCAGGCCGTGGAGGTGGCTTACCCCGACGAGGACGCGCGCACGGCGATCATGGGCAAGGTCTACGCGGCGATAGACGCCTCGTCCATGATCCTCCAGGCCCTCTCGGGGCCCATCTTGAGGTTGGTGGGGGTGGGCGCGACCCTGCTCGGCGTGCCGATCCTCTTAGGCTCCGCGGTGCTCGGCTTCATCGCGGCGCCGCGCTTCGCCACCATGGCCTTGGCCAAGGTGGCGAGCAAGGCCCTCGACTACTCCCTCTTCCGCGCGGCCAAGGAGATCCTCTACATCCCGCTCACCTTCGAGGAGAAGACCAGGGGCAAGGCCCTCATCGACATGCTGACCTACCGCGTCGCCAAGGCCCTCGTGTCCTTCCTGCTGCTCGGGCTGGCCTTCTGGAAGGCGGGCGGATGGGTCGCGCCGCTGGCCCTCGGGGCCATCGGGGTCTGGCTCCTCATGACGCGGCCCATAGTGCGCCGCTACCGCGAGCGGGCCGCGATGGTCGGGGAGGAGACGGACTGAGGAAGGAGGCCTACGCGCTCCGCCGCCTCAGCACCGCGACAAGCCCGAGCAGGAGAGCCGCCGCCGGCCAGGCCGGCACGGAGCCGTCGCCCGGGTGGGTCGAGCAGCCGCCGCCGCCGTCGTCGTCCTTCTTCTCCTCGTCGTCGCCGCCGGTGGTCTTGCCTTCGTCAGCGGTGGTCGCCGCGTCGGCCGTCGAGCCGGCGTCGGGCGGGACGCACATGGCGTTCGCCTCGCCCTTGCACGCCGTCTTCGCGGGGTCGTAGAGGTAGCACACGCCGTCGACGTCGTCGTCGTGCAGGTCCCGCTTCTTGGTCTCGCCGGGAGGCTGGTCCGCGTACATCGTCGCCTCGGGGTGCTCGCTGTGGCCCATGCCGAGCACGTGGCCCATCTCGTGGACCAGGACGGTCTTCAGGTCGATCTTGTCGTTGGGCACCACGTCGCTGGCGACGAGGTCCGCGCCCCAGTCGGCCACGACGATGTCGGCGTCGAAGATGTTGCCCGTCTCGTCGCTGCGGATCCTGAGCGTGAAGCCCAGAGAGCTCTCGGGGAGCCCGAGGGTGTCAGTCCACTCCTTCTTGTCCTTCACGAAGTACACGACGTTCTTCGCGTCGCAGGGGTCGAAGTTGATGGCGTAGTCGGCCTTGTCCGTCTTCCCGCCGTAGGTGAGCTTGGGCATCGTGCACTTCGCGATCTTCGCCCACTCGTCGATGGCCTCCTTGAAGAGCTTCTCGGCGTCGTCGAGGCTCACCTCCTCGGGCTCGACCGAGACGAGGTGGAGGGTGATCTCGTCCACGCACCAATGGAGCAGCGTGCCGTCGGGCAGCTGGTCATGGACGTAGGCAGAGGCAGGAGCCGAGAGAGCGAGCAGTATGCCCGCCATCGTGGCGGTGGTCAGGACACGGCGAAAGGACATCGGGTTTCCCCCTGCTAGCGGATGCGGGAACAATAGATCATCTAAGGGTGAGGGCAAGTCCGGCCCGGCGTTTTTGGGGTCGGATCAGCCCTTGACGCACACCAGCGGCCTCACCCGCGCGACCCGCCGGCAGAGCCCCGCGGCTTCGCTCGCGCGGGCGACCTCGTCCACGTCCTTGTAGGCATCGGGCGCCTCTTCGGCCGCACCTCGAAAGGAGCGCGTGCGCACGAGCACGCCCTTGTGCTCGAGCCCGCGGAGCAGGTCCTTTCCGTTCCAGCGTTTGCGCGCCTTGCTGCGGCTCATGGAGCGGCCCGCGCCGTGGCAGGCCGAGGCGAAGCCTCCCCTTCCCTTCGCCTCCACGCCGCACAGGATGTAGCTGGCGGTCCCCATGGTGCCGCCGACGATCACCGGCTGGCCGTGCGCGCGCAGCTCCTCGGGGAGCTCTGGGTGGCCGGGCCCGAAGGCCCTGGTGGCGCCCTTGCGGTGCACGAAGAGACGTCGCCTCCTGCCGCCGATCCCCACCATCTCCTCCTTGCAGGTGTTGTGGCTCACGTCGTAGAGCAGCCTCAGCGGGCTGTCGCCGAAGACGCGGGCGAAGGCCTCACGCACCCACACGCTGAGCACCTGCCGGTTCGCCAGGGCGCAGTTGATGGCAGCTCGCATCGCGCCGAGGTAGGCCTCGCCGACGGCAGACCGGATAGGAGCGCAGGCGAGCTCCCGGTCGGGCAGCTCGAGGCCGTGCCTCGGGGCGGCTGCCAGCATCTTCTTGAGCATCTCGGTGTTGATCTGGTGGCCGAGGCCCCTCGAGCCGCAGTGGATGCTCACCACCACCCCGCCTTCGCGCAGCGCGTAGGCCTCGGCGACGTCCTCGTCGTAGACGCGGTCGACCACCTGGACCTCCGCGTAGTGGTTGCCCGACCCGAGGGTGCCGAGCTGCGGCCTCATGCGCTCCTTGGCCTTCGGCGACACGTCCTTCGGGCTGGCCCCCTCGACCGCGCCGCCGTCCTCGATGCGGCTGAGGTCCTCGGCCTCTCCGTAGCCCTGCTCGACGGCCCAGCGCGCCCCGCCGCGCAGCATCCCGTCCATCTCCCTGCCCCTGAGCTTGATGCTGCTCCGGCTCCCCACCCCCGCCGGGACCACCTCGAAGAGGGCGTCGGCCACATCCTCGAGGTGCCCCTCGAGGTCGCTCTCGTGAAGGTCGGTGCACAGGGTGCGCACCCCGCAGGAGATGTCGAAGCCGACCCCTCCGGCGGAGATGATCCCTCCCTCCTCCGGGTCGAATGCCGCCACGCCGCCGATTGGGAAGCCGTAGCCCCAGTGGGCGTCGGGCATGGCGTAGGCAGCCTCCACGATGCCCGGCAGGGTCGCCACGTTGGAGAGCTGCTCCAAGACCTTGTCCTCCATGGCCTTGAGGATCGCGGCCGAGCCGAAGATCACGCCGGGGACGCGCATGGCCCCCTCTGCGGGGAGCTCCCACTCGCAGTCGCTCTTGCGTTTCAAGCTCTTGAGGTTCATGCCAAGCCTCCCTCACACGTCAACGACGCAACGCGCCGCGAAGCCTCCGTCGATCCGCGCGACCTCGAGGGCGTAGAGCGTGGCGCCCTTGACCTCCACGGCCGGCTCGTGGCGCTCCACGTCGAGCGCCTCGCCGCGGGCCGTGGCGCTCAGCCGCCAGGGCTCTCCGTCCTCTGCGGGCTCGGAGATGCGCACGTCGAAGCCCGCGAACACGCGCCTGCCGACGTCCGCCTCGTAGATGAGGGCGTCGAGCCACTCGACCAGGAGAAGCTCGACGTCGCTCGCCTCGCAGCGCACCTCGATCACCTCGTCGCAGCGCACGCGCTCCGGCTCCACCGCGACGGCCGTCATGGCCAGCGCCGCCATCTCGAAGGCGGCGCCGAGGGTAGGCCCGCGTCCCTCGACGCCGATGTCGGCCACGTGCTCGAAGTGCTGCCAGCCGGGCTTCATCCCGCGCGTCCTCGTCTGCCTGCCGCCAGCCTAACGTAGGGAGGCCTCCGCCGCACCAGCGCGTTGCGGCTGCACGTCGTATAGTCGGCCCTCCACCTGCGGAGGCGAGCGCTGAGCGAGGAGCGAAAGCCCACGGACCTCCAGGGTCGGGTCTTCGACGCCTGGGTGCGGGCGATGCTCCGCCATCGTGTGCTCGTGCTCGTCTGTGTCTCGGCGCTCACCGTGTGGATGGGGTGGGTCGCCTCGCGTCTGCCGGTTCTGACCACCCTGGTCGACATGATCCCCGCCGACTCGAAGGGCATGGAGGCCTACAGGCAGGCCCGCGAGCGCTTCGGGAACGACGAGGTCGTGTTG
>CAZQPP010000542.1:0-5734 GCA_964594295.1 uncultured Myxococcales bacterium | reverse complement strand
ACCGGGCTGCGGCGCTGACCAAGACGATCAGGGCCGGCGCCGTGCCGGAGGCCGACAAGGTAGGGCAGCTGCTGGAGCTGCTGGCCTGGACCGCCGCGTCGCGCTCGACGGTGCACCACAGCGCGCTCGACGCCGAGCTTGTAGACGAGCTCGACCCGCCCCTCGGGAAGCCACAGGCCGAGTCGGAGGCGGCTCTCTGGGCCATCGCCGCGCTGGCCGAGAGGGGCTCTGGGCAGAGCGGCGAAGATGCGCTGGGCCGGGCGCGCGAGGCCTTCGGGTCATCGGCGAACAACCGCTTCATCTGGGGCCCCGAGGTGCTCCGCGGCCTGGTCGACGCCGTGGCCGACGTCGAGCCTGCCGACCGGGGCCTCATGCCCCTCGGCTGGCCGGATCTCGACGATCCGGGCTGCGTCGCTGGCGGTGCGCTGGCGCTGCCGGTCCCCGAGGGAGCCGACACCGTGTTCGCCCACGGCTCCTCCGGGCTGTCGGTCGACGGCGCGAGCCTCACCTTCGTGCCTCCCCACGGCGGCCGATTCCGGATCGTGGCAGCTGCCCTCAAGAGCTCCGAGCCCGCCGGCTGGGGCTTCCGGATCTTCGAGCTGAGATGCGCCCCGCGGTGGAAAGGAGGGCTGCCGCCCATGCCCGGCGATCCCGGCGACGAGCCCGCGCCCCCCCGCCCCGACGCCCCCGAGCCCTACACCGGCTCCTGCGAGCCCCTCGACGCCCCCTTCCCCGTCCGTCCCGAGCCCAAGCACGAGGCCACCCTGCCGTGGCTCCACGTCGACGGGCGCGACGTGGTCGACGAGGAGGGCAACCGGGTCATGCTCCGCGGCATCAACTTCGGCAGCTGGCTCATGGTGGAGCAGTGGATCAGCGGCATCGGCCTGCTCGACGAGGGCCAGCTCCTCGACGCCATGAAAGAGAAGGCCGCAGAGCTCGGCATCTCGGAGCTCTACACAGCCGCCCGGGGCACCAACAGCCTCGACTGGCTCGTCGAGCGCAAGCCCCACTGGGTCTGCGTTCAGGAGTGGCGCCTCCACATGACCGAGAACACCGGCGCCGAGCAGAAGGACGCCGTCGAGGCCTTCTGGGACTGGTTCGACGAGCAGCCCTGGATCTTCGAGGAGCGCATGCTCTGGCGCTGGCTCGCCAAGCGCTTCGGGTGGACGAAGGCCTTGGAGCTCCAGGAGGCCTACCGGGACGCCTACATCACCGAGAAGGACGTCGAGCTCGTCGCCGGCATGGGCATGAACCTCATCCGCGTGCCCGTCTGGTACCTCGCCCTCCAGACCGATCGAAAGAGCCCCGAGAACGCCTACCGAGAAGACGGCTGGGCCCGCCTCGCGCAGCTCGCCGACTGGGCCCGCGAGCACGGCGTCTACCTGATGATCGACCTGCACGGAGCCCCCGGCGGCCAGAGCACGTCATGGCACCAGGGCCTCGAAGACGGCGGCGAGCTCTACAGGCGCCCCGAGTGCATCGAGCGCACGGCCACCCTCTGGAAGGCCGTCGCGAGCTACTTCAAAGACGAGCCCCACGTCGCCGTCTTCGACATCATGAACGAGCCGATGAGCTGGACCACGAAGGAGGAGTACGTCCTGGCCCACGACCCGGCCTACCACGCGATCCGCGAGGTCGACGCCCGCCACATCGTGATGATCGAGGACGGCTACAAGCCGCGAAACCTGCTGACCTCGCCCAAGGACATGGGCTGGAAGAACGCCATGTTCTCCATCCACCTCTACGAGGGCGGAGCCTCCGCCGACGAGTGGGTCGAGAAGATGGACGCCGCTGTCGCCGGCTGGAGCGGCGACTACGACAGGTGGGACGCGCCCCTCTTCCTCGGCGAGTTCAGCGCCGCCGACGGCGAGGGCAGCGGCGCATGGGCCCACGAGGCGATCGAGCGCGGCCTCGCCCGCCTCAACCGCCGCGGCGTGCACTGGGCGCCGTGGAGCTGGAAGTACCGCGACGACAGCCTCTGGGGCGTGCTGCACCCCGCTGAGGAGCCCGGCAGGCGCATCGACGTCAAGGAGGCCTCCTTCTTAGAGATCCGCGCCGCCTTCGCCGGCCTGAGGAGCACGGCCTTCAAAGCGCACGAGCAGTACGAAGCGTCGCTGACGAAGCACGCGGCGGCCCCGCCGGCGCCGCTGGACCTGGGCAAGATCGAGGAGCAGCCGTGAAGACACCGAGAGGAGCAACAATCGCCGCAGCAGCCGCGCTCTGCATCGCGTGCGCCGGCCCCCGCCCCCACGACGGACCGCCGACCCCGGCCGGGACCGGCCCGACGGTGCGGTGGGACCTCCGCCACAAGCCCCTGCCGGAGATCCCGCTGCCAAACGACACGGCGACCATCCTCGACCCCACGTCTCCGACCGGCCGCCGCCTCAACGTGAGCCTGCTCGCCACGACCGCCCTCGAGCGCGACGCCCGGGAGAAGTTCGACCGCCTCGACGGCTTCGGCGTCTCCATGCCCGTGAGCGTGGCCTTCGACGCACCCCTCGACCTCGACGCCCTCAGCGAACGCCACGATGACGACGACATGCGGGACGACGCGGTCTTCCTCGTCAACGTCGACCCCGACTGCGAGACCTTCGGCGAGGAAGTCGTCTTGGACCTCGGCCGAGGCCGCTTCCCCCTCGTGACCGACCGCTTCGAGCTGCTCTTCCAGAACGACCCCCACGCCTACGCCAACAACCTGCTCTTCGAGGAGCACGACGAGGACACGAACGGCAACGGCGCGCTCGACCCGGGGGAGGACATCGACTTCGACGGGCACCTCGACCGCCCAAACCTGCACCCCGACGGCGCCTGCGACGCCGAGCGTGAGCCCCTCGCCGAGGCTGGCTGCGATCCCGCCCGCGGAGCCTTCGACCCTGAGCGCTGCGATCTCGAGAGCCGCGCCGCCTACGACCGCTGCGTCGCCGACCACCTGCTCACCTTCTACGAGAAGGAGACCGACACCCTGCTGCTCCAGCCCATCTGGCCCCTCGAGCAGATGTGCACCTACGCCGCCGTGCTCACCAGGCGACTCGTCGGAGTCGACGGCGAGCCCGTGCGCTCGCCCCTCGACTACGACCACCCGGCCGCGCAGCGCAAGGCCCTCGAGCCCCTGTGGCCGCTCCTCGAACGTTACGACCTCGAGCGGGAGGACGTCGCCTTCGCCTGGACCTTCACCACGGGCAGCGTGACCAGGGACCTCGAGACGCTGCGAGCCGGTCTCTACGGCCACGGCCCCATGGCCGCCCTCGCCGCTCGTTTCCCCGTCGACCGCATCACCCTCTTCGAGCAGAGCCGCGAGGACACCGGCAACGTCTACACAGCCGACGCCAACTGCGCGACCGCCGCCCTCAAGATGGCGTTGGGCTTCTTCGAGGGCCTCGGCCCCGAGTACGTCTGCCCGATGGCCTCGGATCTCGGCTTCATCTCCCACGTCGTGCAGGGCTCCTACACGAGCCCCTACCTGCTCGGCGACTCCGACGGCGCCGCGACCGAACGCCACCCCCACGACGACGACGAGGTCATGGATCTCGACTGGACGACGGGGCGCATAGACCACCTCACCGAGCAGGAGGTGACATTCTGGTGCGCCGTGCCGAAGCCCCGCGCCGACTGCCCGAGGGGAGAGCCCGAGGCCGGGCCCGGCTGCCCACCCTTCCCGGTCGTCATCTTCGCCCACGGCTACACCCTCTCCCGCGAGGAGGCGCGCATGTTCATGGGCCGCCACGCCGCCTTCGGCCTCGCCACCTGCGCGATCGACTCGGTCGGCCACGGGGACGAGCTCGCCGGCGACAACTTCGAGCTCGGCGCCTTCGGCACCATGAACATCGTCGAGGCCTTCGCCAAGCTCGCCGAGCCCCTCGGCGTGCCCGGCCTGATGGCCGCCCTCGGCGAAGGCCGCATGCGCGACCTCGACATGGACGGCCTGCGCGACTCCGGCGGCGACTTCTGGACCGCCGACCTCTTCCACACCCGCGACGTCGTCCGCCAGTCGGTGCTCGACCTCATGCAGCTCATCCGCATCCTCCGCTCCTTCGACGGCAACCGCACCTGGGACATGGGCGCCGGCCCGGGCGAGCTCGCCGGCGACCTCGACGGCGACGGCGTCGTCGACCTCGGCGGTGAGCTCGACGGCACCGGCCGCTACTCCATCTGGGGCATCTCCCTCGGCGGCATCCTCGCGGCCGTCCTCCCCGGCATCGAGCCCGCCATCGAGGCCGCCGCGCCCCTCGCCGGAGGCGCCGGCCTGGCACGCATCGGCGTCCGCTCGGTCCAGGGCGGCGTCCCCGAGGCCGTCTTCCTCCCCCTCATCGGCCCCTTCATCCTCGGCCGCCCCCTCGAGGACGACCCCACCCGCACCGAGCTCGCCTTCCTCGTCAACGACGTCAACAGCCAGGGCATCATCCCCTTCGCCACGAGCGAGCTCATCGAGCCCGGCGACCGCGTCGTCGTGCAGAACCTCAGGAACGGCGACAGCGCCTGGGCCGTCGTCGATCCCCGCGGCCGTTTCCGCGTGGGCATCGCGGCCGACGCCCTGACCGCCACCGAGCGCCGCGTCGTGCTCGGCATGGCCGAAGACCAGACCGATCCGCAGCCCGCGCCGGACACCACCCTCGTGGGCGACCCACTCGAGGTCGTCGTCTACGCCGGCAGCTCCGAGAAGCGCCGCCTGAGCCTCGACGCCTTCGCCCACGACGTGGACTTCCAGGGCACCCGCTACCCAGAGGGGCAGCCCGTCGTCGCCCTCGGCAAGGGCTTCGGCTACCACCGCAACAGCCCGGAGCTCCGCCGCTTCTTGGGCATCGCCCAGATCCCCCTCGACGCCGCCGACCCCGTCGCCTACGCCCCCCACTACTTCGCCCGCCCCCTCTCCTACGACTACGACCCCAAGGCCTCGCCCGGCTCCGCGGTCCTCGTCGTCCCCACCGTCGGCGACCAGAACGTGCCCATCGACACCGGCCTCGCCATCGCCCGCGCGGCCGGCACCCTCGGCTCCACCCGCCGCGACCCCTCCCTCCCCGCCGAGCACGGCTGGCGCGCCCTCTTCGCCCCCGACGCCAGCTACGCGACCGCGGACCGCCCCGGAGGCCGCAGCAAGGACCAGGTCCTCGTCGACACCTTCGTCTACGAGGGCATAGAGCGACTCCGCCGCTTCGAGCCCGAGACCGGCTGGCCCCGCTCCTTCGGCCCGGTCCTCTTCGACCCGGACAACCTCAGCAAGGGCGACGACGGCTTCGACGTGCCGCGCCTCGATCCTCCGCTGCGCGCCACGCTCACCCTCGAGGGCGGTCGCACCCAGGCCATGCGCCTGCCCTACTTCATCCCCGAGGGCCAGCACGGCTTCTACAACGTCGAGCCCTGGAAGCCCTTCGACGTCCCCGGCTTCATGCTCAACCAGATAAGCGCCTACTTCGCCGCCCGCGGCGAGGTCCTGCCCGACGACCGCTGCATGGAGTGCACGGCGCCGTCGCTGCTCCCCGAGGACCTGCACCCGGGCTGCACCGACCACCTGAAGCTGTGCGACCTCGAGGCCGAGTGCGCAGCCGCCCTCGACCACATGCTGCCCTTGCCGGCGGACCTCACGTGCCCGCACAAGAAGTGAGGCTCGGCGGAAGCCTCGGCGCCAATGTGGAACCGACCTCCAGCGGGGAGCAACGGGTTGACTGGAGCGTCGCGCTCGCTCTAGCCTTTGATCTAGCTGTTAGCTGTTAGCTGTTAGCGGTTAGCCAGAAACCCT
>CAZQPP010000541.1:0-5751 GCA_964594295.1 uncultured Myxococcales bacterium | reverse complement strand
GATCAGGTAGGCGATGTCGATGCCGAAGGGGCAGTAGAGGCTGCACCTGCGGCAGGTCGTGCAGTCGGTGAACGCGATGCGAGCGGCGCGCTTGAGAGCCTCGCGATCCATCTTCCCCTTGCGCCGCACCATCTCCCAGAGGGTGCGCTTCACCTTTGCGACCGGGGCGTGATCCGGATCGCCGTCCCGGGAGACGAAGGTGTGGCAGGCCTCCGAGCAGAGCCCGCAGCGCACGCAGGTATCAAGATAGACCTTGAGCCGCGCCGCGGTCTCCTTGCTCAGGACCTGGTCGATGGCTTCCTCGATGCGGGCCCGCGAGAGCTTGTCCGCGGCCTCGTCGATTCCCGGGTCGGTCACCTGTGCGTCGGCTGGATCGGCCATCACCAGTCCCTCGCGTGGCGCAGCGCGCCCTGGTCGCTCCCCATGTAGCCGCGCGTGAACACGAACCACAGCATGTGAGAGAGCCGGGTGAAGGGGATCGCCATCAGCCACGCGGCCCCGCAGGCGATGTGCAGTACCGTCGCCGTCTCGGCGTCGAGCCACTGGTGCTTGGCCGCGAACCCCGTCAGGAAGGGGGAGATGACGAGGAGCACGAGCAGGTGGTCCCACGCCGAGGTCACGTTGCGCACAACCGGCGAGAGCAGGCGCCTCATGCCGAAGAAGAGGCCGCCGAAGACGACGACGAGGGCCATGGCGTCGGCGGCGGTAGAAGGCAGGCTCCACCAGCTCACGCCCCAGGACTGCTCCCAGGAGACCGCGTGTCCGCGGACGAGCAGCGGGGTGGCCAACAGGCAGATGTGGAACCCGAAGGAGACCGCCGTGTGGAAGGGGTGGAGCCTCATGCTCCGGGTGCCGAAGGGCAGAGACCAGCGAAGGAGGGATCGCAGGCCGTAGCGGAGGCTGTAGGTGGAGTAGACCACCTTGTCCTTGCGGGCGAGCAGGGCCATGGACACCAGCCGCCAGAGGCTGCCTATGAGGAAAACCGAAAAGGCGACCCAGACGAGCGGGCCTCGGACTATCTCGTACACCCCTCCCCCTCCACTTAGGCCGTCTTCTCGAGTGAAAGGACCTGGCGGAAGAAGCCGCCGTCACGCACACCACGAACGAGCACCAGATCACCGCCGGGGCTGAAGGCCGGAGGGAAGAGGCGCTCGAAGCGCTCGCCCCAGGCTCGGCCGTTCACAGCCAGGGTGTGGGCCCCTTCCGACTCGACCTGCGCCACAACTGCCTCTCCGTCGGGGGAGAAGACCGGCTCCCAGACCATGTCGAAGGCCTCGGGCCACAACGCCCCGTCCACGGCGACCGTCCAGCGCCCGGCGTCCTTCACCGCCGCGGCGACCCGGCGGCCCTCCGCCGAGAAGACCGGCGCGTCCACCATCTCGCCGACCGTGCAGCTCCACGGCTGGTCCTCCACGGCCACGGTCCAACGCCCGAAGGCTGTGGCGACCACCGCTGCGACCCGCGCGCCGTCCGGGCTCGTGCGCAGGTGCCAGAGCTGGACGTAGCGCCCGCTCCAACGGAGAGCGCCGTCCTCGGCGAGGGTCCACCCGCCGTCCACCTGCACCGGCGCGAGCAGGCCTCCAGCCTCGGGGCGGAAGCGCGGCGCCCACACCATGGAGAAGCGCTTCGCCCACGGCTCGCCGTCACATGCGACGCTGTACTCGCTGTTTCCGAGGCGGACCGCCGCGCCCACGCGCTCGCCGCCGGGGCTCACGCAGGGATCCCAGACGTTGACGAAGCGCCGCGCCCACGCCTCGCCGTCTACCGCGACGCTCCAGGTGCCCGCCATGAACTTCTCGGTCTCGCCCTCGGAGATCTCCTCGGTCTGCACGGCGGCCGCCACCCGGGCTCCGTCGCGGCTCAGCGCAAAGCCCCGACACGAGGGGAAGCTCTTCTCCCAGGGTGCTCCGTCGACGGCCAGGGTGTAGCTCATGCCCTGCTTGACCTGGACGCCGAGCTTGCTCCCGTCGCCGCAAGGCCGCAGGTCCCAGGCGAAGTCGAAGGTCTCGTCCCAGGCCTCGCCGTCGACGGCCACGCTCCACTCGTCGTCCGTGCAGACCAGGGCGGCCAGCCTGTCGTCCGGGAGGAAGGTCAGGCTCCTGGCCTTCTCGGGCTCGAGCTCCCAGAGATCGCCGTTGACCCAGACCCCGCACTCGTCGTCGTCCGTATCCTTGCGGACCACGGCGGCGACGCGCTCGCCGTCGGGGCTGGCTGCGAGCTCGTAGACCTCCGCGAAGCTCGCGCGCATCTCCGCGATGTCCGCGATCTTCTTGGTCTCGGGCGACCAGTCCCAGTCGTCAGGTGTCATGGCTCCGAGAACATAGCCCAGAGCGGCGGCGCCCTCCAGCACGGGTGCGGCAGACCTGCGACTACTTCAGCCCGAGGCGCTTCGCCAGGTGGTGCAGGTTGCTCCGGTGCATTCCGAGCCTGCGGGCCGCCGCCGCCCAGTTTCCCTCTCGCTCGGCCAGGACGCGCCGGATCATCGAGCGCTGGAACTCACGCGTGGCCTCTTTCAGGTCCATGTCCACCAGACGGACGCCGAGCTCGGCACAGGGCTCGACGTCGTTTGGCGCTTCGCCCCCAGAGCCGAAATCCTGTCCCAGATGCGCAACAGTCAGGACGATCTGCTCACCCGGCGTTACCCGCGCCGCACCCCTGAGCGCGGCCCGCGAGATCACGTTCTCCAGCTCCCGGACGTTTCCCGGCCAGAGGTAGCGCTTGAGCGCGTCGACGGCCCCGGGCTGAAGGCGCAGCGGACCGAGCCCGAGGCTGGTGCGCGTCACGTCGCAGAAGTAGCCGGCCAACAGGGGGATGTCGGCGCGGCGTTCCCGCAGCGGCGGCACGTGGAGGGGGTAGACGTGGAGCCGGTGGTAGAGGTCTGCGCGAAAGCGCCCTGCCTTCACCTCCTGCTCCAGGTCCCGGTTGGAGGCGGCGATGACCCGGACGTCGGCCTTGATGAGCTTGTCCGAGCCCACGCGCTGGATCTCTCCGTGCTGGAGCGCACGCAGCAGCTTGGGCTGCGTCGACAGAGGCAGCTCCCCGATCTCATCCAAGAAGAGCGTGCCGGCGTCCGCCACCTCGAACTTGCCGGCCCTGTCAGAGGTGGCTCCCGTGAAGGCGCCGCTGACGTGCCCGAAGAGCTCGCTGTCGGTCAGGTTCTCCGGGAGAGCGGCGCAGTTGACTTGCAACATGGGCTCTCGCCGGCGCTCGGACGCTGCGTGCACTGCCCGCGAGACGAGCTCCTTGCCGACGCCCGTCTCACCCGTGACGAGCACCGTCAGGTCCGATCGGGCGACGAGCTCGAGCTCATGCCTCAGGCGCTGCATGGCAGTCGTCGTACCGATGATCTCTGTGCCCTCCCGCATCTGCAGGTCGCGCATCAGGTCGCGCGCGATGAGGCCCTGGCGCTCGGCGCTCTGCTCGAGCGCCTCGATGAGCAGGGTCGTGCGCATCTCGGCGGCGGCGAGGGCGCCCACCGCGGCGAGGAAGGAGGGGTCTATCCCCACGAAGGCGTCGACCGCTGCCGCGTCCGCCGTGAGAGCCCCGATGAGCTCGTCTCCGACCCACAGAGGGCAGCCCAGGCAGGAGTGCACGTGCTGAAGCTCGCCCAGCTCGTCGGCCAGGAGCCCGTCGAATGGATCCGGCAGGGCGCAGTCGCTCTCGAAGAGCACCGGCTCCTCCGAGCGACAGATGATCTCCAGGCGAGGGTGCTCCCGCAGCGAAAAGCGCCGGCCCATCACGTCCTCGCTGAGCCCCTCGCAGACGACCGGCACGAGCTCACCCTCGTCCAACCTGAGGAGGGCCGCCGCATCGCACGGGAGCGCCTCGTGCACAGCGCCGATCAGCTGCCGGTGTCGCTCCAGCGCCGACAAGGCGGAGGTGAGGTTCGAGGCGATGGAGACGATGGTGTCGAGCGGGCCCATGGTTGCTGCGCATACAACAGCGTTGTGCTTCCAACAACCGGGCGCGGTAGCGACCGCCACAACATTGCCACATGACAGCGCGAAATTGTTGACCTTTCCCGTGGCCCGAGGATTGCACCGCGGTCGCCCGGAGAGATCTCGGAGCGGTCGACTGCAGAGTGTGCCCCTCTCGGAGCTTCAATCCGAGCTCTCGGAGCACTCCCGCCTCGAAGAGGACGAGCTCTTTCCCCGGGCTCCGGTCGACTGAGCTTCGCCCTCCCGGCGCCCCGCGATGCCCGCGGCGTCTTGCGCACTACCTGACTCACCGCTATCGTCCCTGCACGCAGGCCCACGAAGACAGGGAGGATCCATGAGCACGACCAGCCAACCGCGGCCGGCGCGCGGCGCGCCCGCGCTGTCGCTCCAGCAGGCGATGGAGGAGGCACAGCGCTGCATGCTGTGCCACGACGCGCCGTGCAGCCAGGGCTGCCCCGGTGGAACCGACCCCGGCAGGTTCATCCGCCAGATCCGCTTCCTGAACTTCAAGGGCGCGGCGCGCACCGTGCTGCGGAACAACCCCCTCGGCGGCGTGTGCAGCTACATCTGCCCAACCGAGGACACCTGCCGAAAAGGCTGCCTGCGGGCCGGGCTGGACCGCCCCATCGACATCGACGGCCTCCAGGCCTTCGCCGTGGAGTACGGCCGGCAGCTCGGCGTCGTCGCCCTCGAGGCAGGCGACAAGAGGGCCGAGCGCATCGCGGTCGTGGGAGCCGGACCGGCCGGTCTGGTGGCGGCCGCCAACCTGGCACGGCTCGGCTACCAGGTGACCATCTTCGAGGCCAAGGAGAAGGCCGGCGGCATGCTCCGCTACGGCGTCCCGCCCATGCGCCTCGACGAGGCCAAGCTCGACGCGGACATCGAGGAGATCCTGGAGCTCGGCGTCGAGCTGCGCACAAGCACCACGATCGAGGGCGAAGAGGGGGCCGCCGGGCTTCTCTCGCAGGGCTACTCGGCCGTCTTCACGGCCCCCGGGCTCTGGGCGCCGGTCAGGCTTCCCGTTCCCGGCATGGACCTCGCAAACGTCAGCACCGCCGTCGAGTTCCTCGCCGACATCACGCTCGACCCCGAGCGTGCCGAGAGCCTCGTCAACGGCGTCAACGTTGCCATAATCGGCGGCGGCTCGGTCGCCATGGACGTGGCGAGCTGCGCGCACGCCCTCGGGGCCAGGCGCATCTACGCCATCGCCCTCGAGAGCATGACCGAGCTCCCCGCGATGGAGGACGAGCTCGAGCAGGCCCGCCGCGACGGCGTGATCGTGAAGCCGCAATGCCAGGTCACGCGGGTGCTCGGCGAGGATGGCAGGGTCTGCGGCGTCGAGGGCGTGGAGACCGAGTGGATCCAGCCCGGCCTGCTGGTACCGGACAACGCCCGCCCCATCGAGGGCACGTCCTGGCGGCTGAAGGTCGGAGCCGTGATCCAGGCCGTCGGCCAACGCCCCGCGAAGGAGGCTGGTGGCGAGTTGATCGTCGCCGACCCGGCGACCCAGGCCACGCCCACGCAGCGCGTCTTCGCTGGAGGCGACATCGTGCGCGGGCCGAGCACGGTGGTGGCCGCCGTCGGTGACGGCAAACGAGCAGCCGAGGCGATCCACCGGCTCCTGTCGGGCCCCAAGGAGGTGTCGAGATGAGCGCTCCAAGCCTGGAAGTCGACTTCTGCGGGGTGACCTTTCCGAACCCCTTCTGCCTCTCCTCCTCGCCCGTGGGCAACACCTACGAGATGTGCGCCCGTGCCTTCGACATCGGCTGGGGCGGCGTCGTCTACAAGACCGTGGGCCTCGACGACGAGGTCA
>CAZQPP010000540.1:0-5760 GCA_964594295.1 uncultured Myxococcales bacterium | reverse complement strand
GCCGCTCTCGCCCTGCAGCATCTGCTGGAGCTCCGAGCGCTCGAGGGTGTGGCTCAAAGCCTGCTCCTCGGTGATCTTGCCGGCGCGGACCATGTCGAAGAGCGACTGGTTCATGGTCTGGTTGCCGGAGACCCCCTGACCCACCTGGAGGGCCGAGTAGATCTGGTGGGTCTTGTCCTCGCGGATGAGGTTTCGGATAGCCGGGTTGGGGACCATGACCTCGCAGGCCAACGAGCGCCCCCGCCCGTCCCGGTTGGGGATGAGCTGCTGGCTGATGACACCCGCGAGCACGAAGGAGAGCTGCGTGCGCACCATGTCCTGGTGGGCGCCGTCGAAGAAGTCGACGACGCGGTGGACGGTCTGGACGGTGTTGTTCGTGTGCAGGGTGGCCATGACGAGGTGGCCGGTCTCGCTGATCTGGATCGCCGCCTCCATGCTGGACTCGTCACGGATCTCGCCGAGCAGGACGTAGTCGGGGTCCTGGCGGAGCACGTAACGCAGCGCGGTACGGAAGGACTCTGTGTCGCTGCCTATCTCTCGCTGGTTCACGATGCAGTTCTTGTGGACGTGCACGAACTCGATGGGGTCCTCGATCGTGAGGATGTGGCCTCGCTGGGTCCGGTTGATGCGGTCGATGAGGGCCGCGAGGGTGGTGGACTTGCCGGAGCCGGTCGGCCCGGTGACTAGGATGAGGCCGTTGGGGCGATCCACGAACTCTTCGACCGCCGTCGGCAGCCCGAGGGTTCGCAGATCGGGGATCTCGGTGGGGATCCTCCTCAGGGTGCCGGCGACCGCTCCACGCTGCAGGTAGAAGTTGGCGCGGAAACGGCTGCGCCCCTGCCAGGCGAAGGAGAGGTCCACTTCGTGGCTCTCCTCGAAGATCTTCTTCTGCTTGTCGTTGAGGACGCTGTAGGTGAGCGCCTGGGTGAGGTCCGTGGTCAGCGCCTTGGTCTTTAGCGGGTAGATCTTGCCGTTGATGCGCAGCACCGGGGGCGAGTCTGCCGTGAGGTGCAGGTCGCTCGCTCCCATCTTGAGCATGGTGTGCAAGAGCTGGTGGATGTCCATCCGTTGCGCCCCGTAGCCGGTCTAGGTGACCGGGTGAGTGCTAGTCAGCACGGGTTACCCGCAAGACCTCCTCGAGGGTCGTCATTCCCTCCTTGAGCTTGTTCAGACCTGCCACGCGCAGCGTCTGCATGCCCTCTTCGACAGCTTCACGCTTCAGCTCGATGGCCGAGTAGCCCTGAAGGACGCACTCCTTGACGTGGTCCGTCATGGGCATGACCTCGTAGAGCGCGACGCGCCCCTTGTAGCCGGTCTCGTTGCACTGGTGGCAACCTCGCCCGTGCTGGACGAGGACGTTCGGTGCCTCCTCCTCGGTGATGCCGGCCTCCATGAGGGCCTCGAGGGTGGTCTCGAGCGGCTCCTTGCACTCCTCGCAGATCCGGCGGGCGAGGCGCTGGGCGAGGATGGCGTTCAGAGAGGCGGTCACCAGGAAAGGCTCGACGCCCATGTTCAGGAGTCGGTTGACCGTGGAGGGGGCGTCGTTGGTGTGAATGGTCGAGAGCACGAGGTGGCCCGTGAGAGCCGCCTTGACGGCGATCTCGGCGGTCTCGAAGTCTCGAATCTCACCGACCATGATGATGTCCGGGTCCTGCCGCAGGAAGGAGCGCAGGGCCGAGGCGAAGTTCAGGCCGATGTTGTCGTTGATGTGAACCTGGTTGACGCCGGCGACGGTGATCTCGACCGGGTCCTCGGCGGTGGAGATGTTGTCGGTGGCCTTGTTCAGGTCCATCAGGGCCGAGTAGAGCGTCGTCGTCTTGCCCGATCCCGTGGGCCCGGTGACCAGGACCATGCCGTAGGGCTGGTGGATCGCGTGCTTGAACAGGGAGAGGGACTCCACCTCGAAGCCGAGGTCGGTCATGTCGAGCTTCAGGGCGCTCTTGTCGAGGACTCGGAGGACGACCTTCTCACCGTGGAGGGTCGGCAGCACCGAGACGCGGAAGTCGACCTCCTTCTCCCTGCCGAGCATGAGCTGGATTCGACCGTCCTGCGGAAGGCGGCGCTCGGCGATGTCGAGCTCGCTCATGATCTTGATGCGGCTCGTGATGGCGTTTCGCAGCTTGAGCGGCGGGTTCATCACCTCGTAGAGGACTCCGTCGATGCGGTAGCGCACGCGGAAGGCCCTCTCGTAGGGCTCGATGTGGATGTCGCTGGCGCCCCTCTTGATGGCGTCGACCAAGATGAGGTTCACGAGGCGGACGACGGGCGCCTCTTCGCTGGCGCGCTCGATCTCGTCGATGTCGACGCCTTCCTCCTCCCTCAGGAACTCGATCTCGACAGCCTCGAGCTCCTCCATCATGGAGGTGTACTCCTGGGAGGCGTAGTAGCGCTCGATGGCGGCCCGGATGTCGCTCTCGGGGGCGACCACGACCTCGACGTTGTAGCCGGTGAGGAACTTGATGTCGTCGATCGCGTAGATGTTCGAGGGGTCGCTCATGGCGATGATGAGCGAGCTGCCCTGGCGGCGGATAGGGATGAGGATGTGCCGCTCGCACACCTCGCGCGGGATGAGCTCGATGACCTCCTGGTCGATCTCGGTCTCTTTGAGGGTGACCGAGGGCACGCCGTACTGGCGGGAGAGGAAGTTGACGAGGCGGCTCTCCTCGACCAGCCCCAGCTCGGCGAGCACGCCCGCGAGGCGCCCGCCGCGCCGCTCCATCTCGCGCTTGGCCTCCTCGAGGCGCTCGAGGTCCACGATCTGTTCGCGGACGAGGATCTCGCCGAGCTTCCGATCGTTCAGAAGCGCGGGGACGTTCTCGCCGCCGGGATCCTGGCCCGGGGCGGCGCGTCCGCGCTCGGTGGGGCGGGGGTCTTTCGGGTTCGCCATAGGCGTCCTTCCTCATAGACGTGTGCGTCGCGTCCGAGCCTAAGACGCACCGCGTTCATCGTAGGGGCGACCGGCTGATCGGTCAAGACTACCTTATGCGGCCCAAGGCCACATAAGAGGGCCTCGATGAAGCCGACATTTCGGCCGCGAGGTGAGTTTTGGCTCATCACGAGCGTCACACGGCCGAAATGCGGCTTATCGAGGCCACGGCAATCGGCGTAGCTTCTCAATATGTCCGAGCGGTGCCACGTCGAGCTCTCACCGCAGAGGGGACAGAGGGGGCAGAGGGCGCAGAGAGCGCAGAGGGGCTTGATTCTCCAAAGGAAACCTCTCTGCGGTCTCAGCGATCTCTGCGGTGAATCCGCTCGTTCGCCCCGACTTTTCGAGAAGTTGGCTACAGGCCGCATAAGGTCCCGGGTTGACGGTGATTGCCCCGGGCGTTGGCGCGGGCTATCGTCGCGCCATGATGCGCTTGCTGACGGTCGCCGCCGCGGCGCTCCTGGGCCTCGCGCCGGTGGGCGTCGCCGCCCAGTCGAGCGCGACCGATGCCTTCGTGCGGGCCTGGGCGATGGCCTGGGGGGCCGAGAGCCCCGTCCCCCTGCTGCGGCTGGCGCATCCACCCAGACAGCTCGCCGACCTCGTAGCCATGGAGCGCTGGGACGAGCTGGCCGAGGCGACGGCGAGGGTGTCGCTGGTCGGCGAGGACAAGGACCTGCGCGGGCGGCGCGTGCTGCGCCTGCGCCGGGTCCAGCACGATCTCTTCCGCCGCGGCACCTACGCCACCGCCGACGTGGAGGAGAGGCTGGTCGTGGTGGCGGGAGAGCGGGGCCTGCGGGTCGTGCGCTACGAGGGGGCTCGAAGCCGGGAAGGCCAGAGCGCGGCTCCCGAGACCTGGAGCGCCGAGAGAGCGGCGGAGCGGGCCTTGATGCAGGCCCTCGAGGCGCTCGCCGCCAGGGCGCCGGAGCGCTGCCTGACGCTCCTCGAGCAGCTCTTCGGCAAGGACGACGCGGCGACGCCGATCGCCATGAGCGAGCCCTTCGCGAAGCGACGAATAGCAGAGGCGAACGCTCACTTCGCGCGGGCGGCCTGCCTCCAGATGATGGCCTCCGGAGCCGGCCCCGCCGGCGGCGCACGCAAGGGTGTCGAGAAGCGCATCGACCTCGATCTGGCCCAGGCGGTGGTGCTGGAGCCCGAGCACGCGCTGGCGCGCCTCCTCCGGGCGCGGCGCCGTGTCGCAGAGCTCCCGCTGCTGGCAGGTGAGAGCCTGGACCTGAGCCTTCGGGCTGCGTTGGAGGACCTGGACACGGTCACCGAGCGTGCCCCCGACCTCGAGGACGCGGCCGAGCTGACCCGCCTGCTCAAGGTGGTCCGGGTGCTGCGCGCCAAGAGCCGCCCGGACGACGACGCCATCCGCACCCGGATGGCACAAGAGCTCCTGCGCGCCCCGGGGCGGCTCCCCGCCGACGTGCTCGCGAGGCTGGGCACCGCCGAGGAGATCTTCCGCGCCGGCCCCGAAGCGCTGGCCCTCGCCGCCGAGCTCGCCCTGGTCGACGGGAGCGTGCAGGAGACCTCACGGCTCTTGGGTCTGCTCGGGATTCGCTGCGAGCGCTGCCCGAGCTACCTGTACCTGCGGGCACGGCACGCCGAGCGCATCGGCAGCGACCGAGAGGCGCTGGGCTTCTACGCCGCCCTGGTCGAGGAGCACCCGGCCTACCGGGACGGCGTGTGGCGCTACGCGAGCCTTGGCCTCCAACGCGGGCGAGAGAAGAGCGGCCTCGTCAAGGTGCGGATCGCCGCGGCGGCCCCACACCTCCAGCCGGACGCGGAGGGCGCCGTGAGGCTGATCCTGGCCCTGACCGAGCCCGACCGGCGGGACCCCGACCTGCTCTCCCTGCTGGGCGACCGCTTCCCCGAGAACCCGCTGCCGCCGGCCGTGCGGCTCGCCCTGGTGGCGTCGCTCAGGGAACGCTGAGCCGCAGCTGCTTCGACGAGGACACGTCCTCCACGCTCACCCCCGGCGGGGGCTTGAACTCGAACACCGCCGGCTTGGGAGGCGGGCCCTCCTTGTAGCGGTAGGTCGTGCGGACCTCGTTCCCGTCGGCGTCTACGAGCGCGGAGGCCGCCACGCGGCCCGACTCGGGCTCGATCCCGAGCACGAGGTAGCGGAAGGCTCCCGTGGGCTTGGGCGGCTCGAGCTTGAGGTAGCGCAAGCCCGGCGCGAGGGGCGGGTCCGGAGGGGCGATCTCTTCTGTCTTGAATGCCTCCGCGAGCTTCGCGCCCCCGGCGAGGACGCGGACAGTCTGATCGAGGTCACTGCCGTCGAGGGACAAACGATAGGCGCGAGCGTCCTTGGGCTGGTAGGCCCAGAGCACCTTCCCCGCGGCGACGTAGTGCACCGGCGCGCTCCCCGCGTAGTCCCAGCGGATGCGGTCGGGGCGCAGGGCCCGCACGCGACCCTTGCGGGTCTTGCGCCGTCCGGTGCGGGAGCGGACGGCTACCTGCTCGAACTCCGCCGTGAAGTGCGGGGTGCTGTCGACGAATGCCTGGACGCGGTCGAGGAGCTGATCGGTGGGCGTAACGACCGGCTCGGCGGGCTGCGCGGGGGGAGCGGAAGAGGCGCCTGGCGGTGCGGCGAGCAGCAGGGCCGCTGCCGTGAATATGGCGGATGTCGGAGTCATTGCGGGCCCGAGCATGCAACGAACCGACCCGGTTGGCTATTCAAAGGTGGTGCTGGCCCGTGTCGTAGTCGGAGCCGGGCGGGAGGGCCGGCGGTGGCGCCGGCGGCACCAGGACCTTGCGCGGCCCCGGGCCCTCCTGCGGCCCGACGATGCCTGCACGCTCGAGGTGCTCCATGCGGCGGGCTGCGCGGTTGT
>CAZQPP010000539.1:0-5767 GCA_964594295.1 uncultured Myxococcales bacterium | reverse complement strand
AGACGGACACGGACTCGGACGAGGAGGGCGACGCCTGCGACACGGACGACGACGGAGACGGGGTGGCGGACACGTCCGACAACTGCCCGTTGGTCTCCAACGTGAGCCAGACGGACACGGACTCGGACGAGGAGGGCGACGCCTGCGACACGGACGACGACGGCGACGGAGTGGCCGACGTCTCGGACAACTGCCCTCTGACGGCCAACGCGACCCAGACGGACACGGACTCGGACGGCGACGGCAACGCCTGCGACACCGATGACGACGGCGACACGGTGCTCGACGTCAGCGACAACTGCCCGTTGCACAGCAATAGCGGCCAGCAGGACGCCGACAGCGACGGCCTAGGCGACCCCTGCGACCCCGACGACGACAACGACGGCAGCCCAGACACCCTCGACTGTGCCGACACCAACGCGGCCATCTACCCGGGGGCGACCGAGGTCTGCAACAGCGTCGACGACGACTGCGACGCCACCACGGACGAGGAGAACGCCACCGGCTGCGGCACCTGGTACTACGACAACGACGGGGACACCAAGGGCGTCACCGGCAACACCAAGTGCCTCTGCGCCGCAGACGCGGGCAGCAACTACGACGCCAGCTCGGGCGGGGACTGCAACGACAGCAACGCGGCCATCTACCCGGGCGCCACGGAGACCTGCAACACGATAGACGACGACTGCGACGGCGAGACCGACGAAGGGGGTGTCTGCGCGGTCCACGTGACGCCGACCATCGGCAGCTCCTCACCGACTTCGCCCTCCAACCAGATCAGCACAACGCTCAGCGGGACCGGTGAGGCGAGCGTGACCATGCGCATCTTCACGACCAGCGACTGCAGCGGCGGCCCGCTCGCAACGGGCAGCACCGACGGCAGCGGCAACTGGTCCATCGCGGTCAACGGTACGACCAACAGCACGCGGACCTTCTACGCCAAGTCGATTGACGGCCAGGACTTCTCGGACTGCTCGACGGGCTTCGGCTACACCCACGACTCCGTGAACCCCAGCGCGCCTTCTCTGAGCTCGACCACGCCGGTCTCGCCGTCTGACAACCTCAACCCCATCGTCACGGGCACCGCCGAGGCGAGCTCAACGGTGAAGGTCTACGGGCAGGCGGGGTGCGCGGGCAGCGAGCTCGCCTCGGGCTCGGCTGACGGCAACGGGGACTTCAACCTGCAGGTCACTGTCTCGGCGAACACGATCACGGCGCTGAGCGCCAGCGCCACCGACGCCGCGGGGAACGTGAGCACCTGCTCGTCGACGCTCAACTACACCCACGACAACGTGTCGCCGGACGCGCCATATCCCAGGGGCACGACCCCCTGCGGGGCCTCCTCGGACACGACCCCCGACGTCTACGGCACCGCCGAGGCCGGCAGCACCATCAAGGTCTACACGAACGCGTCCTGCTCCGGCAGCCCGCTGAACACCGTGCAGGCCGACGGCGCCGGCGACTGGAGCGCCAACATGACGGTCTCCCAAAACAGCACCACGACCTGGTACATGAGCTCCACCGACGCGGTGGGCAACGTCTCCTCCTGCTCGGCGGGCATCAGCTACATCAACCAGACCTGCGATCAGGCCCCGTCGGGCTACGAGAAGGTCTGGACCGGCGCGGTCAGCACCGACTGGAACAACGCGGGCAACTGGTCGCCCTCGGGGGTGCCCACCTCCTCCAGCGACGTCTTCATCTGCGGCGATGCCTCCAACCAGCCCACCATGTCCAGCGGCACCGGCTACGTGCGCGACCTCTTCATGTCGGGGTCCACGCTCAACATCACGAGCCGGGAGCTCAACATCTACGGCAACGCGGTCCTGAACACTATTCAGGGAAGCGGCTGGGTCTACCTTCGCAAGAGCGGCGGCACGCTCCGGGGCTGCGGCGTCCAGGCCAACATGCGGACCGCGTCCCACATCAGCCTCTCCGGCCGCACCCAGTTCTCGGGGCAGTTCAAGATCTGGTCCGGCACCCGCCTCTACCTCGGGCCCCACACCCTCGAGGCGGACGGCGCGTTCTACTCCTACTGCAGCAACACTTCGAGCGACGGCCTGCACATGACCAACGCGGCCGGGGAGCTCATCGGCGACAACGGCTCGCTCAACTTCGTCAATGCCTACGGCGAGTCCAGCTGCAACACCGAAGGCCTGTTCTCGGCGGGGACCATCCGGGTGGGCAGCAGCTTCAACGTCTACGCCGACGGCGGAGGCTCCAGCTACAGGTCCTTCATCTCAACCGGCACCAAGGTGATCTTCGAGAGCGGCACTCCGACCTTCAGGTTCAGCAACATCGGCGACAAGACCAGGTCGCGCTTCAAGGACGTGGAGTTCCAGGTCTCGACCAGCACGAGCTACGCGTGGGCCTCCACCGGCACGGTCACGGTCGGCTCGGGCGCGACAGTGAGCACCTCGACCGACGCCTGGCTCACCGACCTGAGCATCACCGGGGGCATCTTCGACCTCAACGACGACCTCGATGTCTCGGGCGACGTGAGCGTGCAGAGCAGCGGGCGCCTCGACTGCGCCGACGAGTGCTTCTTCCGGGGCGCGACCGACATCCGGAGCGGCTCCCAGCTCATAGTCGGGACCTCCAAGTGGACCACCGCCCTCCCGGACTTCGACACCGACTGCAGCTTCACCGCCAACAACGACTGGGTCCAGGGCAACATCAGCCTGACCCGCGACGTCTACGTGCCGGGCAACGAGAACACGCAGATCCGCCCCGGCTACCGGGTGACCGTCAACGGCAACACCTGGGAGATGGGCAGCCTGCAGCCCTTCTGCTCGAACGTGAGCGGTGACGGCCTGCGCATGACCGCCGCCAACGACCGCGTCATCGTGAGGAACAACTTCACCGCGACAACGGCCTACGGCGAGTACAGCTGCAACACCCAGGGCCAGCTCACCCAGGGCCAGATCGAGGTGAGAGGGAACTTCACCGTCAACGACGAAGGCGGAGGCGCCGTCAAGAGGGCATTCGTGTCGACCGGAACGTCGGTGCTCTTGAACGGGACCAGCAACCAGAGCGTCGACTTTCCGAGCGCGGGGATCGAGTTCTCGCGCTTCGAGGACGTCCAGTTCTCCAACACCGTGAGCGGCGGCTCCTACTGGTACGCAACAGGCGCCGTGGTGATCGACAACGGCGTGACCGTCCAGACCGCCACCGACGTGGACATCAGCGGCACGCTGACCATCAACGGCGGCAGCCTCGACATCAACGACGACCTCGAGGTCGACGGCGCGGTCAACGTCAACAACGGCGGCACCTTGGACGTGGCCGACGACGCCACCTTCAACGGCTCCACGGACATCCTCAGCGGCAGCCACCTGCAGCTCGGAACCGGCACCTGGACGGGCGAGGTGCCTTATTTCGACAGCTCGACGGCGTCGGTGAGCAACTTCTGGATCACCGGCGACGTGACCATGACCAGGAACGTGACCGTGCCGGGCACGAACCACGTCAAGATCCAGACCTACGGATCGGTGACGGTCAACGGCTATCGCCTCGAAGCGGAGCACCTCACGTACTACGACTCCAACGCGAACGGTGAGGGCTTGATCATGACCAACGCCAACGACGTGGTGGTCGTGCGCAAGAACTTCACGGCCACCACCGGCTACGGCGAGTACTCCGCCAATACCATCGGCAACTTCACCGGGGGAGTCCTCTACGTGAGGGGGAACTTCACGACCAACGACGACGGCGGCGGCGTCGCCTACCGCTCCTTCATGCCGAGCGGAACCAAGGTGGTGCTCGACGGCAGCAGCGCCCAGGCCGTCAGCTTCAGGTACTCCTCGGCGAGCAACAGCCACTTCGACACGGTGGAGATCCGCGGCGCCGGGGTGAAGTCCTCGGCCTACGACGTCACCATCGAGGACGCGGTGGACATCTTCAGCGGCGCGCGCTGGGACTTCAGCGGAGGCGCGGACTTCGACGTGGACGGCACCGTCACCATCGACGGCGGCATCCTGCACTCCGATCACGACGAGAACTCGATTGTGGGGGCGGTCCTCGTCGACAACGGCGGCACCCTCGACGTCGTCGGCGCCGTGACCTTCTCGAACCAGCTCACCATCCAGAACGGCTCCACGGTGAGCGGCGGCACCGGGTACTACTCGACGCGCCTGCCCGACATCGACGACATCCAGACCAGCACCTACTCCATGAGCCAGACGCGGATCATCGGCAACGCCGAGCTCGTCAAGAGTCTCGAGCTGCCCAACGTGCTGGTCTACGTCAACGAGCAGAAGAGCCTCAGCCTCTCCGGGCACACCCTCACCCACGGAGGCTCCTTCCAGTACTGGTGCAGCAACACGGGCAGCGACGGCCTGCGCATGACCAACCCCAACGACCTCCTCATCGTCGGGGGCAACTTCACCGCGACCGTCGGCTACGGCGAGTACAGCTGCAGCACCGAGGGGCAGCTCAGCCAGGGTGAGATCCGGGTGGCCGGCAACTTCACCCAGAGCTCCGACGGCGGCGGCGTGTCGAACGAGGCCTTCGCCTCGACCGGCACCAAGGTGGTCTTCAACGGCAGCAGCGCGCAGAGCGTGAGCTTCGCCCACCCCGACGCGGGCGGCTCGCGCTTCCACGCCGTCGACTTCTTGAACTCGGGCACGGTGACCTTCACCACCGACGCCGCCTTCAACGGCGACGTTGTCGTCGCTTCGGGAGCCACGGTCGTCCACTCGAGCAGCGCCGCGGACTGGGACCTCAACTCCGATCTCGACGTCAACGGCGGCTCGCTCACCGTCAGGGGCGAGTGCGACGTGGCCGGCGACGTGACCGTGAGGAACAACGGCACCTTCAGCTCCACCAACGACTACCCCGCCTTCAGGGGCGACGTGCTCATCAGCAGCGGCGCCCAGATGACCGGGACGAGGGCCTACTTCTACGCCCAGCTCCCCGAGGAGGACGGAGGCACCTACGACATCACGACCACCGACGTGCGTGGCGGCATCAGCCTCGACCACAACCTGACGCTGGGCAGCACCCAGGATCTCGTCGTCGACCAGAGCGCCTTCTTGGAGATCGGCGGGAACACCCTCGTCGTCGGCCGCGACCTCTCCAGCACCGTCGACAACGTCAGCGGCCGGGGCCTGCGCATGACCGTGCCCGGCAGCGTGGTGGACGTGAATCGGCACGCCTACTTCGTCAACGGCTACGGCGAGTACAGCGCCACCTCGGAGGGCCGCTACACCCAGGGCACGCTCCGGGTCGCCGGCAACTTCACGGCCTCCTGCGCCGGCGGGGGCTGCGCCAACCGCGCCTTCGTCTCCACCGGCACCCTCGTGGTCCTCGACGGCACGAGCAGCCAGACCGTGAGCCTTTTGAGCTCGAGCTCCTCCAAGAACCGCTTCAAGAACGTCGAGATCCAAAACAACGTCAACGTGGTCTTCGACAACTCCGTCTACACCAGCGGCAACATCGACAACTACGGCCGCCTCGACGGCCACGACGGCAACGACACCATCGCGGGAAACCTGACGCTGCGCACCGGCAGCACCCTGGACAACGACCCCGCGCGCTTCAGCGTGGGCTCATGCACCAAGGAGTCTGGCATCACGATCCTCGGCACGGACCCCTGTCCGTAGGCTAGCCGGGGACAGTCCCCCCGCTCACACCGCCCCAAGGATCTCTGCCCGCGAGCGCAGGAGGCTTACGTAGTCCGCGCGCATTCCCTCGGGCAACGGTCGATTCGGGGAGGTCGATTCGGGGACAGTCCCTGCGGCGTCGATTCGGGGACAGTCCCTGTTCGACC
>CAZQPP010000538.1:0-5781 GCA_964594295.1 uncultured Myxococcales bacterium | reverse complement strand
GGTTGCGGTTGCCCCGCAGGGTGTTGATCTCGCCGTTGTGGGCCACGAAGCGGAAGGGATGTGCCAGGTCCCAGGTGGGGAAGGTGTTGGTCGAGAAGCGGGAGTGCACCACGGCGATGGCGCTGACCATCTCGGGGTGCCGCAGGTCCTCGTAGAAGAGCGGGAGCTGCGACGGCAGCAGCAGGCCCTTGTAGAGCACCGTCTCGGCCGAGAGGCTGACGACGTGGAAGCGCCCCTCGGGGTCCACGCCCCACTCTCGGACGCGGTTCTCGGCGATCTTGCGGATGACGTAGAGCTTGCGCTCGAAGGCGCTCGGCGGCAGGCGGCGGCGGGCGACGAAGACCTGCATCAGCGCGGGCAGCACCTTCCTCGCGATCTCTCCGATGTGGCTCGGGTCGTGGGGGACCTCACGCCACCCCAGCACTCGCTGGCCCTCCTCGGCGATCACGTCCTCGACGATCTTCGCACAGGCGGAGCGCGCGGCGGGGTCGTTGGGCATGAAGAGCTGCCCCACGCCGTAGCGCCGCCTCCGCGGCATGTCGAAGCCGAGCTTCACCCCGGCCGACTTGAAGAAGCGGTGGGGGAGCTGCAGGAGGATGCCCGCCCCGTCGCCGGTCTGGGGGTCCGCGCCGCAGGCCGCCCGGTGGCTGAGGCGGCGCAGGATCTCGAGGGCCTGGTCGACGATCTCTCGGGACTTCTCGCCCTTGATGTGCGCGACGAAGCCCACCCCGCACCCGTCGTGGTGGGTGCCCGGCTCGTAGAGTCCCCAGCGCTCTCGTGACCTCATTGCAGCTCCTGCAAGCGGGGAGCGCCCGCGCAGACAAGGCGCCTCGGGCATGAAACGCCTGCCCCGCCGGACGGCCGCGCATCGTGTTCTACGGATCCTCTTCGCGCAACTGGATAGAAGCGCAGCGGCGGCCCAGGCGATTCCCGTCGCCTCCGCCGTTGCGTGGGCGGCCCTCGGCCGGTAGGTGTTTCGCCATGTCGCCCGCCGCGCTACTGGCTCTCGTGCTCCTGTCTGCCGCTCCTCAAGGCCGCGTGCTCCCTCCGCAGGCCGGGGAGGTGGTGCAGAGGGCCTTCGCCAGGCTGGAGCCGGCCCTGCGGATGCGCTCGGCCCGGATCGAGCGCGACCGGGTGCGGGCCGTCCTCTGTGCCGGACCCGAGGCGGCGGAGCAGGCCTGCTTCACGGTCCACCTCGGCGATCCCTCGGAGGGCTGCGAGGGCGAGCGCTCGGGGCCCTGGTGCGTGACCTTCCCCGAGGGCTCGTCGGTCATGCCGGCCCAGGCCGGGGCCGTCTACCGGGCGCTCGCGCCCGACCGGGAGGAGGAGGTCTGGCAGGGAGAGCCTTCGGGCGCTGGGGGCGCTTACGCCTTGATGGCCGTGCTCGGCCTGGCGCCGCTGCTCCTCGGCCTCGCCCTGGGACTTCTAGCCGGCGCGCGCGTCCGCGGGTGGCTCGGCCGTCTGCTGGCGGCCCTGGTGCCTTGCGCCGCCGGTTTTGCCCTGGTGCCCGTGCTCCCGCGCGTCGGGAGCTGGGACCTGATCGCGTCGGGGGTCGGGCTCGGCCTTGGGTTCGTTGCCGGCTCCGCGCTGCGCGGTGCGTCCTGGCGGGCGTGGGTGTCGGTCGCGTGCGGGGCGGCCCTGAGCCTTGCCTTGCTCGAAGGCGGCGCGTGGCTCTTGCTCCCTCGGCCGCCGGCGAGCCCGCCTCCGGCAGAAGCACGCCTGACCTTCACCCCGGAGGAGCTCGGGCAGGGCTGCACGGCGCTCTACCCCGAGCGCTACGCGGAGCTGCTGTCCTGGCGTTTCGAGGGCGCGAGGGAGGCGCGGTGGCGTGTCCTTCACCTCGGCGACTCCATGGTGCACGGCACCGGTGTCGGCGCCGAGAGGGCCTTCCCGGCGCTGCTGACGCGCCGGCGTCCGGAGGTGTTCCACGTCAACGGCGGCTTCCCGGGCGTGGGCACCGACTGCCACCTGCTCGTGGTCCGCGCCTGGGGCGAGGTCATGCCGGTGGATCTGGTCGTGCTCCACGTGTTCTTGGGGAACGACGTCGTCGAGATGGATCGGGCCTACGTCTGCTGCGCGGACGGGCCCCTGCTCGCCTACGACGGAGGCCTCCCCCGCGCACGCTGCCCGGAGCCACGCTGGCGCTTCCCGCTCCCGGTGCTCCTGGCCCGCAGCCCCGCGCCCTACCCGCTGCGAGTAGCCACGGGATTCTCGACCTTCGCGCGCCACGCTGTGCCCGCCTGGGCCGCGCTGGCTCCTCGCAACAGAGTGCGGAGGGACGGGATCGATCAGGGAGGGCTGGGACAAGCGTCGCACTGGGCTCACTTCGAGGCGGCGCTCCGCGGCATCCGTGACGAGCTCGCCCGGCGTGGCACTCCGCTGGCGGTGACGCTGCTCCCCTACCGGCGAGCGCTGGAGGCGGCGGAGCCCGCGAGCACCCCGTCCTCCGAGGTGCGAAGGCGCGTGCGCGAGATCGCCGGCCGCCTCGGGCTGTCCGTGCTCGACGCGTGGGATCTCTTCTTCGAGGCGGTGCGCGCCGACGGCGCGGGGCGCTGGTTCTCCGACCGCGTGCCCGGAGACGTGCACTTCAGCGCCGAGGGCCACGAGCGCTTCGCGCGTTGGCTGGAGGAGCAGCTCACCTCGCGCGGCATGGCGCCGTGGGCAGGAGGGCAGGATGGGGCGGGCGAAGGAGGGTAGGGCGGCACGGGGGCAGAAGACTGACGCCCTTCGCTTCAAGGATCCGTAGGCTCTGGAGGTCGGCTTCAGCGCCTTGTTCGGTGCGGAATTGCCCAAACAAGTCCGGCACTTGTGTTGCCATTGTAGGGTTTCCGGATGCCGGAATGGGCCATTGTGTTTTCGTCTTTTCCGGCGACTCGTGGAGTTGACAGGTTGCCTGTGGAGTCTTGGAGTGATTTCAGCTAGTTCTGCGTGGCATCGTCTCGAATCCAGTCCTCCACTACCAGGCCCGGAATTCGACTGTAGTGGCGGAGATTCCCGGTGACGAGTGATGCTCCAGCAGCCAAGGTGATGGCTGCCATGATGAGATCCGCGTCGGCGATGACGTGGCCGTTCTTGGACAGCCTGGACTTCACATCCCCGAACACCTGCGCAGACCCGAAGTCGAGCCCAAGAATCTCCATGGAAGCAAGCAGTTGTTCTGCGAGCTCTCGGTTCTTCTCGGGAGCGACCGACTTCGCCGCTCCATAGAACAGCTCGCAGGCCGTGATCCAGGTGGTCGCCACGTTGTCTGCGAGGCACTCCCTGCGGTCGATGACCCTTGTGTTGCCACGTAGGATCTCGATGCACACATCTGTGTCCAGGACCCTCACAGCTCGATCTCACGGCCTTCGCTTCGGGCAGAGTAGATACCAGCAACCTCTTCGTCGACTGTCTGCGAGCTCGTCCACCGACCCGCTACTTCGCGCCAAACGGCGACCTGTTGCTGCCTGACGTCGACTCGTTGGTTCGCGGGTTCCTGGCGGATGAGTGCCTCCTCGAGCAGCACGATGGCCTGCTGCGTCATGCTGCGTCTTTCCTGTCGCGCCTTCGTGCGGAGCTGGTCCAGCAGCGTGTCTGGGAGGTCCTTCAAGGTGAGCGATGCCATAGGTTACTCGGTTGCTTGCATTGTGCAACCATAGTGGTTGCACTCGTGTGTGTTGTCAAGTGCCGGCACGGCCCGGCAAAGGCCGGTTGGCCTGCGGCTGAGCAACGGTCGTAGGTCTGGGTGGGAAGCTGTTGCGAACTCTCGATGAAGGCGGACGGAGGCACGAGTTGCGGAGGTGGCAGCATCCCAGGCCAGACGTTGAGCACCGATGGCCGCAGCTCGACGTCAGCCGAGGGCGTGGGGAAGGCGGGCATGCTACGGGTGAAGAGCGCGACGTGGGGCAAGAACGGGGAGAAGAGCAGCGTCCGCGAGCACGTGAAGCTGCGTCGGCCGGCAGCTTGAAGCGTGAGACCGTGGCGTGAACATCGGCAGCAGCGGAGCGGACATCAAGATCGAGTCAAGCACCGAACGGTCAAAGCTCAGCCGCGAATTGAGGCGGGGTTTCCAGAGCGAGCTCGCACTTGAGTTCGGGGCAGAAGACTGACGACGTTCGCTTCCAGGATCCGTAGCCTCAATTTGTCGGCTGCAGCGCCAAATACGACGGGGGCGAGAGAGCCTTCCTTGGTAAGTCCATGGCACCATTGGAGAAGAGCCAGGATCGCCTGTGATGTCAGACCCTTCCCTGCAAGAGCGCCAGCACGGTCTAGCTCGGTGCAGAGCGGAGTAGATCGATTGGCGTGCGTCACAGGTGCGTCATGCATCAGAGCCACAGGACGGGCAGAGAGCTTTCGAGGAATCGCCGGCCGGCCAGGGGCACGCCGTGACAAGTGCTCGGTCCCTTCGTTGGGGTCGCTGTCGATCGTAATGGGAGTCGATCTTGCTCTCCCGGGCATCGTTGGGTAGGGCGGCGGGGGTCGAGCAGGGCTCGATCGAGTTCTGGCACAGGACGGCGTGCGGCGGTGGTCTGGGAGACCCGCACGGTGGTGATCGTGGATGCCGTCGTCACGTCCGAGGCATGGTCTGCGGCCTGGATCCGAGCGGACGACAGCCATGGAGGTCCGCTCAGGACTGCGCGACAGGGTTCGGTCGGGTATTGAGCCGGCGCGAGGGGCGTGAGGCTCAGGGATCATCGCCCAGCGAGTTGAGCTCTGCTGGTCGCCCTTCCGCCCTGCACCCTCGTCGGCTTTTCTCTTCTACGCTCTTCCGCGCCATTGGTGATCACCCGGCCAACTGCTCCCGAAGCAGGAAGTCCCGGCAGGCCTGTTGTACTTCAAACTCGACCCCCGGAAGCAGGCGCAAACGTGGAGCACATGCTTGGAGGAGTGTGCGTACAGCGTTCCGGGCTCCCCAGTCCGTCTTCATCGCATCGAGTACAAGATCTACTACGTCCGATGTCGGCATCGGGTGCAGCGACTTCAACGACTGGTACCGAATAAGGTCAGCGGCAAGTGCAGCAGCGGCGTTCAACGTGGCCGCAGTCAGTGAACCGAGGGCTCGGCAAACGGCCCGACCACCGAGATGCCGTCTGTTGGCCAACGCGTAGCGCAGCATCGGCGGGTGCGGCCAGGTCGGGCCAAGTCGCAAGTCGGCGAGCCGACACAAGGTCCCGCAAACACGATCGCGTTGGTCCTCCGTAGCCTGACCAAGCTTGGCTTCAAGCAACGCAATCGTAGAGAAGGACGGGGGAGTTTCTCCAAGAAGCTCCACCCGCCTTAGACCGAGATCATCGCAGTAGAGAGCCGCGTCGGTCGTCGATGCCAACATGACGGCATCGAAGGAACTCTTGCCAATCGACTCCCTGAATTCATCCTGCTCTTCGCCGCGTCCAAGCGTGTCCAAAGGCCGCGGCTCTATCGATGCTTCGTCTCTCAGGAACGCGATGGCACGCTCCAGAACTGCGCGTCGTTGCACCAGCAGCTGATGTCCGGCCGGCAGATCCTGGACTTCGAGCCTGCCTGATTCGCCCATGCCGGTCGTCGTGCTTCCATAGTCCACCGCCTCGGCGGCGCGCAACAACTCGAGGCCGAGTTCATGGAGGAGGGACTGCGGGGCCAGAGTGCGGTGTTCCTCCATCAACCAAAAGGCATCGAGCAGTTGCATGCTGAAGAGCGCGGACCTGGTGATCACAGCGCGTGGGCGTTGTGCGGCTGCCTGCGCCTTCTCCCGTCTGGAGTCAGCCCATTCAACCTGTAGCGTTTGCCCGTGGTCGCCGCCAATCGCCTCGCACATGAACTCGG
>CAZQPP010000537.1:1769-5843 GCA_964594295.1 uncultured Myxococcales bacterium | reverse complement strand
GAGAGTTCCACGTGGGCGCCACCGGAGTGGGCCTGCTCTTCCGTCCCATCGTCACGCAGATCTCGCGCTGGGACCGCCTCAAGGGGTGGACGCCGCTCCTCGAAGGCTTCGTGCGCATGAAGCAGGGCGGGTGTATCGGCTGCTCCGAGCGGCACGCCAGGCGCCTCGAGCTCGCTCGCCTCGTGCTCGCCGGTCCAGACCCCGCGTCGATCCAGGACGACCCCGAGGGCATCGAGGTAATCGAGGAGATCAAGAGCGCGTGGCGCGCCCTCCCAGACGAGATCCGCGGCGACGTCGCGGTGCTGAGCCTCCCGATGGAGTCGGTCAAGGAGAACGCTCTCATCGTCAACGCCCTGCAGCGCTGCTCCACCGTCGTGGCCCAGAACTCCATCCAGGAGGGCTTCGGGCTCACCTGCACGGAGGCCATGTTCAAGGGAGTCCCGATCCTCGCGTCGAGCGCCTGCGGGCTGCGCGAGCAGGTCCGCCCCGAGGTTGACGGGATGGTCGTCGACGATCCCCAAGACGCCGACCAGATCGCCGCCCACCTCAACACCATGCTCCGGGACGCACCCCTGCGCGGCCGCATGGGTCGTGCCGCGCAGCGCCGCGTGGTCGAGAACTTCCTGGTTTTCACCCAGGTCACGAGCTGGCTGCGCGCGCTGGTGCGCGTGGTGGAGCGGCATCAGGAGTAGTCCCGCTAAACCCTTGCGCCTCCGCCCGCGGCGTGGGATGGGGTCTGGCGTGCAGCCGGAGGCGTGTGAATGCGAGACCGATGGACGAACCCGTGGAGGATTCTTGCGGCGCTGCTGCTGGTAGCGGCGAGCGCGTGCGGCTCGGGCGACTCTGAGAAGAGCGAGCCAAGCGAGGTCGAGGCCGACGGGGGCGGGTCCCCGCAGGGAGACAGCTCGGTGCCCTCCGACGCCCCCGCGGGCACGGACTCGAGCACGCCGGTCGCGGATCTCCCGGAAGGAGAGGACGCGCAGCAGCTCGCAGAGGACGCGGCGGCTCCGGTCGATCTTCCGCCTCCTCCGCCGGGACCGGTGGTGCGCTACGAGCCGGGAGCGACCGACTGGCTCGCGGTCGGTTGGCCCAGTGATCGCAGCCGGGGCGCAGACGGCGGCGTCGACCTGTCGGCCTTCCCGACCTCCAACAGCGATCTCATCGAGACCTACGTCGAGCACGGTATGGAGGCCCTCGACGGCTTCGGTCTGAACGGCTCGACCTACTTCCAGGTCCTCGGCGGCCCCCTCGACCCCTCCTCATTCCCGACGCCCGAGCAGTCAACCGGCCCCGACGCCGCGATCCAGCTCCTCAACGTGAGCGCCGGCAGCGCGAGCTTCGGTCGCCGTTGGCCCGTGATGTGGCGGTGGTACCAGGGCGGACGCAGCGCCTTCGTGCCCGAGGGCCTGCTCGCGATCAGGCCGGTCCTCGGCCGCCCCCTCGAGGAGGGCGAGACCCACTGCGTGCTGCTGACCACGGGGCTTCGCGACGAGGCAGGCGACGCCATGCGCGTGGCGCCCGAGCTCCCCGCGGAGCTGGACTCCGCTCCCCACCTCGAGCCGCTGCGCGCCTGGCTGGAGCAGGGCGACCTGGAGCGCGAGAGCATCGCAGCCGCCACCTGCTTCACGACCCAGAACGCCACCGTGGAGCTGCGCGCCGTGCGCGACTTCCTCGAGGCCGGAGAGGCGCCCGAGGTCTTGGAGGTCTTGGAGCCCACCGTCGCCTTCGAGCTCCACGGCACCTACCGCGCCCCCAACTTCCAGGCCGGCGAGAAGCCCTACGACGAGGACGGCGACCTCCGCTTCGACGAGTCCGGCGCGCCCGTCGTACAGGAGGACGAGCTCAACCGCTTCCTGCTCCTCGTGCCGCCCGAGCTCACTCCGCCCGCCGCCGGCTGGCCGACGGTGCTCTACGCCCACGGCACCTGCGGTGACTACGAGTCCTGCCGCAGCACGGCCCGTGACCTGCTCACAGAGGGCCTCGCCGTGCTCTGCGTCGACCAGCCCCTGCACGGCAGCCGCGGCCCGGGCGAGGAGCCGCTCAGCTGCGAGGACCTGAGCCGCTACAGCTTCAACTTCACCAACCCCCGCGCGGGCCGCATGAGCTTCCGGCAGTCGGCCGTGGACACCTTGACCCTGACCCGCATGCTGGCTGCGGGTCGCTTCGACCTCTCCGCGGACCGCACCCTCGCCGGCAACGAGGTCCGCCTCGACCCCGAGCGCATCTTCTTCTTCGGCCACTCCCACGGCGGCCTCTCGGGGGCCCTCGCCGTCGCCCTCGACCCCCGCATCAAGGGAGCCCTGCTGTCCGGTGCAGGCGCGGGGATGATTCACACCATCCTGCTGCGCAAGGACCCCTTCGACATCAAGAAGCTCATCCGCACTCTCCTCCTCATCCCCGACGCGGAGCTGGACCGCTTCCACCCGGTCCTGAGCCTCATCCAGATGCTCACCGACGCCACCGATCCCCTGACCTACGCGCCGTACTGGCTCGATCCGGAGGAGGGGCAGCAGCCGCGCCACGTCATGCTCACCGAGGGCACAGCCGACCACGCCACGCCCGCCATCAGCACCGACACCCTCGCTGCCGCCGGGGGCGTGCCGATCCTGCTGCCGATGGCCAAGGACAGCTTGCCCCACCGGCTCGCAGGTCTCGAGCCCACGCCGGCGCCTGTTGAGGGCAACGTGGAGGCCGGTGGAGGCACCTACAGCGCGGGCCTCGTGCAGTGGCAGGACGCCAGCCACTGGGTGGCCTTCCGCCGCGCCGACGCGCGGGACATGTGGGCGACCTTCTTCAGGGACCTCAGAGACGGCCGCGCCCCTCGAGTGGGTCACACGGAGATGGTCCACCCGGGCTGGGCGCCGCTCGCCCCCGCCGACGCCTGCGAGGACGCGCTCCGCCTCGACGAGATCCCGCTCCCCCTCTCCGTCCGCGGCAACACCGCGCTCGCCGCGGACACCATGTCTGCCCCGGGCTGCGGCCTCGAGGGCTCGCCGGGCGCCGGCCAGCGCGACCACGCCTACACCTTCACCCCCGACGAGAGCGGCCGCTACCTCTTCGTGCTCGAGACCCCGCCGAAGGAGAGGCAGAAGGACCCGCCCACCGGGCCCGACATGCTGACCATCGCCGGCTCCTGCGCGGACGTGGTCGGCAGCTGCGTGGACAGCTCCGCGAAGGGTCGCCTCGACGTCGCCCTCGACGCCGGCCGCGGCTACGCCATCATCGTCGACGGCAGCACCCCCGCGCACCGCGGACCCTACATCCTGCACGCCTGGCGGGAGTGCGTCTTCGAGGCCTGCGGCGACCGCCGCTGCGGCTACGCCGGCTGCACCCCGTGCGGGAGCTGTCCGACGAGCGCAGTCTGCACTGAGGCCGGTGTGTGCGAGGTCCCCGCCGACGGCGACCGCTGCGAGTCGGCGATGCGCGTCGACAGCATCCCCGCCACGCTGCTCGGCGACACCCGCCCCTTCGGCGACGACCTCGAGCTGCCCTCGGGCGCCTGCGGCGGCGCACCACGCCTCGGTGGCGCCTCCCGTGACGCAGTCTACCGCGTCCCGCTTCCCCAAGCGGGGGCGTGGGTATTCTCCCTCGAGGCTGCTTTTGACGCTGCCCTCTACGTCGTGGCTCTGTGCGGGGCTCCGGAATCCTCCTGCCTCGGCGCCTCGCGCTCCTCGAGGGCGGGTGAGCGCGTGCTCCTGCAGATCGACGAGCCGCGTGTTGCCTACGCCGTCGTCGACGGCGCCAGCAACATCTACGATCGCGCCGGCCCCTTCACGCTGCGAGTGGAGGCCTGCGTGCCCGACTGCGAGGGCAAGGTTTGCGGAGGAGACGGCTGCGGCGGCTCCTGCGGCCCCTGCGAGGACCAGGAGCGCTGCGTATCGGAGCGCACCTGCGATCCGATCCCCTACGTTTGCACCGAGACCGCCGCATGCGAGGAGGCTCTCCCGGCAGACCGCTGTCGTGAGGCGGGGGTGGTCGACTCGCTCCCATACACGGTCACCGGCGACACGGAGGATCTCTACGACGACCTCGACGCGGCGGTTGAAGCCGGACACGAGCTCGAGCAGGACGGCG
>CAZQPP010000537.1:0-1759 GCA_964594295.1 uncultured Myxococcales bacterium | reverse complement strand
CCTCGACACCCGCAGCTCTCCGTGCCCCCGAGACCTCACTCTCCTCGGCGCGGCCTCGAAGGACGCCGTCTACTCCTACACCGCCGAGGACGCGCTCCTCCTCGACGTCCGCCTCGAGGCCTCCTTCGACGCCGCCCTCTACGTGCTCGAAGGCTGCGGTGAAGGCCAGCGCTGCCTCGCCGGGAGCCGGGAGACGTCGAGCACCAGGGACGAGCGCATCTTCCTCCCCCTCGACGCCGGCATGACAGTCCACGTCGTAGTCGACGGAGCCCGCTACGAAGACGACGAGGGAGGCTACAAGCTGCGCATGCGCGCCTGCACCCCGACCTGTGATGAGCGCGCCTGCGGCAGCGACGGCTGCGGCGGCTCCTGCGGCACCTGCGGAGAAGGCGAGAAGTGCAAGTCCTACCAATGCGTGCCGGACGACCCGGAGCCCTGCACCCCCGACTGTGGGGGCAAGGAGTGCGGCGACGACGGCTGCAAGGGTAGCTGCGGCACCTGCCTCGCACCCAAGGACGTCTGCACCGAAGAGCAGCTCTGCGCCGACGTGGCCACCCTCCCGGGCAACACCTGCGAGACGGCCTTCGAGATCCCCGCCGACGACCTGCCCCACACGGCCGCCGGCGACACCGGAGACGCCGACAACTACTACGCCTTCGCGCACGGCCAGTGCCAGCCCTGGGTCGGCAAGGGTCAGGCCTCGCCCGACGAGGTCTACTCCTTCACCGCACCCGACGACGGCGCCTACGTCTTCGACCTCGACTCAGAGGCCTTCGACGGCGCGCTCTACGCGGTCACCGACTGCGCTCACATCCCCCGCGCTTGCCTCGGCGCCGCCGACGGCACCCACCGCGACCGCCTGGAGCTCGAGCTGAAGGCCGGCGCGACGGTCTTCGTCATCGTCGACGGCGCGAGCAACGAGGAGGCCCAGGGCGGGGAGTACGAGCTGCGGGTGGAGCGGAGGTTGGAGTAGGCCGTCCGACCGATTCTCCTTTGATTCTGAGCGCCTCCGGCCGCTCTCACGGTGGTTGAAAGAAAAAGCACGCGAGGTCTTGACGCGTATGACGCGACGCGTTATGATGCAACGCGTCAATCATCCGACGCCCAGTGGAGACCGACATGGCCGAGCAGCAGAGCTTCAAGAACTTCATCGAGATGGCCGGAGCCCGCCTCAAGCCCTTCGAGGAGCAGACCCGGCGCTTCATCGAGAACACCGCGGAGCGCGTGCGCTCCACGTCCACCGACGGCTTCAACTGGGTCGAGGAGAACCTCAAGGCCCAGCTCGAGAAGACGAACCTGACGCAGCGCATCGAGGAGGTCCTCCAGACCAGCGAGTTCAAAGAGCGCCTCCAGCGCACCCTGAACTCCACCCTCGACCGCTTCCAGTTCGCCCCGAGGACCGAGGTAGAGGCCCTTCGCGAGGAGCTCGCCGAAGTGCGGCAGCAGCTCCAGACCATCAAGAAGAACGTGACCTCCCTCGACCGCAAGATGGCCAACCGCGCCCTCAACCGCGACCTCAAGTCCGTCCGCGCCGCCATCGAGCGCTTCGAGTCCCAGCTCAAGAGCTGACAACAGAACATTCCCTCCGAGCCCTGAATACAAGCGGGGGCGGCTCCGGCCGTCCCCGCTGCTCTTTTTGGTCCCCCCCGACCAAACATCGGCGCGGGTGGGCGGCTCTGGCCGTCCGCCCGCGCTTTTTCTTTTGGGTGTGTCCCACATGACCCGGCGGAGGTGTCGAGGACCGGGGTCGACGCGAAGC
>CAZQPP010000536.1:0-5846 GCA_964594295.1 uncultured Myxococcales bacterium | reverse complement strand
AGCGACTTGTTCGATGCCGGTTTTCCCTGTGTTCTTCTTGGGTTACAGCACGCACCATGCCCCTGGCATCACCTTCGGCCATACTTGCGTTGAGTCTTTGCTTCCACGCGGACGGCGAGGCCGTGGCAACTGGTCGCGTCTGCCCCTATCCAAGACACTCGGCGAGACCTGGGTCTGTGTGCTTGGGTCGCCACGGCGAGTCGCGGAAGGCGAGATGCCGGGCGCGAGATCTCCTGCCCCAGGGGTTGGACGATAACGGTTGATCCGTACTAGTCTTCGGCCACCGCTTGATCGAGGACTGGGTTTCCATCATGCTGAGTGATGAGCACAGCACCGAATACCGTGCGGTGCGAGTCGAGTCGGGGCGGCAGCGACACGATGCTGACGTTACCGCTGCGCCGGTCGCCCGTTGCCTCGAGCCCGGGCGTCACTGGCTCTCGCTTTCCTCGTTGCGAGCGGCCGCGCTCTGCGTAGCGGTGATGGCCTGCGGGCCCAGCACCCAGGACCTGGCCGAGGAGAAGCTGAAGCAGGGCCGGAGCTCCGAGGCTATGGTGCTCCTTCAGCGAGTCCTGGATGAGGAGCCAACGAATCGGGATGCGTATCGGGCTTTCCTTCAAGCCATACTCGCTGATTCCTCGTTCGTGGACCTCGCGACGACCGAGGCTCTGGCAGCGGCCTACGAGAAGAGCTCAGGCGAGAAGCTCGAGGAAACGGATCGCACGTTGATTCGGCGCGCTCTCGCGACGGTGCGGGAGCGGCAGAAGAAGGACCGGCGCAGGCGGGCCTTCACGAAGGCGAGCGCAGGCGGGGAGTGTGTGCTGGACTCGCTTCGCGAGCATTACGCGAGGTACCGGGGCGACAGGGAGGAGCGCGCCCTGACCATGCAGGTGCTTATCGACGCGAAGACGAAATGCCTCGAGCAACTGTTGCCTTTAGTCGGGGCCGAAGGTGTCTGTGAGTCCGCACATGGGGACCGGCAACGGGTGCTCGACGCGAGCGCGCGCTTCGCGAATGCCATGGCGACGACCTTCCGCGACGACATATGGCGGCGGAACGAGGAGGCGCTCGAGAGGCTATGTGAGCTGCACTTCGTCGCAGCATGGCGGCGCGGTGAGGACGAGGTGTCCGGGCCGGCTGTCGGCCAAGCCGCTGCTCTCCCTATGGATCTGGTCAGGCGGCTCGCCACCGCCCTGGCAGAACTCGAAGCCCAACAGTGCGAATCGACCCATGTGTTCGTCCTGATCCGAGACCTCGCGAAGACCCTTGCGGCCGCCCCCGAGCCGTGGGGCTTGACCGGGCGCGTGGCGCTCGAGGAGAGCACCAGCCATCTCGTCGTCCGGGCGCTGCTGAGAAGCGCCTGGATCCGACACGCCCTGGCGGTTGACGAACCGGCGCCTCTCGAGCAGTACCATCGCTGGCTCTCTGCCCCGACCACAAAGACCTGCCCTGGCGAGCGTCGCCACGGTGCCGCCGCGACGGCCCGCCTTGCGGAGATGCGTGCAAATGAGGTCGCCGCGTCGCTCGCCAAGGACCCCTGCGCCTACGAGGTGGTCGACAAGAGCCGCGAGCCGGCTGCTGCTCTCGGTCGTCTCAAGTATCGGTCGCCCGCGAAGGCGGGGCAGGAGAAGCTCCCGCACACTGCGGCATACCGGGAAGCTCTTCTTCGCTGTGTCGGGACTGCGGACCGGCGCTATGTCCTGGAGAACGTGATAAAAAGGGCTTCCAAGATGGGGATCCGCGCGCAGGTCCTGGCCGTGCTGACCACCCGATTCAAGGGGACAGCGCGAAAGGCGCGACGGGAGCCCGATGCGCAGAAGACAATGTTGACTCTTGCAGAGACCCTCGGGAACGCGCTCGACGCCGGCGACGAGTCATCGGCACGACTGCTCAACTCCACCCGCAAGCAGGTCGCCAAGCTCGTCAAGCGTGCATTCCGGGTGCGCCCCCGAACCAGCATGAATGTGCGGCGCGAGGTGGATACCGAGGAGCACGACTGCGACCAGGGGCCGTGCGCTCGATGGCAGAGGGACCCCTGGGGCAATCTGGAGTGCGCTCGGCACGTCCGCGTGCGCTGCAAGGAGAGGAGGGTGGTCCGCTACACCGCCGCCGGCAAGGTCGAGGTGACGGTGAAGGGACGATTCGGCCTCTCGTGCACCAGCCTGCACCTGAAGTGCAGGAGCCCTTCTGGTTTCGAGTGGTCCCCCAGCGTTTGCGCGTGCTGCGAAGGGAAGGCTCAAAAAGAGAAGACCTACTTCGGCTACGGCAGCTCGCGTGCAAAGGCGATCAAGGACGCCGGACCGTCGCCGAGGTCCGTGAAGTGCACCATCCAGGGGATTGGCAATGTGCAGTGGTGATGGCGCCGACAGCGTCCAAGACGACGAGCAGATTCTTTGGAATCCCTGACACAAGCGAGGAGAGAGACGTGAAGACACGCAGGAATGAGCTTTGGCCCTTGGCCGGTGGCCTGGTGGCTCTACTTGTAGCGATCCAGATACCGGCAGGCCTCGCACAACCTCCGTCCGAGCAGGACCTGTGGAAGGCCTGTACGCGGGCGGACTGGCTTCCGAAGGAAAGCGCCGAGAAGCACTTCGTGGAGGTCTGGTACGTGGTGCTGCGGTCGGCCAACGGCGACTCCACTTTCCTGTCCTTTGCGAGGGGCAACGTTGCGGTGGAGTCCTCCCGGGCCGGCATTGCACTGCGGCACATCCCGGCCGAGGGCCAGGTCGTGTCCGGTAGCTGGCGACACCTGGGCCAGGACGTGAAGGTGGACGCCGATGGCCGTATGGCGTTCGGGAGCAGCAGCCTCTCGCTCTCGGGACGCAACGCCAAGGTCCGGATCCGCGAGGGCCGGACGAAGCTCGATCTGAGCTTGAAAGGCTGGGCCGACGGCGTGAAGCTCGGCGACGGCAGGCATCATCCGACGAAGGACAAAGGGCAGTGGTTCGAACGCTTCTTTCACGTTCCCGGGGGGGAGGCGTCCTGGACACTGAACGTGGAGGGCAAAGAGACCGCCTTGACGGGCACGGGATGGATCCACCATACCCGCCAGAACGTGCTGTGGTCCGACTACCTGGGGTTGGGGCTGAGCATGTGGGCGGTCGGGAGCGACGCAAGCCTCTTGTTCACGGCGTACTGGCCGAGGTCGGCCATGGACGAGGATTCCCACGGGAGGCTGCCCAGATCACCGTCCCCCGCGGCGAGGCTGCTTGTGGTCGACCGAGAAGGAAATCTTTGGACGCATGCCCAGCCCGATGTTCGCCGCGGCAAGTATTTGCGTCGTTCGGAGCATGGGAATCTCCCCGGCTTCCGACTGACGACCGAATCCAAAGGAAGCGAGAAAGGACGCGACGATCTAGTCATCAAGGTGGCCCCGGTACGCGTCCGGGGCGAAACGGACCAGCAGCCGCTGACGGCTCGTTTGCCCTGGCTCGATCCCCAGGCGGCCGATCTGGTGGCCGGTGGCTTCTCGATCGTCCGCGCTATGCCGACTTCGTTCAAGGCCGGCATGAGGAGGCCCAAGCAACACCGCTTCAGGAGGGCGTCGTTGGAGTTCGTAGTGGTGCCACCGGTGCCTGGGCGTGATCCGCAAAAGCCCAAATGACGTGCGCCATCGCTCGGGCCGTGATCGGATCGGCGTGTGGTCCGTAGGTGTTGTCGCTGACTGAAGAGCATGTGTGATGTAGTGCGCTCCGTTTCGCGCGGTCTTGTCGGAGCGACAATACCCAAGGATGCCAGTCGAATTCGAGTGGGCGATAGGGCGGTTGGGTGTTGGCTGACCCGATTCTGGGTCTCGGAGCCGGGCTTTGTGCGAGGGGGACTCTCGACTTGCGGAAGGTGGTGTGGTGGAGGGGGCTTCTGCGGCGTTCGGGGGATGAGGCCGTTGGTGGCGACGGCACGGTCGACCCGAGCTCCGGGAACACGGTGTTTTTCTGCGGGTGGGTGGTGCCTGACGAAGGGAGGGTTCGTCTTCCGGGAGCCGCCGCGGGCACCGTCGAGAAGAGGAAGATGGCACCCGCGCCGGAGGACGAGTGGGATGAGAAGAGAAAGGTCATCGACACGAGCCCGACGACAACACAGCAGCAGAAGGACCGTGAGCGGGGAGCGCACGTGGTTCGGCTTCTGTCGTACCTAGAGACAGCGTTGGCATCGAACGGTTAAAGCTCAGCCGCAAATTGAGGGCATGATGTGAGGTAGTCGGCAGCCAAGTTGCAGTGGAAGATCTTGCGACCTTCGCTTCCAGGATCCGTGCCCTCAATTTGTCGGCTGCAGCGCCTTGTTCGACCTGGACTTTTCGCGGCAATATTGAATGGTTACACGTCAACTCTGGTAGTTCTGACGACCTTGGTTTCGCCCTTCTTCTTGTCCGTCGTGGCGAGCGCGACGTGACGACGAGACGCACGTGCGGTGGACTACGACGCCTTGCGAGAGGGAGTGCCCTCGATGGCCAGGGCGATGTCCGACCTGTTCGCGCCGAGTGCGAGCAAGGCTCGCACGAGGAGGTCGATGCTGACGGTGGGATCAGTGCTCTCCATTTTGGCGACACGAGACTGGCTTGAGCGCATCTTCTTGGCGACCTGAGCCTGCGTCAGTCCTTGTCGATGTCGCCGTTGGCGAACAGAGTCGCTGAGTGCGAGCCTGAGTTCGATGTAGGCGGCCTCCTCCGGGGTGAGCTCCAGGAAGTCGGCCGCCGAACCGAGCTTCCATCCTCGTGCTTCAAGGCGTCGTTCGCGATCGTCATCCATGTTGTTCAGCCGACGGAGGAGAAGATGAGCCTGGAGGCGTTTGGGAAGGGAGGAGGTGGGAGTCCTGGTTTCGCCGTGATGCCATGCGAACGACTTGTCTTGGAGGAGGCATGGGCGGGGCCATTTTCAGACTAGGCACGCTGGCAAAGTACGAGAGGAGGTGGCTGCTGGTGGTGGACAAGGAGGAGGGTGGAGAGCTTGGAAGCAACGGGGATGACAGGGACGATGTGATTTGCGTCAGCGAATGACATCGGCCCTGGCGGCCCCGTTGCCTGCGGGTTCTTGGCTGGACGTCGTTGCAGGTCACTCTCCTCTGGTTGCCGGCTCTGCGTGGAGCTTCAGGCCCAGGGCGTTGACAACCTTCAAGATGGTGGCGAAGCCGGGGCTTCTCTCGCCAGACAAGGCCTTGTAGAGGCTCTCTCTGGACAAGCCGGAATCGCGGGCAACTTGGGACATGCCACGTGCTCGAGCGATGTCGCCAAGAGCCTTTGCGACGAAGGCAGCGTCTCCGTTGGCTTCCTCAAGGGAAGCCTCGAGGTAGGCCGCCATGTCTTCGGGGGTGTGGAGGTGCTCAGCAACGTCGAAGGGAGAGGTCTTGGTCTTGGCCATTTCGTTCACCTAGAGGTTCCTGGCGAGTTCGAGGGCAGTAGCGATGTCGCGGGACTGAGTGCGCTTGGTGCCGCCAGCCAAGAGGATGACGAGTTCATTGCCCTGCATCTTGAAGTACACGCGGTAGCCTGGGCCGAAGTCGATTCGGAGTTCGGAGACGCCTTCGCCGACCGGCGCCACGTCGCCAGGGTTGCCAGAAGCGAGGCGCTGGATTCGCACGAGGATGCGGGCGCGGGCGGTGTGATCACGGAGACGGTCAATCCACTTGGCGAACGTAGCGGTCTTGCGGACGGCGATCATGGGCGAAGTGTAGCCGTGTGGCTACATGAGAGTCAAGATGGACCGCGACCCAGACCGCCAGCACTTGAGCCACCCTCTGATTGCTGGGGGTCGAACGGTTAAAGCTCAGCCGCAAATTGAGGGCATGATCTGAGGTAGCTGGCAGCCAAGTTGCAGTGGGAGATCTTGGGACCTTCGCTTCCAGGATCCGTGCCC
>CAZQPP010000535.1:0-5882 GCA_964594295.1 uncultured Myxococcales bacterium | reverse complement strand
TCCCGTCGAGGTGGAGGTCGACGGGCGCGGACGGCCGGGCCGGCGCGTAGGCCGCGACCCCGGCCACGAAGGGCGAGGGGATGGGTCCGGAGGGGCGCTCTTTGCCGCTGCTCACGTCGGCTCCGGCTTAGACCACGATCTGGCTCAGGGGCGAGACGACGATGTCGGCGCCGCCGGCGGCCCTGATCGCCGGGATCAGCTGCGGCAGGTCGGCCTTCGGGACCGCCGCCTTGACGGCATAGCCGGACTCGCCGTGGAGGGGAGAGACGGTCGGCTCGCGCATGGCGGGGAGGATGCCCACGACCTGCTCGAGGTGCTCGGCGCCGACGTTCACCTCCAGGATCACACGCCGGCGAGCCTCGAGCACGGACTTCAAGAGCAGCACGAAGGGCTCGAGGAGCTCGCGCCGCCTCTCGTCTTCCATCACCCGCGGGTGGGCGTAGAACCTCGTCGAGGAGGTCATCACCTCGTCCACGACGTGCAGCCGGTTGGCGCGCAGGGTCGAGCCTGTCGCCGTGTTGTCGACGATGCAGTCCGCGTCCTCCGGCGGGAAGACCTCGGTGGCCCCGTGCGCGCGCACGAACGTCGCGTCGAGGCCGCGCTCCTCTATCCACGCCCTCGTCAGGCGCTCGTACTCCGACGCCACCACCAGGTGCCGGGCCGGGAGCTTGCCCCCCTCGAGGATGTCTACCGGCGCGGCCGCCACGAGCCGGACCGGATCGAGCCCCGTGTCGAGGAGCTCGACGAGCTCGGCGCCGAGCTCGGCCACCCAGTCCGCGCCGGCGAAGCCGAGGTCCCGCGAGCCGACGTGGAGCATCTCCACGATGCTCTGGGGCTTCAGGATCTTCGCCTCGAAGCCCGGGAGCGACACGCTCGGGCGGTATGCCCGCGCTCCGACCTGCACGTGCACGCCAGCGTCGGCGAGGAGGCGAAAGACGCCGTCCTGCATGCGCCCCTTGGGGAGGCCGATGCGGAGGGCGGGCGGCTCGTCGCGAGTCGTCATCGTCGTACCTGCCTCGTAATCTCGGAGGTCGCCGTGAACTGGCAAGAGACGGTAGCGTGCCGCCTGTGGGCTGTCGAGCGATTAGGGGGAGTTCCGGTTGCTATCCCCGCGGCCTCGTTTTACGCTTCCTTGCCCCTCGAGGAGTCGCCGATGCCCCTATCAACCCAGAGCGCAGGCCAGGTTCGCCCACACGCCGAGTACAAAGAGACTCCACACGACGCCTTCATCAGAAATGACGGCCTCGGCGTCTACGCGGTGGCGAGCGGCGACCGTGGCTCGAAGAGCGGCGCGGTGGCCGCCCAGATAGCCGTGGAGGCCCTCCGAGAGGAGATGGATGGGCTCGGGCAGGTCCTCGAGGCCGTGGCGAAGAAGGAGAGCACCTGGCAGGTGCTCAAGACGATGCTCCAGGAGTCCTTCGAGCGCGCGTCGCGCCGGGTCAGGGGAGCCGCCGCCATGCAGGGCGCCGGCGGCGACGCCAAGGCCGCGGTGACCATGGCCCTCGTCAGGGACGGCTTCGCGGCCGTGGTCCACGCCGGCGACACCAGGGCCTACCTCGTGCACAAGAACCGCGTCGTGCGCCTCAGCCGCGCCAACCAGGACGAGATCAACGACGCCAAAGCCGCCGCCCGAACCGCGGCGGCACTGCCGGCCCTTCGCATCGGCAAGCCTCAAGCGCTCGGGCAGGCCGACCCCATCGAGCTCGACGGCGTGTCCTTCCAGGCCGGCCCCGGTGACGCCCTGATCCTCGTCTCCCCGGGGGTGACCAAGCAGGTCCGCGGCGACGAGCTGAAGGCCCTCATGGGCGCCTCCAAGGACGCCGACACCGCAGTGGCGGACATCCTGTCTCTGGCTGCCGAACGCACCCGGGGCCAGGACCTCACCTGCATCGCCGTCCGCATCGTGGACGAAGCGGAGCTGGCCGCCGGAGCCGCCGCGGGGGATCCCTGGGGGGAACCCGACCCGGCCCTGGACTCCACCCTGCAGTCCTCCCCGGGCCGACTCCCGGGCAAAGTGACCGCCGAGGCCCTCGCGCTCACGAAGCCGGACGACGAGGACTGGTCCAACCTCGCGCCCGAGGCCCACGACGCACCCAGGGGCGCGGCAGACCTGCTCGCGGGCCTCAGCGAGGCCCAGGTCAAGGCCCTCGCCGCCCACGGCCGCCCGACCTCCATCCGCGCGGGCGAGGTGCTCTACTGCGAGGGCGAGCCAGGCGACTGCATCTACGTGTTGCGCAACGGAGCGGTGGAGCTCATCCGCAAGGGCGACCTCTTCACGCGCGTCGAGGCGCCCGAGGTCGTGGGAGCGCGCGCCATCCTCGGCGACCCCCGCGGCTCCACCGCGCGCGCCGCCAACGCCGCCCACGCGCTGTGCCTCGAGACGACCACCATCCTCGACGTCTGCGAGAAGGACCCGGCCCTGGCCGCCCGGCTCTACTGGAACCTGGCCAGGCTCCTCGCCGACGAGCTCGACCGCAGGGGCTGAAGGGGCACACCATGGCAATCCGCACCCTCGCGCTAGCATCGGACCACGCCGGCGTTGCCATGAAGAGCGCGCTCATCGAGAGGCTCGGCGCGGCCGGCTACGAGGCGCGCGACTTCGGCCCACAGGACGGCTCGGCGGTGGACTACCCGGACTACGCGGCGAAGGTGGCCGAGGCGGTCCGCGACGGTGAGGTGGACGCCGGAATCCTGATGTGCGGGACCGGCATCGGGATGTGCATCGCCGCGAACAAGGTCCGTGGCGTCCGGGCCGCGTTGATCCACGACCCCTTTACCGCCGAGAAGGCACGCGAGCACAACGACGCCAACGTGGTCACCTTCGGCGCGCGAATGCTGTCGGAGGCATACGCGTGGCTCTGCGTGAAGACCTGGCTGGACACGGGCTACGAGCCCGAGCCGAGGCACGTGCGCCGCCTCGGCAAGATCTCCCGGCTCGAAGGGGGCCCCGGAGCCTTGGACGGGGCGGAGTAGGCACCGGCCATGCGCTGCCCCTTCTGCAATCACGGCGACTCGCGCGTCGTGGACTCGCGGACGGTGCGGGAGGGCATGGCCATTCGGAGGCGGCGCGAGTGCGAGAGCTGCCAGGAGCGCTTCACGACCTACGAGAGCCTCGACGCGGCACAGCCGACGGTGGTCAAGAAGTCGGGCGGCAGGGAGCGATTCGACCGCGACAAGCTGGTAGCCGGCATCGTGCGGGCCTGCGAGAAGCGAGACGTCTCCACCGAGGACATCGACATCTTCGCTGACCGCCTGCTCGCCGACCTGCTGGCCTCCGGGCACCGTGAGATCCCCTCCCTCCAGATCGGCGAAGAGGTCATGAGCTTCCTCCGCGAGCAGGACCCGGTCGCCTACGTGCGCTACGCCTCCGTCTACCGCTCCTTCCAGGACGCGGGCGACTTCGTCGACACCGTGCGCGACCTCGAGGAGCGACCCCCCGGTGAGGCCGGCCGGCAGCTCTCCCTGCTCGACGTGCCGAGAACGGGTGGAAAGAAATGATAGCCGGCGCCGCCCACGACGTAGCCTTCATGGCGGAGGCCCTGCGCCTCGCCCGCCGCGGCAGGGGCACGACCTGGCCGAACCCCATGGTCGGCGCCATCGTCGTGCGCGACGGCAAGATCCTGGGCCGCGGCTACCACGTCAGACCGGGCGAGCCCCACGCCGAGGTCATCGCGCTGCGCGAGGCAGGCGAGCGGGCCCGCGGCGCGACCTGCTACGTCACCCTCGAGCCCTGCAGCCACCACGGCCACACCCCGCCTTGCTGCGAGGCCGTGCTGGGGGCGGGCATCTCGACCGTGGTCTACGGGAGCGGCGACCCCAACCCCCTCGTGGCCGGCGAGGGCCTCGCCCACCTGCAGGCGCAGGGGGTCGAGCTCCGCGGCCCCGTCCACGAGGCCGAGTGCCGGGCGCTCAACAACCCCTTCGTGGTCGCCCACGAGCGAGGTCGCGCGGCGCTGACGCTGAAGCTGGCGCTCACCCTCGACGGCATGGTCGCCGACCGCCACGGGAAGAGCCAGTGGATCACGGGCCCGATGGCCCGGCGCCGAGCCCACGAGCTCCGGGCCGCGAGCCAGGCCGTCCTGGTCGGCGAGGGCACGGTCCTGGCCGACGATCCCCAGCTCACGCCCCGGGACCACGGCGGCCGCGGTCGCGACGAGGTCGTGCGCGTCGTGGCGAGCATGGGGCGACTCGACCTGCAGGGGCGGCGCCTGCTCGAAGGCCTGCCGGGCAACCCGGTGTGGATGCTGGTGCCGGAGGACGCGGAGCAGGAGCCGGCCGCCGTCGCGGCGCGCGATCTCGGGGTCGACGTCATCCCGATCCCGACACGTGACGGAGGCCTGGACCTCGCAGCCGCGCTCACCCGCCTCAAGGAGCGGGAGATCGTCGCCGTGCTCTGCGAGGGCGGCGCTGAGCTGGCCTCCGCGCTGCTCCGGGAGGGCCTCGTGGACCGCCTCCACCTCTTCCGGGCGCCCATCGCCCTCGGCCGCAAGGCCGGCATGAGCGCGATGCAGGATCTCGGAGCCGACGCCATCGACGAGGCGCTTCGAATGCGCCGCCTCGCCCTCCGCACGGCCGGCCCGGACACCGAGGAGGTCCTGGTCCCCGACTCGAGCCCGTGGGTGGCGGAATGATGCTGCGCGCGAGAGAGATCCTCGAGAGGGCCATCGCCCCCGCCGGCGCCGAGGCCGACCAGCCCGAGGCCGCCCAGGGTGGCTCCGCCGCCGAGAGCGTCCGCCATCCGAAGGCGGCTCTGCCGCCGACGCGGCAGGCGGCTTCGCCGCCGAGAGTGGCCTCGGGCCTTTTTCCCGGCTGCCAGGCCTGGGTCGCCCACGAGGGGCGGTGCGTGCTGGATCTGGCCCTCGGCCGCACCTCCTACGATCCGGGCGCAGCGCCGGTCACCAAGGACACCCTCTTCGACCTCGCGAGCCTCACGAAGGCGCTCGGCACCGCCCTGGTCGCCATGCGCCTGCACTCCGACGGCCAGCTCGACCTCGGCGCGCGCGTGCAGCGGGACCTGCGCCACCTGGCGAAGCCGAAGTTCCTCGCCCCCGCCTCCTGGGCGGATCTCCTCGGCCACCGGTCGGGGCTGGCGCCCTACGAGGAGCTCTTCAAGTCCTTCGACCCCGCGGACCTGCCTCTGCCCGCCCAGGCACGGGCGGCCCTCGCGCGCCGCATCGCCGAGCTGCCCGCCGCGACTCAGCCGCGCGCCGAGGCCCTCTACTCGGACTTCGGGTACATGCTCCTCGGCTGGGCGCTGGAGAAGAGGACCGGCCTGCCGCTGCCGGCGCTCTTCGAGACCCACCTCTCCGCCCTCGGGGCGGGGGGACGCTTTCGCGTGGCCCACACCTCCGAGCCCCCCCTCACAGACGCCGCCGCCACCGAGCGCTGTCCGTGGCGCGGTCGCCTCATCTGCGGCCACGTGCACGACGAGCACGCCTACCTGCTCGGCGGCTGCGCCGGCCACGCGGGGCTCTTCGCCAACGCGCGCTCGGTCGGTCTCGTGGCCCAGGCCCTGCTCGACACCTGCCACGACCGGCGCAGGGACGCCTGCGCCCCGGAGACGGTGCGCCGCTTCTGGGACCCGGCGAGGGTGGGGACCGGCGGCTCCTGGCGCCTCGGCTTCGACGGGGCCTCCGGCTCGGAGTCGCAGGCCGGCAGGCTGGCGTCCCGGACCACCGTCGGGCACCTCGGCTTCACCGGCACGAGCCTGTGGATCTACCCGCGACGCCAGGTCGTCTGCGTGCTCTTGACCAACCGCGTGCACCCCTCACGGGAGCGCGAGGGCATCAAGGAGCTCCGCCGCAGCTTCCACACCGCCGCGCTCGAGGCGTTGACAACCTCACAGCCGACTCTAATCTGAGCCCCCCCAACCAGGAAAAACC
>CAZQPP010000534.1:0-5891 GCA_964594295.1 uncultured Myxococcales bacterium | reverse complement strand
CGGGCGCGCAGGGTGCGCTCGTCCCGCCGCCAGGAAGACTCCCGCTTGTGGACCTTCGCCCAGGGGAGATAGAGGCGCCGGGCGAAGTCCTCGAGGCTCATGGTCGAGCGCTTGGGCAGGCCCAGGTCCCGGCGCTCGGCTTCCTTTCGCAGCTCCCCGAGGGCTATCTGAGCCGCGTCAAGAGTCGAGTAGGCCCCTCGCCGGAAGAGCCGCCCGTCGATCATGACGTTGATGTAGTAGCCCTCTCGGCCCGGTCGCCGGATGATGTTCTTCGGGAGCTTCGCGGGTCCTTTCTTCCTGGCCATGAGCACCTCCGCAGTCGGTGTCGCCGGGGAGTTTTTCGGTGCCCTTTGTGTACCAGATTGTGTACCAGAGTCAAGAGAGCCCAAGTACGCCCAATGTTCTAGGGGGCCAAAGCGTTGTGAGCACGGGACTGAAAATCCCGGTGTCGGCAGTTCGACTCTGCCCCTGGGCACCGCGCCGGGGGCTACCTGCCCTCCGGCCAATTCGAGAAGCGGAGCTTCCAGACCATCTTCACGGCCTCCGCGAAGATGGCCTTGCTCATCTTGCTCGCCCCGGCCTCGCGGTCGGGGAAGATGATAGGGACCTCGCCGATGACGTAGCCCTTCCGGTGGGTCCGCCACGTGAGCTCAATCTGGAATGAGTAGCCCTCGCTCCTGACGGTGTCGAGCTCGAGGTCCTCGAGGACCTCCCGCTTGAAGCACTTGAAGCCGCCGGTCAGGTCCGTGTAGGGGAGGCCCAAGATGGTGCGGGCGTAGAGCGTGCCCCCGTAGGAGAGGAAGCGTCGGCCGGGGCCCCACCCTTCCACGCCGCCGCCGGGGATGCGCCTGGAGCCGAGCACCAGGTCGCAGGCGTCGGGGGAGCCCCCCGCCTTCTCGAGGAACTGGGGCAGGTAGCAGGGCTGGTGGCTCAGGTCAGCGTCCATCTCGAAGACGTGGGTGTAGTCACGCTCGAGGGCCCACTTGAAGCCGGCGACGTAGGCCGAGCCGAGGCCGAGCTTGCCCGGGCGGGAGAGCAGGTGCACCCGCGCGTCCTGCTCGGCGAGGGCGGCGACCATCTTCCCCGTCCCGTCCGGCGAGTTGTCGTCGACGACGAGCACGTGCACCGACGGCAGGGCCTCGAAAACCGCCTCGAGGAGGAGGTGCAGGTTCTCCGCCTCGTTGTAGGTCGGAGTCACGATGAGGGGCTTTGTCGTGTCGGCCATGGTTCCGGAGGTGTTGGGGTCCGCGCCCAATACCAGCTTGCACCCCGAGACGCACCCGTGTAGCGACGAGGCCTGTCTTCGAGGGAGGAGACCATGCGCACACAGATCCTCGCGCCGGCCCTGGCGCTGCTACTCATCGCGCCCACGGGCGCCACGGCCGCGGGGCCGACGACCATCTCCGGCGTCGGCTTCAAGACCCCCGAGTCGGTCGTCCACGACGAGGTGGCCGACGTCTACCTCGTCAGCAACATCTCCGGCTCACCGGTCGGGGTGGACGGCGACGGCTTCATCAGCCGGTTGGCGCCCAACGGCAGGGTGAAGGCGCTGAAGTGGATCGGCGCCGGCGGGCGGGGCGGCAAGCTGAACGCCCCCAAAGGGCTCGCCATCGTGGGGGATACGCTCTACGTCGCCGACATCAACCTGGTCAGGCGCTTCGACCGCAAGACCGGAGAGGCCAAGGGGCCCATCGCGGTGGACGGGGCCACCTTCCTGAACGCCTTCGCCGTCGGCCCGGGCGGCGTGGTCTACGTCACCGACAGCGGCATGACCGCCGGCCCCAAAGGCCTCGGCCCGTCCGGCAGCGACGCCGTGTGGCAGATCGCCCCGAACACGAAGCCCCTCATCATCATCGAGTCGACCGAGCTCTCGGGCCCCAACGGCCTGGTCGCCGGCGACGACGGCATCTGGGTCGTCAGCTTCCGCTCGAACATCCTCTGCCGGATCGACGCCGGGAAAATCCACGACGAGCAGAAGCTCCCAAAGGGGAGCCTGGACGGGCTCCTGCGCCTGGAGGACGGCAGCTTCCTTGTGGCGAGCTGGAGCGGACAGGCCGTCTACCGCGGCAAGCCGGGAGGCCCCTTCACCGTGGCGGTGTCCAAGACCCAGGCCCCGGCCGACATCGCCTACGACGCCAAGCGCAAACGCCTCCTGATTCCGCTGTTCACCGACAACGCCCTGCGCATCGTGCCCCTGAAGACGAAGGCCGCCGAATGAACGACAACACGCAGAATGTCGCCCAGCTCACCTTCGCCGCGGCCCACGACATCGCGGGGGGCGCCATCGTGCGCGAAGTGAGGGTGCCAACGGAGCCCATGAGCGCCTGGAAGCTCTGGTCCTCCTCCGAAGGCCTCGCCGCCTGGTGGATCGACGGCGCCAAGGTCGACATGCGGCCCGGCGGCCTCTTCGAGATCTACTTCGTGAAAGACGCGCCCACGGGCGCGCAAGGGAGCGAGGGCTGCCGCGTGCTCAGCTTCCTGCCCGGGCGCATGCTCTCCTTCACCTGGAACGCGCCGCCCCACCTCGACCACACCCGGAGCCGCCACACCTGGGTCGTGCTCCTCTTCGAGCCCGACGGAGACGGCACGCGGGTCGGAATCCACCACCTTGGCTGGCCTGTGAGCGAGTGGGACACGGAGCCGCAGTGGCCCGAGACCTACGCCTACTTCGAGCGGGCGTGGACCATGGTCGCCGAGCTCTTCGAGAAGCACTGCTCCGGCTGAGGGCGGGCGGCCTGTCGTGCGCTATGCGCGACAGGCTGCTAGAGGTCTGGGCCGCCGCTCGTCACGGCAGCTCCGGTCCCAGCGCCCGAGGTTCGCTCGATGTCTCTCAGACAGGCCTCCGCCCTCCTCCTCCTCTCGCTCTACGCGGCCTGCGCGGCGCTCTCCGGCTGCTCCGACGAGAAGAGCGAGCCCACGCAGGTCGAGGACCCCGGCCCGGCGGTGGAGGACGGCGGCGGCGAAGCAGACTCGGGCCCGACCGCCGACGGAGAGGCCGTCGACCTCCCCGGCGACGGCGGAGAGGCGGCCGACCCCGGGCCCCCAGCTCCGGTCGACCTGCTGCTCTCGGTCCCCGAGACCGAGTCCTGGAGCCTCCCCGGCCTGCGCGCGCCGGTCCACGTGGTACGCACCGAGGGCAACGTCCCCCACATCTACGCCGAGAGCCGGCACGACCTCGCCCTCGTCCAGGGCTTCGTGACCGCCCGGGACCGCTACCTCATGCTCGACCTCGGCCGCCGGCTCGCGCGCGGGAACATGAGCGCCCTGCTCGGGGAGATCGGGCTCAGCTCCGACCTCGAGTCCCGCCTGCTCGGCATGAGCTTCATCGCGGAGCGCATCGCGGCAGGCTTCTCTGGCGAGCTCTTGGAGACCGCCGCCGCATTCGCGGCGGGAGTCAACGCCTACATCGAGGCCGTGCGCGAGGAGCGCGCGGCACCTCCGACCGAGCTCAAGCTCGCCGGCTCGCTCCTCGGGTCCTCCGATCCGGCCGACCTGATGGACCCCTTCGACATCGTGGACATAGGCGCTCTGATCACCGTGGTCATCTTCGAGAGCAGCTTCCACGGCGGCGAGATCGGCCGCTCCAGCAGCGCCGCCGCCCTGTCGAGCGTCGCCACCGGCGCGCCCTTCGAGGAGCTGCGCAAGGCCGGCGTGCTCGAGGACGTCTGGGGCCGCGTCGCCCCCGCCCGTGCGGTCAGCTCGACGGCGGGCTTCGGGCTCGAAGGAGCCGGCGGGCTCGAGCCGGGCCCAATGCCCTCGGAGCACCCGGGGGCCGTACCCGGCGCGAGCACCCAGACCCCGCGGCCGCAGCACGCGGGCGCGGCGCTCACCCTCGCGATGCCCCCCGGCATGCTCGACGCCCTCGACGCCGAGCTGGAGGCCTTCGAGCGCCGCCTCGGCCGCAGCCGCGGCGCTGACTTCGGCTCCAACTGCTGGGCGATGGGCGGCGCCGCCACCAAGGACGGCGCCGGCCTCCTCGCCGGAGACGGACACCTCCCCCTCGACGTGCCCTCGATCTTCTACCAGGTGGGCCTCGACACCTCGGTCCTCGGCGGCGAAGACACCCACCAGCTCGGGCTGGTAATCCCGACCCTGCCGATCCTGGCGGTGGGAACGAACGGCTCGGTAGCGTGGAGCCAGACCCAGCTCCGCGGGGACGTCGCAGACTGGTACCGCGAGGAGCTCCGCCTCGGGGATGACGGCCTGCCCCTCGAGAGCCTCTTCAAGGGTGAGTGGAAGGCCCTCGAGCGCGTGGACGAGGCCTACGTGGTCAAGGCGGTCCCGATCCTCGGCAGCGAGGGACGCACCGAGACCCACCCGCGCTTCGTCACCTTCGACGGGCGCATGATCGTCGACGTCGAGGGCCGCGAGGCCGAGCCCGACACCGTCCCCGGCGAGGGAGAGGCCCTCGTCGCCACGACCGGGGGCTTCGTCATCCCCGGCGACAGCGACGGCGACGGCAAGCTCACAGCCGTCAGCTACGACTACGCGGCCTTCGACCTGACATCGGTCATCGAGGCCTCCGACGCCTTCGGCCACGCCCGCAACGTCGAGGAGATGCGCGAGGCATCCCGCCGCCTCTTCGCCACCTCGCAGAACATCTGCGGGGCCGACAGCGAGGGGGGCGTCTTCTACACGGTCTTCGAGGCCACGCCGTGCCGGGGCTACCTCGAACGCGACGAGGAGGGGCGCTGGGTCGAAGGCGCGAACCCGATGATGCTCCTCGACGGCACCCGTTACGGCGGCTTCGAGATCCCGACGAAGGACGGCAACGTCGACTACGAGGCCGGCGAGACCGACCCCTACCGCTGCGTCATCCCCTTCGAGTCCACTCCGCAGGCCCTCAACCCCGAGCGCGGGTTCATCCTGAACGCCAACAACGACCCCGGCGGCATCGCCACCGACAACGCGCTCTGGGACGACCCCTGGTACATCGGCGGCCCATGGGACACGGGCTACCGCGCGGATCGAATCCGGGTGCGCCTCGAGGCCCTGGCGGGCGCCGGCGATGCAGACGCGGAGAGCATGGCCGCCGTCCAGGCGGACGACACCTCCAACCTCGGCGAGCGCTTCGCTCCCCTCCTCCTCGACGCCATCGAGGTGGCGAAGAGGGTCCACGACACGGGCGAGTCGCACGGCCTCTCCGAGACCCGCCTCGGCGTGTTCTACGCCGCCGACGCCGCCGCCTTCGACGAGGTCGCGGAGCGGCTCCGCGCCTGGGGCGAGCGTGGCTACAGGGCCGCCTCCGGAGTGGAGACCTTCTACCACCAGCTCGGGCCCGACGAGCCCGAGGACGCCGTCGCCACGCAGATCTTCAACGCCTGGCTGCCCCGCTTCCTCCGCGCCGTCTGGGACGACGAAGGCATCCCGGGAGGCGCCTTCTGGCGCGGCTACCTCACCAAGGTGGCCCTCACCGACAAGCTGCTCGCCGCCCGCGACGCCGGCGAAGCTATGGGCTTCGCCTCCTTCAACCCGGAGACCGGGGAGTCCGTCTTCTTCGACCTCGCGATGAGCCCCGAGGTGGAGACGAGCCGCGAGCTGATGCTACAGGCCCTCATCGAGTCCCTCTCCTGGCTGCGCACCGAGCCCACGATGCCCGGGGTGGGCGGCTTCGGCACCGCGGACATGTCGGCGTGGCTGTGGGGCTTGCGCCACCAGGTCCGCTTCGAGTCCCTGCTCGCCGGCTACATCGGCTCGGACCCGCGCTTCAAGATCCTGACCGACAGCTTCGCCATCGACACCAAGCGCCTCCCCCTCGCCGACACCATGGAGGCCGGTGATCCCCGGGCCGGCCTGCGCTGGTTCCCGCGACCCGGCGACAACTACGGCGTCGACGCGGCGAACCCGGGCTTCTCCGGCACGAGCTTCAGCTTCCGCTACGGGCCGGTCAT
>CAZQPP010000533.1:0-5904 GCA_964594295.1 uncultured Myxococcales bacterium | reverse complement strand
CATCGTGTACTCGCTGACCACCAACGCCCGCATCGATATCGACGGGCGGACGGTAGGGACGGTGCCCTTCGAGGGCGTCGTCCACCTCAGCCCGGGGAGCCACACCGTCCGCGTGGTCAAGCGCGGCTATGCCGAGCGCACCGAGGTAGTCGACCTGAAGGCGGGCCAGGTCATGGAGCTCGAGCTCGACCTGCTCCCCTTCGCCGGTGTGGCTGTGGTGAAGTGCAACGTCGAGGGCGCGTCGCTGCTCCTCGACGGCAAGTCCTTCTCCAAGCTCCCCTTCGACGGCGAGATCCCGATGGGGAAGCACAAGCTGCAGGCCACCGCGCGCGGCTACATGCCCGCGGAGCAGGAGGTCGACATCGAGGGGGGCAAGTCCTACGAGATCTCGTTTGAGCTCAAGCCCGCCGCCGAGGCCGCGACGCAGGCCGGCGCCGGGTCGGGCCTGCTCGGGAAGTGGTGGTTTTGGACGGCCGCCGGCGCGGTGGTCCTCGGCGGCGTCGCCGCCGCGGTGGTGCTCAGCTCCGGGGGAGAACCGGCTCCGCTGCCGACACCGGACGCAACCCGTCCGTTCTAGAGATCTTCGGCGTCACTCGCGATTGACAACAAAAAAACCACGCCATAGGTTACGGCGCTCGCTCAACATGCGGTCTCCTACGGGCACATACGGAGGAACTCCATGAGCCACACGAAACGTGGGCTTGCCCCGCTTGCAGCCTCTCTCCTTGCGATGGTGCTCCTTTCCGGGTGCGGGCCCAAGTACCCGAACTGCGAAACGGACCAGCACTGCGCCGAGCACGGCGAGGTGTGCGTGGACGGCACCTGCAAGCAATGCCGCGACAAGGCCCAGTGCCCCGCCGCCTGCGACGAGTGCGGCCCCGCCGGCACCTGCGTCAGGCAGTCCGGCTGCTGCACGAGCGACCTCGACTGTGCGACGGGTCAGAAGTGCTGGATGACGGGCCAGACCGGCCAGTGCGGCGCCGCCTGCTCGGTCGAGCACCCGTGCCCCGCCGGGCAGAAGTGCGTCGGCGGGAGCTGCGTGCCCGACGTCGAGTGCACCGACGACGGCGGCTGCGCCCCGGGCCAGAAGTGTGTGGACGGCGCCTGCGTCGCCGGCTGCGAGATCAGGCCGGCCCACTTCGACTTCGACGAGTACGTGCTCACCTCGGAGGGGCAGCAGGTCGTCCGCGAGAACGCCGAGTGCATGCGCACGAAGCCGGGCTCGGCCGTAGTAGAGGGACACTGCGACGAGCGCGGGACCGACGAGTACAACCTGGCCCTCGGCCAGCGCCGCGCCAACAGCGTGAAGCGTGCCCTCAAGGGCCACGGCATCCCCAACTCGAGGCTGCGCACCATCTCCTACGGTGAGGAGCGGCCGGTCTGCCACGACCACAACGAGAGCTGCTGGTGGCGCAACCGGCGCGTCGAGACCAACATCCAGTAAGACTCGCCGTGCCAAGGATCTCAGCGCTGCCGCGCTCCGGCCCGGGCCTCGCAGGCTGGGCTGGGGCGCTCTGCGCGCTCCTGCTCCTCCCCGGCTGCCCCACCATGGGGCAGTACCGCAGCCTCAAGACCAAGGTCGACCAGCTCTCCAAGGCCGACGAGAAGCACAAAGAGACCGAGGAGACGCTGGCCAAGCGGGTCGAGAACCTGCACCAGCTCGTCTTGGACGAGCGCAACGAGCTACGGACCAACGTGACGGGCCTCGTCTCGCGCATGGAGGCCGTCGAGCTCGGGATCAGGCGGCTACAGGGCAAGAACGAGGAGTACGCCTTCCAGCTCGAGCGCATCCGCAAGCAGCTCCAGCAGCTCTCCGAGTTGCTCGACGAGCGCTTCGGCATCAGCACGGCCCCCCTCCCCGACGACCTGCCCACCGAGCCCAAGGGCATGATGTCGGCCGCGAACGAGCGCTTCGAGAGGGGGCTCTACCGGGCCGCCCGCTCGATCTACCGCACCCTCATCCGGCGCTACCCGAAGGACAAGCTCGCCCCACGCGCGTGGCTGCGCATCGGCGAGAGCTACGCGCGGGAGAACAACTTCGAGTCGACCCTGAGGGAGCTGACCGGCATGGAGCAGAGCTACGGCAAGACCCCGGAGATGGCCGAGGCTTACCTGCTCGTCGGCGCCATCTTGGAGAAGCAGGGACAGTGCAGGAAGGCGCTTGCCGTCTACGAGGCCTTCTTGGACAAGAGCAAGAAGCACGCGCGGGCAGGCGCGGTTAAGAGGCGGATCTCGAGGCTCAAGGGCGATCCCGCTTGCAAGAAAGGGAAAAGGTAGGGAAGACGGTGAATGCCGGCGACCCAGAGGCGTCCAAAGGTCGTTCGCCTAGCCAAAGGGGTGCCACAATGAACACGGTCATCGCCCACGCCTCAAGAGCCCTCGCCCTCAGCGCCCTGCTCCTGTCGGGCTGCATCATCGTAGAAGACGCCCCGCTGCCCCCGGTCGCCACGGCCTGCGAGATCGACGCGGACTGCCCCGTGGACATGGTCTGCTCGCTTCGCAACATCTGCCGCTACATGGGCGGTTGCACGTCAGACCACTACTGCCCCGCGGGCACCTACTGCTCGGCGGACGGCGCCTGCTACCCCACCGGAGCGTGCTCGGTGGACAGCCAGTGCGGCCCGGGCTCGATCTGCGGGCTGAACGGCCTGTGCGAGCCGGCCCACTTCTGCTCCTTCGACTTCGAGTGCCCGGTCGGCACCTACTGCGCCGACGACGGCGCCTGCTGCACATCCTACGGCTGCGACTCCGATCTCGCGTGCGCGGCAGGCTTCTACTGCGGCGTAGACGGGAGCTGCTGGCCCGAAGGATCCTGCCAGGCCGACTTCGAGTGCCCGGCCGGCTCCATGTGCGCCACCAACGGCTACTGCTACGAGGTCGCCTCGGTGGGCTGCCAGACGGACCTCGACTGCGGCCCGGGGATGGCCTGCCTCGCAGACGGCAGCTGCGCGGTGGAGGTCTCCACCTGCCGCCGCCACTCGGACTGCCCCATGGGCAGCCTGTGCGGCTCGGACTCCCTCTGCTACGTCGTCGACGAGTGCGCCTCGGACCTCGACTGCGGCGCCGGCGCCTACTGCGCCACCGACCGCCTCTGCTACACCATCCCGGCCTGCCAGGCCCACGACCACTGCCCGACGGGCATGATCTGCGGGCTCCACGGCACCTGCCTGCCCTCACCGGCCTGCGAGGTAGACCTCGACTGCTCCGGCATGGACATCTGCGACCAGGAGGTCGGCTGGTGCACGCCCGCCTTCCCGTGCACCGTGCACAGCGAGTGCCCCTCCGGCGGGTGGTGCGACCCGTACGGCTACTGCCGGGCGCTCTGAAGCTGCTCTCGTAGCCAGTCAACGCCGACGCCACCCGGGCCCTCGTAGCTCGGGTGGCGTCGTAGCAATTTCCCCCAAGAGGCACGAAGCCCCCCGCGAGCCAGCTTCGCGGCCCCGCCGGCCGGCGGGTCGGGGGAGGCGCTCGCCACGAGCCAGTGGAGGTAGCCGTCGAGGAAGAGGCGGTCGGGGTCGTCGGGGGCGGAGGCCTCGAGGCGGTCCGCGATCCTCAAGACCTCCGGCAGCGCGTCCGGCCTGCTGCGCTCCCGGAGATTCAAGAAGGCCAGGCGGACCCAGCAGAAGGGCTCCTCGGGCGACATGCGGGTCGCGAGGCGAAAGAGGCGCGCGAGCATCGGCGCGCGCGGCTGCGGGGAGGGCGGCGCGTCGAGGAGCGCGTCGATCACGTGATGGGGACGCGACTCGAGTGAGAACCAGGACATCGAGTGAGCCGCGCTCGAGGGGCCGGGCCCCGCGACGGCTCTCACGGGGCCGTGCCCGGCCACCGGGACAGAGCGAGCGCAGCCGCTCCCGAGGAGCAACAGCATGAGAGCGAGCCGCGGACTCAAGCGCGCTCTCCGATCCTCGCGACCGCGCCCGGCCCCGGGGCGAGGGCGGTGAGCAGCTCCCCAGCTGTCCGATCCAGCACGGGATGCCTCAGCCCGGGCGCGACCTCCGCGAGGGGCACGAGCACGAATGCCCGATCCGCCATGGCAGGGTGCGGCAGGACCAGGTCATCGCCTCGGCTCACCTCGTCACCCGCGATGAGCAGGTCCACGTCCAGGCACCGGGGCCCCCAGCGAACTGTCCTCTGTCTCCCGGCCGCCTCCTCGAGGGCCCGGCCGTGTCCCATGATCTCGCGGGCGGGCAGCTCGCTCTCCCCCACGACCACGGCGTTGACGAAGTCCGGCTGGGGGATCCCGCCGACCGGCCGGCTGCGATAGAGCGAGGAGACCCGCGCGGAGCGCAGCCAGCCCGCGCTGCACAAGGCGTCGGCAGCCTCGACGACGCGGGTCTCGGGGTCACAGATGTTTGCGCCGAGACCGATGGCGACGGTGCGCACTGCCTGCTCGGAGCTCGACCGGCGATGCTTGCTGTTGCCATCGCGGGACATGGCGCTCCCCCTACCACGCACCCGGCCGAACGGCCACCTGCCCCTTCGCTCTGCCTCTGCGCCTCCGCGCCTCTGCGCTTCTGCGTTCTCCTTCTCCTTCACCGTGCCTCTGTGTTGAACAGGCCCCGCCCCGGCCAGCGGCCCCAAAAAAAGCCGAGGCGCCGCACTTGTCTGCGCGGCGCCCCGCCAATCCCAGGGAGAGAGTGTGTGGGTTAGCGCTCCATGTCCGGTGGCTCGTCGCCGAAGGGGCAGTCACCGGCGGGGCAGTCGGGCCCGGGGCCGAATCCGGGGCCGAATCCGGGGCCGCCGCCGGGCGGGCCTCCGCGCGGGCCGTGGCCGCGGCCCATGCCGCCTCCCTTCCCGCCGCGGCGGTGCCGCTTGAAGGCGCGGTGCAGGTGGCGGCGCATGCGGTTCATGCCGCCGTACAGCTTCGCCCGCTCCTTCGCGCTCAGGAGACGCTTCACCTCGTCGTTCTCCGCCTCACGGAGCTGCTCCAGCGCCTTGTGCGCGGCATCGACACCGGCGAGGGCATCCTCGTAGGCCTGCTCGTCGTCGCTGTCCGCCTTCAAGAGCGCGCGCACGGCCTTCTTGTGCTTGCGCAGCTCGGTCTTGAGCTTCTTGCGCTCCGGGTGGAAGCGCCTCAGGACCTCCTCGACCTCGACGGCGCGGGCCTCCTCGAGACCAACGACCTCGCGCAGCAGCTTGGCTCGCGCGGCCTCCATGCGCTTCTTCAGCTCCCCGCGCCTGGGGCGATCGGCGCCTTCGGGCGGGGGCTGGGCCTGCGCAAAGGCCAGAGCAGGCACGAGGAGGAGGACCATGAGGCTCAGAGTGAGAGAGGTTCGCATCGGGGGCTCCGGTGTTTCGTGTGTGTGGCTCACCCCTGGATGCCCGGAGACGAGGTGACGTTAAAAGGGGAGCGTCCCGGCGCCCCTAGGGCTGGCAGGCGTCCCCCATACCGTCCCCGTCCGAGTCGGCCTGGTCGGGGTTCGGCACCAGCACGCAGTTGTCGCAGACATCGCCGACGCCGTCCCCGTCGACGTCGGACTGGTCGGGGTTCGGCAGGAGGTGGCAGTTGTCGCAGGCATCCCCGAGCGTGTCCCCGTCCGAGTCGGTCTGGCCCGGGTTCGGCACCGAGAGGCAGTTGTCGCAGGGGGCGCCCCGACCGTCACCGTCGTCGTCGTTGTTATCGGGGCTCACCACCCCGGGGCAGAGATCGCAGGCGTCACCGATTCCGTCGGCGTCTCCGTCCTCCTGGCCCGGGTTCGACACCGAGAGGCAGTTGTCGCAGGCAGCGCCCTTGCCGTCGCCGTCGTCGTCGTCGTTGTCGGGGCTCACGACCCCCGGGCAGAGGTCGCAGGCGTCGCCGACGCCATCCGCGTCCTCGTCCTCCTGGCCCGGGTTGGCGACGTCCGGGCAGTTGTCGCAGGCGTCGCCGCGGCGGTCCCTGTCCCCGTAGTGGTTGTGAGCGTG
>CAZQPP010000532.1:0-5941 GCA_964594295.1 uncultured Myxococcales bacterium | reverse complement strand
TCTTCATTGTACGAAGGCGCTGCGCAACCGAGAGCGTGGCGGGGTCCACGAGGCGCTTCCAGGTCCCCCACCACGGCGCCTTGCGCGCGAGCACGATGTGGGATGGCTTCAAGAGCTCTCCGGCGACCGGCACGATGGGCAGAAACGGCAGGCCGACAACGATCTCCTGGGGTGCTGCTCCACGTCCGATCGCGTCTGCCAGGGCCTCCACCCGCGGCAGGAAGAGGCCCTCTCGCGGGTCGCACACCAGCGCTTCCAGCAGCGCAAGGCAGGACGGCTGGGTGCGAGCTCCCAGCGCTCGGTAGACCCGTGGCCTCTTGCCGCCCAGGAGCGCGGAGGGTCGCAGCTCGACCGCCTTCACCGCCTGTGTCGGCAGGTGGAGGTCCGTGACGGCCTTGAAGGTGCCGTCGCCGGCGTAGGTCTTGTGCTCGGCGGCGGCCTCGCGAGCCAGCGGCGCGAGGCCTTCGTCCTCGAGGAGCAGGCTCAGGCCATCTTCGGCGCCACGGATGTCTTCCGCGCGCCTCTCCAACCACCGGCGGATGGCGTCAACCGGGGGGCGGGTCGCGATTCTGGAGTCCCCTCGGCCGTCAGCACGCACCCCGTGAAGTCGCATCACGGCCGCTTCGGGGAGGTGGATCTCGTCGCCGAGCAAGCGCCGGACCTTGGCGTCCTTCGGTCGGCGAAGATCGCCGAAGCAGACCCAATCGCCCCGCTCCGTCGGCCAGATCGGCTGCCCCTTCAGGTGGGTCCGAGCCTCTGCCTTCAATCCGCGCCAGGCCTTCCTCAGCCAGGTCCAGAAGGAGCGCCGGGTAGGCTCGGGCCAGCGCTCGGCGTTCAGGCGCCCAAGGTGCGCGTCGAGGTCGAAGGCCGGGACGCCCAGCACGCTGGGCCCCACCGCGGGATGGTTGCGCAGGCTGGGGTGAAGGATGGGCGGGTCCTCTAGGCCCGGGACCGACGGGGGCATCGCTGGCGCCCGAAAGAGCTCGGAAGCCAGGCGGGGCCGGCACGCCGCGTCGGGGAGGAGGATCATGTCCCCGATGCCGCGCCAACCGGCGTCGCCCCCCGCGCGACGCGAGGTCTCGGCGATGTGCTGGAAGACCTCGAGGACCAGCCGGCCGTGCTCGGGATCTCCGAGGATCGCAAGCCGCTCCTGCTCGTCAGCCCACGGGAAGTCGACCGAAAGACCGGGCACCATGGAACGTAGGATGACCTGCCCTGGGCCGAACTGTGCGTAGGCTTTGCCGCACTCCTCGGAGACCGACAGCGCTCTCAGCACGAAGCCAGGCGTCCGGGGATCCACTTGCCGCTCTCGAGGCGGGCAGAGCTTCGACAGGATCGGGTCGACCCGTGGCACGTCATTGTAGGCTGGGATGACGAAGGCGAAGCCGTCCTTCTTGAGCTTCGCCGTGGGCCACCGCTTCCGCCCTTTGCGCCGCAAGGGAATCCCTCCGGCCAGGGCGAGGCGGTCCACGAGATCCTGCGACCTGTTCCTTGTCTCGGTGTTGCCCTCTCCAACACCGGCCGCCTCCGGAAGGCTTGGATCCCGCAAGAGCTCGAGAGCCGCCGGCCCCCACCGCGGGACCAGCTCGCCCGCGAGGACCGCGACGAAGGCGTCTTCTGCCGCATCGCGCAAGGTCTCGTTGTGCTCCGCGGCGTTCTCGGAGAGCCTCTGGCGTTGCGCGTCGAGGGCAAAGGGGGCCGACATGTGGAAGCCGAGCCCGGAGCGACCAAGCTCCTCCAAGGCGATGGGGTAGCGCAGGCTGCCCGAGGAGGGGAGCGGCCGCCCACGCGAGTCGATACGCCACGAGGCCTCGCACCAGGCCCCACCTCGCGCCTTGAAATGCTCCGGCACCGGCCTCTCCCCCAGCTCCGCGCGCGGCGCGACGGCGCCCACGACGTCTTCGCGGTGCACGAGCTCTTCACCCCCGGGACCGACTACGCGGCACTCGCGCCTGAACCTCCTGGTGCTGCCGCCGCGAAGGATGCGGAAGTCGAAGCGCCACTCGCCGAGGCCCTCCCGCCCGATCGTCACCGTCCACGCGTCACGCACACGCGGCCGCAGCACCGCGAGGAAGAGATGCGGGAAGCGGCGGCACGTCCCCTCGAAGAGCTCCTGCAGCGCCTCCTCCGAGGGAACGCGCAGGGGCGCCACATCGGGGTTCCGGCTTGGAAGCGCCTGTGTCCTGAAGGGGATTCGAACGAAGGTGCCGCGCCGCGGTGCCCCCGGCTCCACCCCCAGGGCCGCCCCGGGGCTGAGCCAGCGGCCGTGCTCGCTGGCGGTGGCCGTGAGCCAGGCCGTCCTTCCGGCAGACGAGACGAGGATGTCGTCTCCCAGGAGAAACCCGGTCCTCAGCCCGTGGTTCTTGATCCCGACGCCGCCGACCTTCGGCTCCACCTCTGCGCCGGCACCGAGCACGAAGCTGAGCCGCTCCCACCCGCGCTCGTCGACGGGCCGGCCGTCGCCCTCGCAGGTCAGCTCGCCCGCTCCGAAGAAGACCCGCGTGTGCCTCGCGCCCGCGTCGATCTCGTTCTGAGCCAGCTCGACGATGATGTCCTCGAAGCGCGAGCCGGCTAGGAACTGGCCCAGCACTCCCGCGCAGTCGACCCTGGCTCGAAACTGAACACCCTCGCGATCGGCTCTCGGTATCCTGCTCACGCCCTTGGCTCCTCGCCTGCTGAAGTGACGGCCACGCGGCCGCCTTCAATCAGACGAGAGCTCAGGGGGTTTCTGACACGGTGGCGCCGGGCTCTCGGGCGCCTGTTACGCGGAGCCGCCTCAGGGAGGCGAGGCGCCGATCATCTTGCGCGCCTCGAGGTAGTCGTCGCTCAGCATCCAGGCCACGAGGTCGCGGATCTGGGCGCCTCCGGGCTGGGAGGAGAGCACCGTGCCCGCGCCTACGCTGATGCCCCTGGCGGCGACGGCGAGGTCGTCAGCGATGAGCAGGCCGGCCCTCGTGGCCGCGCGATCGACGTCGTCGAGGTACTGCTGCAGGGCGCCATCGTGGTGGGCCTCCTTGACGGCAGGCATCAGGCGACGCAGGCGCTCGGCGTCCGCCGGCGCGATATGCGCGGAGATGGCCTTCGCGGCCTCCTCCAGGGCCTCCGCCGAGCCCGGGATCTCGGTGCTGGGGTCCAAGAAGAGCTGAGCGGCGAGCAGGATGCCCTCGAGGCGGCCGGCCCCGTAGAGGGCGGCCAGCGCGTGCATCGGCATGAGCAGGGCGAGGTGCCGGGCCAGCAGGAAGGCGAGCTCGGACTCGGCGCGCCCGCTCAGCATGTCGCTGCCGACCACGACGCAGGGCGGCATAGTGGACTGGACCGTTATGCCGACCGGCTGGTTGCGGCGGTAGACCTTGACCATGCCGAGGCCGAGCAGGCGGCTGGAGCGACGCAGGACGCTGGCCAGCATCTCCTTGCCGTCGGGGTCGATGGCGTCGCGCTTCTTGACGCCGATGGCCCGGAGGTCCTTGGCCTCGAGGGAGCCGGCGAGGGCTCGGTAGAGGATGCCGAAGACCTCGCCCATCACGCTGGTGGGGCCAGGCGGAATGACGTGCTTCTGCCATCCCGAGAGGTCGAGGCGACCCCGGGCCTGCACCATCATCGGCCGCGTGACCTCTTTGTAGTAACGCTCGACCTCGCTCGGGGCGCGCCGGAGCACGACCATAATCTGAGCGGCTACCCGCGCCACGTCGTCGTCGCCGGCCTCGAGCGCTTCCTTGTAGAGGGTGACGAGGGCGTCGGCGTCGGCCGGCTTGAGGCGAGCCACGCTGCGCAGGGCCTTGAGCGCGCGCCTGTGGTCGTCGAGGTGCACGTAGAGGTCGGCGAGGATCTCGTAGGTGGCTACGTGATCGGGCCTCATGTCGCGGGCGATGGTGAAGGCGTCGGCGGCGTAGCGCATGTCGCCGAGGCGGGAGCGGTAGATCTCACCGAGCCCGCTGTAGAGCTTGAACTGGATGTCCTCGGTGCTCGGCAGGTCGCGGACGCGGTCGAGCATCTTGCGGTACTCCCGCTCCTGCGCGTGCCAGTCACGCTGCTCGGTGAGCGTCGCGTCGATGAGGGCGAAGGCGTCCACGCGCGAGGGGTCGAGGTCCAAGACGCGGTCGAACATGTCGACGGCCCGCACCGGATCCTCGAGCTTGTCCTTGCACACCTGGGCCGCGGACATCAGGTAGTCGGTCTTCTTCTTGGTGTCCTCCTCGACATCCGCCAGATCCTCGAGCCCCCTGACCGTGTCGTCGAAGCGCTCCTCGGCGTTGTAGAGCTTCAACAGCTCGATGCGCGCGGCCCGCCCCTCGAGGTGGACCGAGACGGCCTCCTGCAGCAGGCTCTCGGCGCGGCCGGTGTCCCCGGCCTTGTCGCGCGCGACCTCGGCCATGCGCAGGAGGATGTCGTAGCGCTCGAGCACGTTGGACTTGAGGCCCGCGAGGGTGCGCAGGTCGTCCAGGGCGCCCTCGTAGTCCTCGTAGCGGAGCGAGAGCGTGACCAGGTCCTCGATGACCTGCTCGTTGTGGGGATCCAGGGCTATCACCTCCACCAGGCTCTCGCGGGCGCCCGCGTGGTCGCCCTCGGCCAGGGCGATCTCGCCCAGCACCTGGTAGGCCTTCTTCATCTCGGCCAGCTCGACGCCGTCGCCGGCGTCCAGCACCGCCTGGAGGCTCTCCCTGGCCAGGTCCCGCTCGCCGGCCTGGTGCGCCAGCTCACCGACCCGCAGCCTCGTGTGGAGGTTGTCGGGCTCGATGTCGAGGGCCAGCCTGTAGCGCTCGAGGGCGCCGTCGTGGTCGAGGAGGCCGAGGGCCGTGTCTCCTTGCAGGCGGTAGACGGCGGCCAGCTCGGGGCCCGGCGCCCCGCGCCTCTCGCGCTCCTTGGCCAGCGCGCTGAGCAGGGGCTCGGCCTCGACGGCCATGTCCTGCTTCAAGAACAGCGCGGCCAGGCTCTCGAGGATGCCTTCGTTGCTCTGGTCGTCCTCGAGGGCCTGCTCGTAGATCTTGATGGCCTCGGTCTCTTCTCCCTTTCGCTCGGCTAGCCGAGCCATGCGGCGCCTCACCTCGGCGCGGTCGGCGCCAGGCGTGGCGCGGGACAGGCGGACGTCGAGCACGGCCTGCATGCCCTCCACCTGGTCGACGGCCTCGAGCAGGTCGGCCCTGAGGTCGAGCACCTCGGGGGTCTCGTCCAGGGGGTCGAGGGCGCTCTCGATGGCCTCCAATGCCCCCGGCGCGTCGCCGAGGTCGAAGAAGAGCACGCGGCCGAGCTCGACCGCCACGCGCCGCTTGACGACCGGGTCGCTGACCTTCGGCAGGTGCCCGCGCAGCACGTCGGCCTTGTGCGTGGTCTGCTCGAGGCGTGCGATGAGCTCGAGCCACAGGTCGAAGGAGCCCTCGTCGTCGGGTGAGAGGTCGAGCACGCCTTCGAGCACGCGGAGCGCGTTGTCCGGGTCGTCGAGGTCCTCGAGGTAGACCGAGACCGCGCGCCGGAGCAGCCCCACGCGGCGCTGCGGGTCCTTCGTGCGGCTCTCGATGTCGCGGTAGAGGTAGACAAGCTCCTCGGGTCGTCCGGCCAGGCGGTGCAGGCGCTCGAGGCCGCCGAGGGCCTCGTCGTCCTTCGGGTCCGCGACGAGGGCCTGGAAGTAGGCGTCGACGGCGCCGTCGCTGTCGTCTTGGGCTTCCTCCCTCAAGATGGCGAGCTTGCGCCACACCCCGGCGCGCTCGGTGGCCTCGGACACGGCCATGGCCCAGCGCTCGTAGGTGTCGGCCAGGGCTCCCCAGTCTTCCCGCGTGGCGTGGGCCGCCTCCAAGAGCTCGTAGATCTCGAAGTCCTGCGGGTCGGTGGCCGAAGCCTGCTCGAAGGCCTCCGCGGCGCGGTCCGCGTCGCCTAGCTGCTCGAGCTGGAGCGTCCCCATGGACTTCAGGAGGGCGACCTGCTGCTGCGGGTCGACATCGAGCAGGCG
>CAZQPP010000531.1:0-5941 GCA_964594295.1 uncultured Myxococcales bacterium | reverse complement strand
TCGCTGCCCTCGGAGGAGCCCGTCTCCGAGACGAGGTTGTTCAAGATGATGCCCCACGCCTCCACCATGGCCACCCCGAAGCGGGTGTTCTTCTGTATGGTGTTCTTCTCGACGCGCGCCGGCTCGGTCGGCCTCTCGATGCGGATTCCACCACCCGCGTTCGAGCCGACGTGGTTGTTCAAGATGATGCCCACGGCCTCGCTGAGGTGCACGCCGACCCCGGCGGACCCGGTCACCAGGCAGGTGTCCATGTCGAGCTCCGAGCCCTTCAGGACGTGCACGCCGTGCCCGCCCGTGCCGCCAGGGGCCGGCTGGGTGTCCATGACCGTGACCGAGCGCAGGGAGAGCTCCGCCGCTTCCACTCGGACCCCGGCTCCGTGGGCGGAGTAGATCCCGACGGCGACGATGGTGACCGACTTCGCCCCTTTGACGTGGATGCCGACCTCGCCCTTCGGAGGCTTGATGCCGGCCAGCGGAAGCGACTCCGCGACCGGGCTGTCGCCGGCGGGGCCTGGGCCGCTGACTATTTGAACGCCGTCGCTCTCGATCCGGAGGCTCTCGGCATACATCCCCGCCGCCACGAGGATGGTCGCCGGGTCGCCTCCGGCCGCAGCGAGAGCCTCCGTGATGGTCTCGAAAGGCCGGTCCACGCTGCCGTCCGCCTCTGCACCCGCACATTTGGGAGACACGTGGAGGAGCGTCGCGGCACCTTCGGGCGCCGCGGGGTAGCCACAGGACGGCTCGGAGTCGCCGTCTCCCTCCCCGAAGCACCCCGCGAACACTAGGGCCGCGCTCAGGAGTAGCAGCCAGACAGCTCGTCTCATCCCAACAGATGCACACATGGCAGCCTCACAAAGCGTCCGTCCTCGGCCGGCAAGGTTAGGTTTCCGAGGAGCCCGGGGCAAGAAGAGCGCTCGTGAGGGATCACCTCGGCAGCACGTGCACTGCCTCTCCGAGCGCGGCCATGGCGGCCTCCATCAGGGCCTCGCTCAAGCTCGGGTGGGGGTGCACGGTCGCGGCGAGATCCTCGAGGGCCGCGCCGGTCTCCACCGCGAGCGTGCCCTCGGCGATGAGCTCGCTGACGTTGGGGCCCACGGCCTGCACGCCGAAGAGGGTGCCGTCTTCGCGGTCGGCTACGACCTTCACGAAGCCCCGCGTGTCGTCCATGCTCATGGCCCGGCCGTTGGCGGCGAAGGGGAACTTGCCCACGACGCAGTCCGCGCCGAGCTCGCGGACCTGCGACTCCGTCAGGCCCGTCACGGCGATCTCCGGGTGGGTGTAGACGACCGCCGGGACGGCCTCCGGGTCGTACTCCACGGCCTTGCCGGCGATGACGTCCGCGCAGACCTCGCCCATCTTGCTGGCCCGGTGGGCGAGGAGGGGCGCGCCGCTCAGATCGCCGATGGCGAAGACGCCTTCGACCTCGGTCTCGAGGTAGGTGTTGACGGGCACGAAGCCCCCGTCGCCCTGCTCGAGGCCCACGCTCTCGAGCCCGAGGTCGTCGCTGTTCGGCCGGCGGCCCACCGTCACGAGAACACGGTCGCAGGCGATCTCGTGGCCTCCCTTCCGCGTCTCGACGTGCAGCAGCAGCGCTCCGTCCTTCTCCTCGTAGCCCAAGGCCTTGGAGCTCGTCAGCGCGCCGATCTTCTGCCTGCGGAGCTGAGCGGAGACCGGCTGGAGCAGGTCCCTGGCGGTGCCCGGGAGCACCTGGTCCATCATCTCGACGACCGTGACGCTGCTGCCGAAGCCCGCGAAGACCTGGGAGAGCTCCAACCCTATGACGCCACCGCCGATGACGGCGAGGCGCTCGGGCACCTCGGCCGCGCTCAGGGCCTCGGTGCTCGTCCAGATGCGCTCGTCGTCGATGGCGAAGGGGGGGTTCTCTATGGGCCTGGAGCCCGTGGCGAGCACCTCGTTTCGCGTCTCGACCTCGCTCGTCTCTCCGCCGGGCGTCGTGATCGCCACGCGACCGGGGCCGGCGAGGCGCGCCCTGCCCATGCGGATCTCGGCGCCCCGCGCCGCGACGAGGCGCTCCACCCCCTTCGTCAGCCGGGAGACCACGCCGTCCTTCCAGGCGATCACCTTGGAGAAGTCCACCTCGGGCGGCGCGTAGGTGATCCCGAGCTTCGAGCTGTGCTGGTGCACGCATGCCAGATCGGTGGCGTGGATCAGGGCCTTGCTGGGGATGCAGCCGACGTTCAGGCAGACGCCGCCGAGGAAGGTGTCCTCGACGAGCAGGGTCTTCAGCCCGTTGTGGGCCGCCCGGATAGCGGCCACGTAGCCTCCCGGGCCGGCGCCGATGATGGTCACGTCGTAGGCTGCGTCGCTCATCAGCTACTCCCTGTCTCGTGTGGTGCCGTGGATCCCCCCCTGCCCAGGGCGTAGAAGGTGCCCGCCTTGTACGAGGAGCGCACCAGAGGACCACTGGCGACGTAGGCGAAGCCCTTTTCGAGGCCGGCCCTCTCGTAGGCGGCGAAGGCCTCGGGTGTGATCCACTCCGAGACCTCGAGGTGGCGGGCGGTGGGCTGCAGGTACTGGCCGAGGGTGAGCCCCTCCACTCCGGCCGCCCTGAGATCGTCCATGGTCTCCAAGACCTCTCCTTCGGTCTCGCCGAGGCCGAGCATCAACGAGGACTTGGTGGAGAGATCCGGGTCCAGCTCCAGGGCAGCCCGGAGCACGCAGAGAGAGACCTCGTAGTCGGCCCTGCGGTCGCGAACCCGGGGAGTGAGCCTTCGCACGGTCTCGAGGTTGTGGGCGAGCACCTCCGGCCGGGCCTCGACGACGGTGCGCAGGGCCTCCCTGTCGCCCCCGAGGTCACCGATGAGCACCTCCACGGCCGTGCCCGGAGCCAGGTCGCGGCAGGCGCGCACGGTGGCGGCGAAGTGAGCGGCGCCGTGATCCTCGAGGTCGTCGCGGTCGACGCTCGTGATGACCACGTGGCGGGCTCCCATGCGCGCGACCGCGCGCGCCGCGTTCTCCGGCTCGTCGAGGTCGAGCGCGCCGCGGGGGTTGCCGCTTCGAACCGCGCAGAAGCGGCAGCCGCGCGTGCAGACGTCTCCAAGGATCATGATGGTGGCGGTGCCCTCTCCCCAACACTCGCCCTGGTTCGGACAGCGCGCCTCCTCGCAGACAGTGTGCAGATCCCGGCCGCGGAGGTCCCGCCTGAGCCCGGCCTGCTGAGCGCTGCCTCGGGCGAGGACCTTGAGCCAATCAGGCTTGCGGCCGGCGCGCCTCGGCGCGAGGCGCCTGGCGCGCCCATCCTGTGTGTCTCTGTTCCTCTGTGTCTCTGTGCTCAATTGCCGCAGGCGATGGCTTGGCGCCGACGGCTCTCCCGGAGCTCCGAAACGAGGCTCAGTTGCTCAGCAGCGCCGCCGGCGGCGGAGGCCGAAGACAAGCAGCCCAAAGGCCGCCGTGCAAGCCGCGAGGGGAGCGCCGTCCCCCGCCCGCCCCGGGGGAGCGCTGCAGCCCCCCGCCGGGCGCCCGCCGAGCTCGGGCAGGCGCCCCACCGCCGCGTTCGGCTCGACGGGCTGAAGCGGGTCTGCGCTCGGGTCCGAACCCGCGAAGGGTCCTCCAAGTCCCCCTTCGAGCGGGTTCGGTGCAGCGCCGCCCGACCCCGGGTTGCCGGCCGGCGGCGCTACCACGCAGACGCCGTCGTCGCAGATCTCGCTCGGAGCGCAGCTCCCGCAGTGCCCACCGCAGCCGTCCGAGCCGCAGGTCCTTCGCTCGCAGCGGCGCCGGCACACGGTGCAGCCCCGGCCCGCGAGGCAGTCGAAGGAGGCCACCTTGGAGCTCCAGCCGCAGCACTCGGCGCAGCGTGTCTGTGAGAGCTCACCCCCGGCGCTGCACAGGAGCAGGGTGTCTCCGACGCAGCGCCCCTGGCTGCCGACGCTGCCGCAGCCTCCGTCGGCCGGCAGGCAGGCGCCCTCAGAGCAGACCTCCCCTTCGCCGCACACCCCGCACGTCCCCCCGCAGCCGTCGGGCCCGCAGTCGAGGCCGTCGCAGCGCGGCACACATGCGCCCGGGCAGGCGGTGGGGAAGGCCGGCGGTGCCGCCCCGCGCGCGCCGCAGTCGTAGAGGCGCTTCTCGACGCTCCACCCGCAAGGAGAGCCGTTGCACTCGCTCACCCGGAGAGAGCCCGACTCGCAGTAGACCACGGAGCCGCCCTCGCAGCAGCCCTCGAAGGCCACCCCGTTGCAGGCGGAGGCTCCGGAGCAGTCGTTCGTGCCGCACACCCAACGCAGCTGCCGGCAGTCGTTCGCGTCCACGCAGCTCCCGTCGTAGGCGTGCTCGCTGAGGGCGAGGCAGCTGCCCCCGGCGCAGAGCCCACCGCGCACCCAGCGGTTGAGCTTGCCGGTCGGTACGGCCCTGCTGATGCAGTGCATCGCCCCGCCCCAGGAGATCAGCACGTCCGAGGGGACGCCCTGGTGGGTCCAGCCCGGGAGGACCGACTGCCAGATAGCGAGGGCCTCCCGCTGGAGCTCGGGCTGGCCCTCATAGGTCGGCCAGAGGTTCACGGCGCCGCGAGGCCCCTTGACCAGGGTGGAGTTGAGGTAGGTCCTCCAGACCGTGTGCTCGTCGTTGTCCGGCATGGGGAAGCGGATGATCCTGAGGGCGCGTCCGTCCTCGAGCACGATGGACTCGAGGATGGCCTCGTTGTCGTCAAGGACCTCCATGTTCTCCGGGTCCTGCTCCTCCGTGTAGGAGCCGAGGAGGGCGGTGTGGTCGTCGACAAGCTTGAAGAACATGTCGATGTGGGCCGTGCCCTCGTCCTTGAGCGGCTCGAGGAGCACGAGGCGGCGGCAGCCGAGGTAACGCTCGAAGAGCTCCTCGAGCTCCGCGCGCGGGGTCTTGTTGAACCACACGAGGCCCCGGGAGGTGTAGCAGGTGCCCATGCTGTCCGCCTGGAGGTTGCCTCCCTCGAAGTCGACCGGCATGCGGAAGGCGCTGACGTCGAACACGTCCTTGGCCAGGCGCGGTGTCAGCGAGTCGTCGTGGACCCGCTGGTGGTAGTAGCGGAAGTCCACGAAGGCCAGGTTCCCGTCGCCGTCGCGAACGGAGAAGGGGCCGTAGTCGACCGCCCAGACCGAGTCGTTCGACATCCTCAGCCAGCTGACCCGCTCCTGCTCCTCCTCGAGCAGGCCGAGGTCGGCGATGCGCGTGGCGACGGTCTGGCGATGGGCCGCGTGGGAGTAGACCAGGTAGACGTCGACCCCGGCGGTGCGCACCGCGGCATGGGCCATCTCGGCGATGTTCTGGTCCACCTCCGGCGGCAGCCCCGTTGCGGCGACGGTCATGAGCAGGGCCTGCATTGGCTCCCACTCGACCATCGGGCGCATCTCGGAGCGCACCTCGCTGGGAGGAACGGTGATGGCGTACCACTCCGGGTGGTCGAGGCGGAAGTCGTCGAACTGGTCTGCCTTCCCGGCCCTGCGCTCGGTCGGGAGGCGATAGGCCGGCAGGACGTCCAGGTAGCGCTCCGCGCCCACCGGCAGCGCTCCCTCGTGGCCGCGGAAGAGAGCCGGCGTGCTGTCCGCCACCGCCGGCCTCACGATCACGCGGGGCTCGGGCTCGCCGGCCACCGTGCTCCCCTCGCGGGCGCACCCCAGCGCGCAGATCACCAACGCGATCGCCGCAGCTGCACTAGTCGTGCAACGGCACCTGGACACAACCGGCTCCTACAAAAAAACGGCTGTTTCCAGAGTGCAAGGAACGCCGTCGCGGGTCAAGGGGGAGCGCCTCTGCAGCCCACAGAAAGGGCTGGAGACCCGATGCTCGAGGACGGGGCGTTTCTCTCGGGAAACGCCGCGCGGTAGTGGAGTTTCGCCGGAGAAACGCCTGCCCCGCCAGTCGGGCGCTCCGGGAAGCTTCCGCGGCGGCGCCCATTGACTAGCCCCAAAACAAGCGATTAGGCATTAGCCATTAGCCATTAGCTCAGGCACGA
>CAZQPP010000530.1:0-5958 GCA_964594295.1 uncultured Myxococcales bacterium | reverse complement strand
GAGGACCGCCTGCTCCGACAGCTCGAGGCCGGTGTTTGCGCTGGAGGTGTCCGGCCAGCTGTATCCGTAGTAGGTCACGATCCCCTGCTCCCCGGGGACGGGGCTCATCTGGAAGACCTGGCCGCCCTGCTCGACCCAGTAGCAGATGGTGTCGGGGTCGCAGTCGTTGTCGATGCCGTCACCGCAGATCTCCTCGCCTCCGGAGGTCACGCCCGGGTCCTTCGGCGCGCAGTCGGTCTCGTCGGGGTCGCCGTCGTTGTCGTCGTCGGGGTCGCAGACATCGCCCATCCGGTCGCCGTCGAAGTTGAGCTGATCCGGGTTGAAGTCCAAGGGGCAGTTGTCGATCTCGTCGACCATGCCGTCGTTGTCGTCGTCGGGATCGACGCAGTCCTTCAGTGAGTCTGCGTCGTTGTCGTTGAAGCCCTCGTCCATGAGGTTGTCGCAGTCGTTGTCCGCGCCGTCGCAGACTTCGGCCTCCGGGGTTTCGCCGTCGCAGGGACCAAAGGCCCCGTCGACGCCGCAGACCTGCTGGCCCGGGCAGGAGCCGTGCTCGTTGCTCACGTTGCAGCCCTGGATCTGACCGGTCAGGCAGCAGCCGGCGTCCGGGTCGGGCACGTAGACGCACTCCCCGTCCGCGCGGCAGAGGTCCGCGGTGCAGTCGTTGCCGTCGTCGCAGTCCGCGTGGGTCCTGCAGCAACCCTCTCCGCCGATGGGCACGTTGAAGCACTGGTTGTTGAAGCAGAAGTCGGCGGTGCAGTCGTTGCTGTCGTCGCAGTCCATGGTGTCCCCGCAGCAGTCGGGGATGGTGGCGTGGGCGCAGCGGTTGTTGGTGCAGCTGTCGTAGGTGCAGGGGTCGCCGTCGTCACACTCTCCGTCCGTGCGGCAGCAGACGTCGCTCGGGAGGTTCGTGCAGACGTTGCCCTGGCAGCGGTCGGTCGTACAGGGATCGCCGTCGTTGCACTCGGCGTCGGCGTTGCAGCAATTCGGGTCGACGGTGGAGGCGCACGTGCCGTTCCTGCAGCGGTCGGTGGTGCAGACGTTCCCGTCCTCGCAGTCGTCGTCGGTCGTGCAGCACTGTGGGTTGAAGGTGTGCATGCAGCGGCCGGCGGCGCAGGTGTCGATGGTGCAGCGCTCGTTGTCGTCGCACTCGCTGTCGCTCCGGCAGCAGTCGGGAAGCTCGAGGTGCACGCAGCCCGTCGCTGCGCAGGAGTCGGCCGTGCAGAAGTCGCCGTCGTCACAGTCGACGGGCATGCCGGCGCACCCCGCGGTGGTGCAACGGTCACCCTCGGTGCAGGGGTCGCCGTCGTCGCAGGGATCAACGTTGGGGACGTGGACGCAGCCGAGATCCGGGTCGCAGATGTCGTCGGTGCAGGGATCGTTGTCCGAGCACGGAATGGGCTTGCCGACGCAGGCGCCGCCGAAGCAGCTGTCGGAGAGGGTGCAGGGGTCGCCGTCGTCACACGGGCCGGGCTGATCCTGGTGGGTGCAGCCGTCGGCCGCGGTGCAGAGGTCGAGGGTGCAGGGGTTCGAGTCCTCGCAGGGGTCGGGGAGGCCGGTGCAGACACCGCCCCGGCACTGGTCGCCGACGGTGCAGGGGTCGCCGTCCTCGCAGGGGTCCGTGTTGAGCGAGTAGACACAGCTCCCGTCGGCGGCGCACAGGTCGTCGGTGCAGGGGTTGCCGTCGTCGCAGCTCACGAGCCGCCCGAGACACGCGCCGTTGCTGCAGGTGTCGCCGACGGTGCAGGGGTCGCCGTCGCTGCACGGCCTGGTGTTGGGCCTGTTAACGCAGCCACCCACCGCAGCGTCGCAGAAGTCGTCGGTGCAGTCGTTGTCGTCGTCGCAGCTGCGCTCGTTGCCGCGGCACTGGCCGACAAGGCAGCGATCGCCCGTCGTGCAGGGGTCGCCGTCGTCGCAGGGCAGGTCGGTGGGCAGGTGGATGCAGCCCCCGTCGCTGGTGCAGATGTCCTCGGTGCAGACGTCGCCGTCATCACAGAAGGTGGGCTTCCCCGCGCACTCGCCGTCGGCGCACACGTCCCCGGTGGTGCAGAAGTCCCCGTCGTTGCAGGGCCTCGAGTTTGGCCTGTTGACGCAGCCCTGGTTGGGATCGCAGGCGTCGTCGGTGCAGGGGTTGCCGTCGTCGCACTCGTCGGGGCCGAGGCAGCAGAGGGGCGGCCCCAACGGGATGTGGTTGCAGCGGCCGCCGAGGCAGAAGTCGAGGGTGCACCCGTCACCGTCCTGGCAGTCCTGGATGGACTCGCAGCAGTCGGGGATCTCCTTGTTGATGCAGCGGTTCTGGTCGCAGTAGTCGTTGGTGCAGGCGTCCCCGTCGTTGCAGTCGGCGTTGCGCGTGCAGCAGTTCTGGATGTCCCTGGTGATGCAGCGGCCTTCCTCGCAGGCCGCCTCCGTGCAGGGGTCGCCTGCGCCGCAGTCCGCCGCGGAGGTGCAGGGCTGGCAGTCGGGTCCTTCCGCGAGGTGGACGCAGGTGTTGCCCTCACACCGGTCGGTGGTGCAGGTGTCGCCGTCGTCGCACTCTCCGTCCTCGAAGCAGCAAGACGGCATGGGGGCGTTGTAGCAGGCGTTGCCGCGGCACTCGTCTGTGGGGCTGGGGTTGTGGTCGTCGCAGTCGGCGTTGGTCGTGCAGCAGGCGGGCACGGTCCTGTGCACGCACTCCCCGTTGGGCCCGCAGTCGTCGATGGTGCAGGGGTTGTCGTCGTTGCAGAAGAGCAGGCCGCAGCAGCCGGGGATGACCTCCCCGACGCAGGAGCTCGTGGCCGGGTCGCAGCGGTCGTCGGTGCAGGGGTCGCCGTCGTCGCAGTCGGAGTCGATCTGACAACAGCCGACCCGCTGCCTGTGCATGCACAAGCCTCCGGCCTCGCAGATGTCCTCGGTGCAGCGGTTGCCGTCGTCGCAGTCCGAGGCGGTCTGGCAGCAGTCCGGGATGGGTGTGTGGTGGCACACGCCGTCGGCGCCGCAGACGTCGTTCGTGCAGCCGTCGCCGTCGTCGCACTCGGCGACCGACCTGCAGCAGTTCGGCACCCCGTCGTAGTGGCAGCGGAACTCGACGCAGCGCCCCACGATGCAGGGGTCGCTGCCCGCGCACTGGGCGTCGGTGGCGCAGCAGCCCGACCCGGGCGCCAGCTCGGGCACGTTCAAGCACTCGCCCTGGAGGCAGGTGTCGAAGGTGCACTCGTTGTGGTCGTTGCAGTCGGCGGCGCTCGCGCAGCAGTCGGGCGAAGGCACGTGGGCGCAGCGCCGGTCCGACCCGCAGATGTCGAGGGTGCAGGGGTTGAGGTCCTCGCAGTCGGCTGAGCTGTCGCAGCAGTCGGAGTCGACCACCTGCACGCAGCGGCCGTTCACGCAGCGGCCGTCGCTGCAGGGCCCTGAGGCGGGACACTGGGCGTCGGTGCTGCAGCAACCCTCGTCGGGCACGTGCACGCACAGGCCGCCCTCGAGGCAGGAGTCGACGGTGCAGGGGTTCGAGTCGTCGCAGTCGGCGGCGACCTGGCAGCAGGCGGGCACGGGCCGGTGGGTGCAGACACCCAGCTCGCAGGCGTCCTCGGTGCAGCGGTCGCCGTCGTTGCACTCCACGGGGGAGCGGCAGCAGCCCGGCACGTCGCTGAACTCGCAGTGGAACGCGATGCAGCTCTGCAAGGTGCAGGGATCGTCGTCGTCGCAGTCCGAGACCGACCCGCAGCATCCCGAGCCGGGGACGACGAGGTGCGTGCACTTGCCGGTGTCCTGGCAGCGGTCCTGGGTGCAGGCGTTGCGGTCGTCACAGGAGGCGTCGCTGGTGCAGCAGGTCCCGGAGGGCTTGAAGATGCACGTGCCGTCGGGGCCGCAGGCCTCCACCGTGCAGGGATCGCCGTCGTCGCAGTCCGAGTCCACCTCGCAGCAGTCGGGCTGGTGCTTGTAGTTGCACTCGCCGGCAATGCAGGCGCCGACCACGCAGCGGCCGATGGGGATGCACTCGGCGTGGGTCGTGCAGCAGCCGGGGCGGTTCTCGTAGAGGCAGAGGCCGCCGGCGCACGTGCCCGTCGTGCACGGATCGTCGCTGAGACACTCGCTGTCGTCGGTGCAGCAGCCGGGCACCGGGGCGGGGCTCTCGACACACAGCCCGTCCTCGCAGCGCTCTATGGTGCAGGGGTTCCCGTCGTCGCACTCCCAGTCCGCCTGGCAGCAGACGCCCTTGTACTCGTAAATGCAGATCCCCCGCGCGCACACGTCGTCGGTGCAGGAGTCGCCGTCGTCGCAGTCGGCGTCTCTCTCGCAGCAGTCCGGGATCGCGGTGTGGGTGCACTGCCCCTCGACACAGCGGTCGGCGGTGCAGGGGCTGTTGTCGACGCAGTCCGCCGGGCCCGTGCAGCAGTCGGGGACGCTCGGGTAGTAGCAGAGGCTGTCGATGCAGGTGCCCTGGATGCACGGGTCGTCCACCGCGCAGTGCTCGTCGTCTTCGCACTCGACGGTCGGGCACTGGCCGGGAGGGCAGCACTCGCCGTCGACCCGCCGCTCCACCTGGCAGCGGTTGCCGACGCACAGGGGGATCTCGCAGGGGTCGTCGGGCACGGGGCAGTCGTCGTGCTCGTAGCAGCAGCCCGGGATCTTCGAGCGGACGCACTCGCCGTCACCGGTGCACTGGTCAAGGGTGCAGGGGTCGCCGTCGTCGCAGTCCGCCGGGACCTCGCACACCTCGCCGCCGTCGGGCAGCTCGACGTCAGCCGGTGCGTCGGGCAGGTCGGCCGGCACGTCGCCCGGCAGATCGGGCCTCGGGCCTTCGTCCTCCGCGGTGTCCCCGATCACGGGTGGCGTGCCGAAGTCCGGCGGCTGGAGCCGCGGGACATCACGCCAGTTGACCATCTGAAAGTCACGATCCGAAGAGAAGCAGCCCGAGGCAAGCAGAGCCGCAGCCACCAGCAGCAGAGCTGCAGCCGCGGCCGGGCTTCGAGTCAGAAGACCGGATAGCATGGGCGCACACGAAGCGGAGGGAGCGCCACGGCCCGAGGGCCGAAACGCAAACGAGACAATAGTGTAGGCAACCACAGACAGAGCGCCAAGGGAATCCGGCCCCGTGATTGGCGCGTTTGCCCGCGTACCTTCTCAAAGACTCCGGGCGGTCCATCGAGAGTCGAACAGGATGGACAGGATGAACAGGAGGAGAAAGCTACCTGTGTGCCGGATAGGATGCCTGCCTATCCTGTCCATCCTCTTGAGGAGCTACCCCGCGCTCCGGCTCCGCAACACCGCGGCTTCGATTGACCGGAGCCCTGGTAGGCCGCCTCTGCGGCCTACCAGGCGCAGGCACACAGCGAGCGGGGCTGAAAAGCCGCCCCGCCACCAGCCCACCTCCGCGCCCACCCCTCACTCCGCGGCGCGGTCGGCTTCATTGGGCCCCGGCTATGCCGCCACCGGCTGCATAGCCGCGTGATTGACACCTATGTGTCCCACCCGTAAACCCTTCGCCCATGCGAGATCGCGAGCAGCTCCTCGCTACGATCAAGGAGTTCGTCGCCAACGACGACTCGGGTAGCGACCCACGTCCCGGCTTGGCCACGCGCTCCGCGCCGCGCGGCCTCATCGGTGGAGACCTGCGCCGCGTCGCCTCCCGAGTGCCCCAGCCCCTCGTGGGGCCGGGGGCCGTCGATCCTATGCGCGACCCGGCCTCCGTGAAGGCCTTCCTCAGCGCCGCCGCCCGCGCGGGCCGCGTCCGGCTGGAGGTCGGGGCCGCCCGCGGGACCTTCGCCGTGCCGATGGCCATGCGCCACCCGAACGACGTGCTGCTCGCCAGCGAGGTCCGCCGCTCCCAGTGCCGCGCGATCCTCCGCCGGCGCACGCGCCGCCGGATCGACAACCTCTACGTCATGGTCGGCGACGTCCGCCTCCACCTGCCCGCCCTGCTGCCGGGAGCGCCGCTCTTCGACGAGGTCTACGTGCTCTTCCCGGACCCGTGGTGGAAGCGGCGCC
>CAZQPP010000529.1:0-5974 GCA_964594295.1 uncultured Myxococcales bacterium | reverse complement strand
CGACATCGTGGTCTCCCCGCTCAGCCAGATTGTTGCCTGAGCCGTGGCACCGGTGACCGGCCCCCCCACCGCAGCAACCGAGGGTCCGCCCCCGTCGCCCTTCGTGGCCGGCGTCGCCGCCTACACGCCGGCTCGACCCTCGGCGCCCACGGACCTCCACCTCGACGGCAACGAGGGCGCCGAGCCTTCGCAGTGGCTGCTCGAGCAGCTGGCCGAGGCCGGCCCCGGCGTGATCCGGCGCTACCCCAAGCCCGGCATCCTCGAGGCAGAGCTCGCGCGGTGCGTCGGCGTCGAGGCGGAGCAGGTCGTGGTCACCGCGGGGGGCGACGACGCCATCGACCGGATCTGCCGCGCCGTGCTCGCTCCCGGGCGCGAGCTGATCCTCCCCGTCCCGACCTTCGTGATGTTCGAGCGCGCGGCACGCCTCACGGGCGCCGTCACCCGGGAGGTGTCGTGGCGGGAGGGCGCCTACCCGCGCGAGGCGGTGCTGGCCGCGGTCTCCGAGGCGACCGCCATGATCGCCGTCGTGTCGCCCAACAACCCCACCGGCGCCGTCGCGACGCCCGAGGACCTCGTCGCCCTCTCGGAGGGTGCCCCCAACGCGCTGCTCCTCGTGGACCTCGCCTACACGGAGTTCGCGGACGAGGACCTGACGGCGACCGCCCTCGGCCTCCCGAACGCCCTCGTCGTGCGCTCCCTGTCCAAGGCCTGGGGCCTGGCGGGGCTGCGCGTCGGCTTTGCGGCCGGGCCCAAGAAGATCGTCGACTGGATGCGCGCGGCCGGGCTGCCCTACGCGGTGTCGAGCCCCTCGCTCGCGCTCGCTTCGGCCTGGCTGGAGCGCGGCGCCGGAGAGGTCTCGAGCTTCGTGGATCGGGTGCGGGGGGAGCGCGCGCTGCTCTCCGACCTGCTCTCCCGCCTCGGCGCGCGCCCCCGCGAGTCCCACGCGAACTTCGTCCTGGCCGGCTTCGATGAGCCGATCTGGGTGCGAGACGCCCTGGCGGGGCTCGGCATCGGCGTACGGGCCTTTCCGACCGAGCCCCTGCTCGACGGGTGCCTCCGCATCACCTGCCCCGGGTCCGCGCCGGCCATGGCGAGGCTCTCAGAGGCGCTCGAGACGGTGCTCGAGCCCGAGGCCCTGCTCGTCGACATGGACGGCGTGCTCGTCGACGTCTCACGCACCTACCGCCGCGCGGTCGTCGAGACGGCCCGCCGCTTCGGGGTGGAGCTCACAGACGACGCCCCGCGTGAGGCGAAGGCGCGGCCCGGCACGAACAACGACTGGGTGCTCACCCGCGACCTGCTGGCCGAGGCCGGGGTCGAGGTCTCGCTGGAGGAGGTGACCGAGCGCTTCGAGGAGCTCTACCAGGGCACACCCGACGAGCCGGGCCTGTGCGCTCTGGAGGAGCTGACGGTCTCGCGGGCACTGCTGGAGCGCCTGAGGGGTCGGGCGCGACTCGCCGTCGTCACGGGGCGAACCCGCGAGGACGCGCTGCGGACCCTCGACGGCGCCGGGCTCACCGAGCTCTTCGAGACCATGGTCTGCATGCACGACGCCCCGAGCAAGCCGGACCCGGCGCCTCTTCGACTGGCCATGGAGCGGCTCGGCGTCCGCCGCGCGTGGATGCTCGGGGACACGGTGGACGACATCACGGCGGCGCGCAGGGCGGGGGTGCTCCCCGTGGGCGTGCTGCTGCCCGGCGACGAGGCCCCCGGCTCAGCCCAGGCCCTGGTGAGGGCCGGTGCCGCGCGGGTGCTGTCGTCCGTGAAAGAGGTGGAGGAGCTGCTGCCATGAGCACCAGGCACGCGCGCGTGAAGCGCAAGACAAAGGAGACCGGTATCGACCTGAGCCTCGACCTCGACGGCCGGGGCGACTCGAGCGTCGACACCGGCATCGGCTTCCTCGACCACATGCTCGCGACCCTGGCGCGCCACGCCCGCTTCGATCTGGAGCTGAGCTGCAGAGGGGACCTCGAGGTCGACGACCACCACACCGCCGAGGACTGCGCCCTCGCCCTCGGGGCAGCCTTCGACGAGGCCCTCGGCGAGCGCCGCGGCATCGCCCGCTTCGGGAGCGCGTACGCGCCCCTGGATGAGGCCCTCGCGCGTGGCGTGGTGGACCTGGCCGCGCGGCCCTACCACGTGATCTCGCTAGGTCTCGTCCGCGAGCGGGTGGGCGAGCTGGCCGCTGAGAACGTGGGCCACGTGCTGCGCTCCTTCGCGGAGGAGGCGAAGCTCACCTTGCACGTGCGCGTGCTCAGCGGCGAGAACGATCACCACCGGGCGGAGGCTGCCTTCAAGGCCCTGGCGCTGGCCCTCCGGCAGGCCGTGGCGCGGGACGGCGGCGAGGACGACGTCCCGAGCACGAAGGGCGTTCTGTGAGCGCGCTCGATGTTCATGTCGTCGCGACGGGGGTCGCCAACACGGCGAGCGTGATGGCAGCGCTGCGCCGGGCGGGAGCGCAGCCCCGGATCACGACGGATGCCGACGAGGTCGCCGCAGCCGAGCACCTCGTCCTGCCGGGTGTGGGCTCCTTCGGCGCGGCGATGGCGCGCCTCGAGGGGGACGGCGTCGCCGGGCCCCTGCGCGAGCGCGTGGCCGCGGGGCGGCCGACCCTGTGTGTGTGCGTCGGCTTGCAGGTGCTCGCGGAGGCGAGCGAGGAGTCTCCGGGCGTGCACGGGCTGGGGGTCCTCCCGGGGACGGTGCGCCGCCTCTCGGGGTCGGTGCGCGTGCCCCAGCTCGGCTGGAACTACGTCGAGCCCGGAGCCGGCAGAGGGCTCCTCGGTGGCGGCCATGCGTACTTCGCCAACAGCTTCGCCCTCGTGGACGCGCCACCGGGCTGGCGCGTCGCGAGCTCCGACCACGGCGGGCGCTTCGTGGCGGCCCTCGAGCGTGGCGGAGTGCTCGCCTGCCAGTTCCACCCGGAGCTCTCCGGAGCCTTCGGCTTGAGCCTCCTGCGCCGTTGGCTGGGGCTCGAGGCGCGCGAACACGTGCCCGAGGTGTCGCGGGGACCGGAGGCCGGTCTCACGAAGCGCATCGTGCCCTGCCTCGACGTGCGCGACGGCAAGGTGGTCAAGGGGATCCGCTTCCAGGGCCTGAAGGAGGCGGGAGATCCGGCCGAGAGGGCCGCCGCCTACGAGGCCCAGGGAGCCGACGAGCTGGTGCTGCTCGACGTCTCGGCGACGCCCGAAGGCCGGAGGACCGCCCACGAGACCGTGCGCCGGGTGCGCGAGGTGCTCTCGATCCCGTTGACCGTGGGCGGCGGCGTGCGCTCGGCCGATGACGCGGGGCGCCTGCTCGACGCTGGCGCGGACAAGGTCTCGGTGAACACCGCTGCCGTGCGCGACCCGGCGGTGCTGAGCGCCATCGCGGAGCGTTTTGGGCGGCAGTGCGCCGTGCTGGCCCTCGACGCGGCGCGCCCGGAGGGAGGGGGCGAAGGCTTCGAGGTGGTCGTGCTCTCCGGCAAGGAGCGCACGGGCATGGACGCGATCGACTGGGCGAGGCGCGCGGTGGAGGCTGGCGCCGGCGAGATCCTGCTGACGAGCTGGGACCGGGACGGGACCCGCCTCGGCTACGACCTCGAGCTCCTGCGCGCCGTCGCGGGCGCCGTCTCGGTGCCGATCGTGGCCTCCGGCGGCGTCGACCACGCCGAGCACCTGCTCGAGGGGCTCGGGGCGGGAGCCGACGCCGTCCTGGCGGCCTCGATCTTCCACTACGACGAGACCACGGTCGGCGAGGTGAAGGCCGCGCTCGCGGCGGGCGGAGCGGAGGTGCGGCGATGATCGTGCCGAGCATAGATCTCATGGGCGGGCACGCCGTGCAGCTCGTGGGCGGCCGGGATCTCGAGATCGACGCCGGGGACCCGCGCCCCATCGCGGAGCGCTTCCGCCTCGCCGGTGAGATCGCCGTCATCGACCTCGACGCGGCCCTCGGCCGCGGGTCCAACGAGGAGACGATCCGCGAGCTCATAGAGATCGCGCCCTGCCGCGTCGGCGGCGGCATCCGCGACGCCGAGAAGGCCCGGGACTGGCTCGACGCCGGCGCGCGCGCCGTGATCCTGGGCACCGCGGCGACCCCCGAGGTGCTCTCACAGCTCCCTCGAGAGCGTGTAATCGCGGCCCTCGACGCCGTGCACGGAGACGTCGTCGTCAAGGGGTGGCGGGAGCGCACCGGCCGCGGGGTCGAGGAGCGCATGGCCGAGCTGAGGGACTACGCCGGCGGCTTCCTCGTGACCTTCGTCGAGCGCGAGGGGCGCCTCGAGGGCCTCGACCTTGCGCGGGTGAAGGCGGTCGTCGAGGCCGCGGGCGGGGCGCGGGTCACCATCGCGGGCGGCGTCGCCTCGGCCGAGGAGGTCGCCTCGGCAGATCGCCTCGGCGCGGACGCCCAGGTCGGCATGGCTCTCTACAAGGGCCTGGTCGACCTCGCGGACTTCATCTGCGCGCCCCTGGTCTCCGATCGCAAAGACGGGCTGTGGCCGACTGTGGTCGCCGACGAGCGCGGCGTGGCCCTCGGCCTGGCCTGGTCGGACCTCGAGAGCGTGCGTGAGGCGGTGCGGCAGCGCCGGGGCGTGTACCACTCTCGCCGGCGCGGCCTCTGGCTGAAGGGCGCGACCAGCGGCGACGGGCAGGAGCTCTTGAAGGTCGACCTCGACTGCGACCGCGACGCCCTGCGCTTCACCGTGCGACAGCTGGGGAGGGGCTTCTGCCACGCCGGGACACGCACCTGCTTCGGGGAGGACGCGGGGCTCGGCCGGCTGCACAGGCGCCTGCTCGCGCGGCGCGACGAGGCACCGGAGGGGTCGTACACGAAGCGCCTCTTCGAGGAGCCCGGGCTGCTCGAGGCGAAGCTCGAAGAGGAGGCCTCGGAGCTCGCCGAGGCGCTCGCGGGCGGTGATCTCGCCGGGCTTCTCTGGGAGGCCGCGGATGTGCTCTACTTCACGCTGGCGGCCCTGGCGCGTGAGGGCGTGGACCTGGCCGAGGTGGAGGCTCTCCTCGACCGGCGCGCCCTGAAGCTCGCCCGCCGCGCGGGCGACGCCAAGGCGAGAGAGGTGGAGCCGTGAGCATCGAGCTGATGAAGAGGGTCGGCGCCGAGGACCTGACAGAGCTCAGGCGCGAGGCTGTCGACGCCGAGACCCTGGCCGTGGCCGCGGCGATCGTCGAGGACGTGCGTGCCCGGGGCGAGGCGGCGGTGAGGGAGCACGCCGTGCGCCTCGGGGACCTGCGGGAAGGGCAGCCCCTGCTCATGGACCGCAACGCCTTGATGGGGGAGCTCTCCCGCCTCGACAACAAGGCTTGGTGTGTGCTCGCGCGCACCGCCGAGCGCATCCGCGCCTTCGCCGAGGCCCAGCGCGCAGCGCTGAAGGAGATCGAGGTCGAGGTGCCGGGCGGCAGGGCGGGCCACAGCGTCGTGCCGGTCGGCCGCGCGGGCTGCTACGCGCCGGGTGGCCGCTTCCCGCTGCCCTCGTCCGTGCTCATGACGGCGCTGACCGCGCGCGTGGCCGGGGTGCAGGAGGTCTGGGTAGCCTCCCCGCGGCCGACCTCCACGACCCTCGCCGCGGCGGCCGTCGCGGGGGCCGACGGGGTCCTGGCGGTCGGCGGCGCCCAGGCCATCGCCGCGTTGGCCTTCGGTGCGGGCGATCTGCCGCCCTGCGACGCCGTGGTCGGCCCCGGCAACCGATGGGTGACGGCGGCCAAGCAGCTGGTGGCCGGACACGTCGCCATCGACATGCTCGCCGGACCGAGCGAGCTCGTCGTGCTCTGCGACTCCACGGCGAATCCAGCCCTGGTCGCGGCCGACCTGCTCGCGCAGGCCGAGCACGACCCGGACGCCCTGCCGGTGGTGGTGACGACGGCCGGCGACGCCTTCGCCTTGAAGGTCGAGGCCGAGCTGAGGCGTCAGCTGGCGGACCTGTCGACCAGGGAGACCGCCGCGGCCGCGCTGAAGCAGGGCTTCTTCGTGCTCGCCCGGGACATGGGCG
>CAZQPP010000528.1:0-5976 GCA_964594295.1 uncultured Myxococcales bacterium | reverse complement strand
CTCTACCTCTCCGGGCGTTACGTGGGGTGGGGCGGCGCCGAGCTCGCCGACGGCATCGGCGCTCGCGGTGTGCCCGCGCGCCCGCTCGTCTCGGGCGTGTTCCGGGCCCGCCTCGCCGACCGCGAGGAGCTCGGCCTCGTCGGCGAGATCAGCGAGGTCGACGGCGCGCCGGTCGAGCAGGCCCTCGCGGCAGGCTGCTTGCCTATCCTCGCCCCCGTCGGGACCACCGCCGACGGCCGCCTGCTCAACGTGAACGCCGACCACGCTGCCCGCGCGATGGCAGCCTGGCGGCGCTCCAAGAAGGTGCTCTTCCTGACCCCGACCGGAGGGATCCTCGACGAGAAAGGCCGCGTCATCCCGGCGGTGAACTGCGAGATCGACCTCCCCGATCTGGTCGACTCGGGCCGCGTCCGGGGCGGCATGGCCCGGAAGCTCAAAGAGATCAGGGAGCTGCTCGGCGACCTCGACGCAACCGCCTCGGTGTCCATCACCGCGCCCGACAAGATAGCCCGCGAGCTCTTCACCTACCGGGGCAGCGGCACCCTCGTACGCCTCGGCACACCCATCCGGCACCTACGCGGGACCTCGGCTCTCGACCCCGAGCGCCTGCAGGAGCTCCTGGAGAGCAGCTTCGGGCGAGCCCTGGACCCCACGTTCCTGGACAACCTCACAGACGCCGACGTGCACCTCGGCGGCGACTACATGGCCGTCGCCGTCGTCCGCCGTCGCGATGGTGCCGACTACCTCGACAAGATCGCCATCACCGCCGAAGCCCAGGGCATCGGGCTCGGCGCGGCCCTGTGGAAGCGGCTTCGCGCCGATCACCCGAAGCTCTACTGGCGCTCGCGTCCGGAGAACGCGGCCAACAAGTGGTACCTGCCCCGCTCCGACGGCATGCACCGCACGAAAGACTGGCTCGTGTTCTGGTACGGCGTCGAGGGGCGCGAGCGGATAGAGACCTGCATTCACGACGCGCTCTCCTTCCCCGCCTCATTCGGCACGCAGAGGAGCAACACCGATGGCTAGCACAAGGCGTTTCGCTAGCGAATCGCCCCGCGGCAATGGCGTTTCGGTGACGAGACGCCTGCCCCGAACAACGACCACCGTAGGAGTCATCGGCGCCCGAGGCTACGTCGGCGCCCAACTGCTCGGGCTGCTCGTCGCACACCCCGAGGCCGAGCCCGCCTTCACCTGCTCGAGGTCCCAGGCCGGCGACGCCGTGTGCGACTACGTGGAGGGTGCGCCCGGCGACCTGCTCTTCGAGGACTTCACGCCGGAGGAGGCCGCGTCCCGTGGGGCGGAGGCCGTCGTGCTCTGCCTGCCCGACGACGAGGCGGCCGACTGGGTACGCGCCATAGACGCGGTCGCGCCGGAGACCCTCGTCGTCGACGTCAGCGCCGACCACCGCTTCGACAGCGGGTGGACCTACGGGCTCGCCGAGCACGCGCGTGAGGCGCTCGGCGGCGCCACGCGCATCAGCAACCCGGGCTGCTACGCCACCGCCGCCCAGCTCGCCCTGCGCCCGCTCCTCGCCGACCTGGCCGAGACGCCGCACTGCTTCGGCGTCTCCGGCTACTCGGGTGCGGGCCGCACGCCTTCGCCGCGAAACGACCCGGAGCTTCTCCGAGACGGCGTGACTCCCTACAAGCTCGTGGCGCACACCCACGAGCGCGAGGTCACGATGCACCTCGGCCGGAGCGTGCGCTTCTCACCCCACGTGGCCCCCTTCTTCCGCGGCATCGTCCTGACGGTGCAGGCGAGGCTCGCCGCTCCGACCTCCGCCGCCACGCTCGAGGGGCGCTTCTCGGCCGCCTACGCCGGCTCGCCCCTCGTGGAGGTCACAGCGGAGATGCCGCGCGTGCAGGATGTCGTCGGCTCGGACATAGCCCGCATCGGCGGCTTCTGCGTGAATCCCGAGCACCCTGACGAGATCGCCCTCGTGGCCGTCATCGACAACCTGGGCAAGGGCGCCGCCGGCCAGGCACTCCAGAACCTCAACCTCGCGCGCGGGCTGCCCGAGACGGCGGGGCTTCGCGCCCACCCGCGCGGCGGAGGCTGAGGTCCTGCTACCCCTGCTCAGCTCCTGTCAGTAGTAGTAGAAGCTGTAGTCGTAGTCGTAGCCGGAGTCGTAGCCGGAGTCGTCGCCGGCGCCGTAGCCGCCGTCCTAGCAGCCCTCGTAGCTCGAGCCGTAGTCGTAGCCGGACTCGTAGCCAGAGCCCTCGCCCTCGCCTTCGTCGGAGTCGTCGCCGCCGTCGTCGTCCGAGCCCTCGCCTTCGTCGGAGTCGTCGCCGCCGTCGTCGTCCGAGCCCTCACCTCCGTCGTCGGAGGAGGAGCCCGAGCTACGGTCGGACGAGGAGCCGCCCGTGTCGCCGCCGCCCTGGCCGGTGCCGGCGGTGTTGCCTCCACCGTCGCCACCCTGGTCGCCGCCGCCCTGGTTGTTGCCACCCTGGTCGCCGCCGCCCTGGTTGTTGCCGGCGAAGTTGTCGCCGCCGCCACCGCCACCGCCGCCGTCGTTGCCGTCGTCCATGTTGCCCGACGGCGTCCCCATGCAAGCGTCACCGGGGTCCGGCACGCGGATGTCGTCGCTGGGATCGGTGGTCCCGAGGTCGTCGATGAGGACGTCGGTGCCGCAGTCGTGCTCGTTGGAGGTGGGTGCGCTCGCCATCGTGCCCATCTCGAGGCGAGGCATCGTGCCGCGGGCCTCCTGCATGGAGAAGTCGCAGTAGGGCCCGTCGAGCTGGTCGTCCATCCAGTCGGTGACGGGCGCGAAGAAGCCCCCGCTCTCCCTGCAGCGGAACTGGAAAACCTTGTGCTCCACGAGGTTCGTGATCGCGACGCCGTTTTGCATGGTGTAGATGTCGAAGGTGGCGTCTGTGAAATGGCACGCGCTCACCTGCAGCTGGTCGGTCGCGCTGATGGTGAAGCCGACGTCCCGGCTGCTGCTGTTGGTGTCACCCCGGGTGAAGGCCGCCGTCACGTTGAGCCCGGGGACCGGGAACTTCGCCATGAGCTCGTTGAGGTTGGCCTTCACGCCGAGAGACAGGGTGACGGTCGTGCTCACCGTAATCGAGTCGGTCAGGGTCCAGCTCCCCGAGAAGTTGGTGTGGCCGACGTTCGGGTTGTCGCACAGATCCACCCGGGAGCGGCGCCGCGCCACGAGCACGGGCACCGGCTCTGTGCGCCAGAAGGGATCGTGCATCGCAGCCCACTCTTCGGTGACGATGCGGTAGCTGTGGTACCGGGGCACGCCCCAGGAGTTGACGTAGCCTGCGGCCTTGCAGTTCTGCCGCCCGTGCTCAGCGGGGGTGACCGTCGAGCTGCCGATGCCGCTCTGGTTGGCGAAGACCGTGCACGAAGCCCGTGCCTGGTCGGCCACGAGCAGCGCAGCGGTGAGGAGGAGCAGGGAGAGGATCGGGGTGAGCTGACGCATGGTGGCGCTCCGTCGGGTGGTGTTGCAGCGGAAGCGGAGGTGGGTCGGCGGAGCGTTCATGGCCGACCTCCGAGGCGAGCCCTGGCGCCGAGGCGGGCCTCGACCTTCCTCAACGCAGGCTCGAAGGCGATGGCCTCGTCGACGCGCTTCGTCGCCTCGAGGGAGCTGAGCAGCGTGCCGATGGCGCTGCGAGAGATGTGCAGCTCGGTGTCGTCGAGGAGCGGCTGCTCGCCTTCGGCCTGCCACCGCGCCGCGATGGGGGCGAAGCGCTCGATCACCTCTTCGTGGTGACCGGTCAGGTAGGCGAGCACTCCGAGGTTGTAGCTCAGCCGCTCGTCGTACTTGTCGGAGGGCAGCGCGCGCTCGACCTCGAGCAGCGCGAGGCGGAGCTCGGGCCGGCGCTCCGCGGGGACGGCGACTCCCCGATCCACGTCGAGGCCGAGGTCGTTGATGGCGCGCAGGGCCGCGATTCGCCGGTGCGGCACCGTGGTGCTCGCGGTGTCGAGCAGCTGGGCGTACTGCTCCGAGGCGGCCTCGAAGTCCCCCGCTCGGTTGAGCGTGCGGGCGAGCAGGAAGCGCACCGTGCTGCGGTCGAAGAGGTGGGACTTGGCGTAGGCGACGATGCCCCGGCTGAGGGGCTCGTCCACCTCGTCGAGGTAGGAGCGATAGAGCCGGATTCGTGCTTCGACGTCGTGGAGGCCGACCCCGCTGAAGCGCGCCGCCCAGGCGGCCCCCACGCGCGCCGCCCTCAGCTCGGAGGGAGCGATCGGCTCGGTGTAGGCCACCGGCGCGTTCTCGGCGGGCTCAGAGAGCGTGTATCCGCTGTGGGTGGCAGGGTCTGTCGCCTCGCATCCGGCGGCGGCGACGCCGAGCGCCAGCACAGCCAGCGCCAGGAAGATGAGGTGAGTAGGAGTACGCATCGGGTGTGCCTCGGCTAAGTGGGGAGACGATTCGTTCCGAGGCGGTCCCGTCCGTGGGGGCTGTGGCCGGCGCCCCGGCTTGGTGCCAGCGTCCCCCTACGAAGCAGGCAGCGTGCCAGGTCTCAACGTGACCCGCTCTGCCACACAATTCCCCACGATTACGCGAAGTTCATGACACACAGGGCGAACCTCGGCCGCCGCTGTCACCCCGTCCCACATTGTCCCACTCTGACCGTGACGTCCCTCCCGAGACGCCTGGGTCAGCCTAACCCTCGAGCGATCTGAGCTCGACGACCACGCACACGTCGTCAGGGCCCGGGGCCGCGGGCAGGAGCTCCGAGACCGACGGGTCGTCCACGATCTCGACGTCCGGAATCTCCGCGTCGGGCGCCTCCTCCCGGCAGAGGCGATCCGCCCTCCCGTCGACTCCGAAGCTGACGATGCCGAAGAGATCGTCGCCGAGGTCGAGCAAGAAGAGGGGGCGCCCCCACAGATCGAGGGATGGGTCGCGCCCGTTCTTCGCATCCGACCTCTCACGCACGAAGGCTGCGAAATCCTCAGGGCTCTCGGGGGGCAGGCTGCCGTTGGCCTCGTGATCGAGTCGGATGATCTGAGCGAGGCGGTTGAGCTCCACCTTGGTCAGCTCCGTGCGCACCTTCTCGGTGACGCGCTCGACGATGTCGGCAGGGCCCGAGCCCGCGGCGAAGAGCCCCCCGACGGCCGTCATCAACGCGAGCATCGTGATAACGAAGGCCTTCATGGTGCCAACACCTGCAACGGGACTGCTCCGGTAATCGGCCGCCGCCGGGGCACCTGAAGGACTCGCCCGCAGTTTTTCCTATTTACTCAGCGACCCCCGACTTGCAGCAACGAAAGCCCGTCATCGCGCTGCTGTCGGTGACCTCCTTGGTCTCACGCCAGGAGGCGCGCAGGTTGGTGGCGAAGTAGTAGAAGGAGCCGCCGCGGACCACGCGGAGCTCGTTGGCGCACATGGCTCCCTCCCAGGCGGAGCCGTCGCTCGGTGGAGAGCCGTAGAGCCCCTCTTCGGACTCGTTGTAGTCGAAGTGCCAGCAGTCCTGGACCCACTCGCTGACGTTGCCGGCCATGTCCATGGCGCCGTAGGGAGACACCCCGTCCGGCTTGGTGCCTACGGGCTTGGTGCCGAACTCGCCGCAGCCCGAGCCGCCGTCGTCCATGACCGCCTTCTTGCAGGTCGCCGGCTCGCTTCCCCAGGGGTAGACCGGCGTCTCGACGGCGCAGTCCTGGTAGAGCTCGCACCCCCCGCGAGCGGCCTTCTCCCACTCCGCGGCCGTGCACAAGCGGCGGCCGGCCCAGAGGCAGTAGGCGGCAGCCTGGGTCCAGTCCAGGCAGTTCGCCGGGTTCTGCTCCTTGCCGTCGACACCCGGGGTACACCAGCTCCAGTAGGTCGCACCGCTGGTGTCGCCAGAGCAGGCGCCGGCCCTGACGCACTCGGCGTACTCGGCGGCGGTGACCTCGTAGACGTCGACGAGGAAGGCCGGGACGGTCACCTCGTGCTGGGGCTTCTCGTGGTCGCTGCACTCCTCGTCGAGGGCGACGTTGCAGCCCATGAAGAAGGGGCCGGCGGGGACGGGGACCATGGCGGGG
>CAZQPP010000527.1:0-5976 GCA_964594295.1 uncultured Myxococcales bacterium | reverse complement strand
CACCCTGCGCGGCTCCGCCGAGGCCGTAGAGGCTGTAGGTCAGCGCCCTGCGCACGCGCGCGTCACCCGAGTGGTCGTCGTAGCGCGCCCGGCGCACCGGGTCCTCCACGTCGGTCGAGGGCCGCGCCACGGCGTCCGTCTCGTCTATGGCGCTCAGCGTCATCATGTGGGTCCCGAAGCCGCCGAGGATCATCGCGCCGCCCGCGCCGACGAGGCCCCAGCCCCACACGTCGCGCCGTGCCTGCGCGACCGCCGCGCTCTCACGCAGATGGGAGGTCGAGGCGGTGGGCCGCGGCGGCGGCGGAGCGTGGCGCAGCCTGATGTCGAGCACCCGGCCCTCCCCCGGCTTGATCTCGACCACCTCCTCGTGGAGCGAGTACTCGGCCGCCCCGGCTGTGACGATGTGGCGCCCGGGGATCACGCCCACGGTGCGGCCGCTCGGCACGATGGTGCCGGACACGTCGGCGGTCGCGTGGAAAGGTTGGATCTTCAGGTGGAGCCAGCCGAGACCGGGCGCGCAGGTCGGGCCGTTCTGCTCCAGGACGCTGTCGATGGCGACGCGCTCCTCCTCGCTCGCCGCGAGGTCGGCCGCGAGCAGGGCCGCCGCGGTGGCGTCGCAGCCCTGGTCGATCTGCCCGGCGACCTGGGCCTTGAGCAGGTAGGTCCAGGAGTCGGGGGCAACTCGCAGCGCGCCGTCGAGGAGCTCGGCCGCGGTCTTGATGTCGCCCTTCTTGAGCTTCTCCTCCGCCATCTCCACCGCCACGGCCGCGGTGGCGGCCTCGGCCTGGTCGTCCGCGGCCGGCGTCGGGATGGAGGGGAAGAGCACGGCGCCGGTCAGCGTCTGGCCTTTCTCCTTGCGGGCGGCGAGCTTGATCTTGAGCGTCTTCCCGGTGAGCGAGCCCACCTCGATCATCTCCACGCGCGGCACCCGCCCCCTCGCGGAGGCCAGCAGGGTGTGCACGCCGGGGCTCAGGCCGACGCTGTCGCCGGAGCGCACCGTCCGGCCGCCGATCCGGATCTTCGCGTCTCTGGGGAGCACTCGGACGTGTGCCCACCCGAGGGCGGGCTTGCAACCCCCGGCCAGGCCCGCGAGGGCTTTCCCCGCCTCCTTTCGCTGCACGTCGTTCTTCGCGAGGCGCATGGCCGCGAGGGCCACCTCGAAGGCCGCGCAGCGCCGGCCCATGCGGCTCAGGACCTCGACGCGCATCATGGCGCCCTTGAAGCTCGGCGCCATGCGGAAGGCCTCGTCGGCCATGTCGAGGGCGGCGCCGAGCTCCCCCTGAGCCAGCTTCCCCGCGGCCGCGGCCCGCGCCAGCGACACGGCCTGCTTCTGCTCGTCGTTGAGCCGGCGCTCCTCGGGCACGTGGGGCACCACCACCCGCCTACCGCTCCCCTGGGCGAGCGCCGTTGCCGGCGGCAGCAGCGTCGAGGCCATGCCGAAGCACAGCAACAATGCGGAGGATCTCGTCTTCGGCCTGGTGCCCTGCCTCGACCCGCTCATTTGCACCCTCACGGCATCCCGCACCGGCTTGGCCGCCAGCGTCGTGCGGAGAGCGTATGTGCCTGTCCCGCCAGGCGCAAGGAGGATCCGCGCCTACCTCCGGATCGTGATCCGCACCACCTCGAGGGGGCCCTCGACGAAGGCCGGGAAGGGGGCGCCGGAGACAACCGGACGCGCGCACTTTAGGAAGGCGGCCCCTTCGTCGGTGTGGGGGATGACCTTGACCGAGCCGACCTTGCCCGTCTTCGCCACCATGACGCCGAGGGTCACCGCTCCCTGGGCCGACCCGGCCGGGAAGCTCTGCTCGTGACACGCGACGAGGCGGCTCGAGACTGCCTTCACCGCTTTTTGGGCCTCGCCAGCCGGGATGTGGCCGTTGAGCACCTTGACCGCCCGAACTCGAGGCGGTGAGGCGGGCTTGGGCTCCGGCTTGGGCTCCGGCTTCGCCTCCTCGGGAGCGGCCTCGGCCGTCTCCGGAGCGGCCTCGGCCGTCTCCTCGGGCGCCGGCGGAGCTGCCTCCGCGCTCTTGACGCGGGGCTTGGGCTTGCGCGTGCGCCTTCGCGCGGTCTGCTTGGCGGCCGGCTTGGCGACGCCCTCGCTTGCCGCGCCGGAGTCGGGCGCCTCCGAGGAGGCGTTCGCCTCGCCCGCAGCCGGCTTCGGCTCGGGCTCGGGTGCGGGCTCGGGTGCGGGCTCGGGTGCGGGCTCCGCTTCGTCGTCGACCTCTCCGGCTGCCGCCGCGTGCGCCTCGTCGCTTAGCGCGGCGACCGCTTCGGCCGGCTCCTCCGGCGCCTGCTCCTTCATGAGCATCGAGGCCACGAGGACCGTCACGAGCGCCACGACCACGGTCGCCGCGGCCGCGATCCACAGGATCTTCGTCCGGGAGGCGCCGGTCTCGGGCTCGTCCTCGGTGCCGGCCGAGGTGCCTTCAGCCGTCGCCCCGGCGAGCGCGGCGGCTTCGGCGCGCCGGTGGGCCTCGACCTGGGCCCTGACCTCCGCGGCCGACTGGTAGACGGTGTCGGGTTCGTCCTCCGCCACCACCCCGGCCGCGGCCGCGGCGGGCCTCGGCTCGAGGGCCTCGAGGGCCGCCCGGAGCTCCTCGGCCGTCGCGTAGCGCTCCGCCGGCTTCTTCATCAGGCAGCGGGCTACGATGGGCTCGAAGGCCCTCACCGCGGGGTCCTCGCTCAGCTCGCTCAGTCGCGGCGGCGGCTGCGTGATGTGCTTGACGAGGATCTCGAGGGGGCTCCTGGAGTCGAAGGGCAGCCTCCCCGTGAGCGCCTCGAACATGGTGACGCCGAGGGCGTAGATGTCGGTCCGCGGGCTGACGTCGCTCTCCTCGGCCTGCTCCGGGCTCATGTAGTGGGGAGTCCCGATCAGGGTCGCTTCCTTGGAGAGGTTCTCGTCGTCCTGGGCAGGCTTGACGATCCCGAAGTCGACCACCTTCGCCGAGGGGGTGCCCGCCTCGAGCTGGTTGACGATGATGTTGGTGGGCTTGACGTTGCGGTGCACGAGGCCCTGGCGGTGGGCCTCGTAGAGAGACTGGCAGACCTGCATGGCCAGGATGCGGACCAGCTCCGGCGACACCTGGCCGTCACGGCCGATGAGCTCGGCGAGGGAGGGGCCGTCCAAGAGCTCCATGGCCATGTACTGAGCGCCGTGCTCGGTCTCACCGAAGTCGAACACGGTCACCGTGTGGGGAGAGCGGAGGGAGGCCGTCACGCGCGCCTCGCGAGCGAAGCGCCTCGGCGCCACGTCCTCCCTGCCGGGGGCCGCGAGGAGGACCTTGACGGCCACCTTGCGCCCGAGCTTCTCGTCCCAGGCGGTGTAGATGTTGGAGGCGTCGCCGCGCGACAACAAGGCCTCGAGACGGAAGCGCCCGCCGACCACCGTGGCTTTGCTCCGATCCTCCTCGCTCATGGCTCAGAAGCTCCTCTTGGCGGGGCAGGCGTTTCGTAGCCGAGACGCCTCCACGCGGGGCGTTTCCCGGGGCGAAACGCCTTGTCGCGGCATCCCCTCGTACCACAGGAGGCAGGCGGGGAATAGCCTCGCGCGCCCGCGCATCTACTTTATGAGCACCGTCGATCCACCAGCCAGGGATCCCGGTCCCTGTGAGGGATCGCCGGCGCCGCCATGTAGGAGAAACCCCCGCCGGGGCAGGCGTCCCGGTGGTGCTCTACTTCAATTCCGTGCTCGCCATGCGCCTTAGCCGCATCACCACCGCCGCCGTCTGGGCATTGCTCACGGTAGGCACGGCCCTCTTCTCGCCGGAGGACATGCGCGCGCTGCGGCACGGAGCCATGCTGGACGAAGGGGCGGGTCTGGCCGGCATCGCGCCGGGCGCGATCGAGCGCGCTTTCACCCTGCTCACCTACAACGTGGCGGGGCTCCCGCAGGGCATCTCGGCCTCCAGGCCGCTGCGGAACATGCCCCGGATCGGTCGCAAGCTGAGGGACTTCGACCTGGTGCTCCTCCAGGAGGACTTCGTCTACCACCACCTCCTCGCCCTGCGGGCCGGCCACCCCTATCGATCGGCGCCCCGCCGCAAGAGCCTGCGCTTCGGGGACGGCCTGAGCCGCTTCTCGATGCTGCCTTTCGAGGAGCCCCTGCACGAGACGTGGACGGCCTGCAGCGGCGTTGTCGGCCACCGCCACGACTGCCTCGCCGACAAGGGCTTCTCGCTGGCGGTCCACGAGCTCGCACCGGGCGTGCCGCTCTTCGTCTACAACGTCCACCTCGACTCGGGGCGCCACGAGCAGGACATCGCCGCGCGGGCGGCCCAGGTGGAGCAGCTCCTGGCAGACATCCGCGCGCGGCCGGCCTCGGTCCCGGTCATCGTGGCGGGGGACACGAACCTCGACCGGAGCGCCGCGGACCAACGGGTGCTCGCCCGCCTCCTCACCGGCGGCGGCCTGGTGGACGCGTGCAGCGCGGCGCGCTGCGGCACCGAGCGCATCGACCGCGTGCTCTTCCGTAGCGGCGCCTCGGTCCGGCTGAAGGTCCGGGCCTGGGAGATCGCGCCGGGCTTCACGGACTCGAAGGGGAGGCCGCTCTCCGACCACCCGCCGGTGACGGTGCGTTTCGCCTGGGAGCACGGCGCCGCGCCGGACGGAGTCTGACGTAGCCTTGCGCGAGGGTGGCGCGGACGAGTAAGGAGTCCGGCATGAGACTGAACGTGCCGGGGCCCTCGCGGACTCTTGTGAAGCTCGCGACGGCCCTGTTCCTGGTTTTCTCGACCGCTCTCGGCTGCGGCGCCGGCGAGTCGGACCCCTTCGTGCGCGACGATCCTGTCGACGTCAGGGGGACGGCGGACCCCGGCGGAGGAGTGGCCGACGGCACCGCGCCGTCGCCCCCCGACGTGGACGTGCGCGACCCGGGCCGCGCCCCCGCGGACAGGCCTCGTCTCGACACGCAGCGCGAGGAGCCGGCGCCCGAAGGCTTCGGCCGGCCGTGCGAGCGCAACGACGAGTGCCCCGAGGGATTCTGCGTGCCCTCGCGCGACGGCATGGTCTGCTCGGGCGTGTGCATCGACGAGTGCCCCGGAGACTGGACCTGCCAGCTCCTGCGGCTCGGAGGAGCGGACGTGACCTACGTCTGCCTCGACGAGCGGGTGCGTTATTGCCACCCCTGCGACGAGAGCGAGGACTGCAAGGGTGACGGGGCGCCGGCGGACGCACGCTGCGTGGAGGTCGGGCCCGTCGAGGGGGCTTTCTGCGGAGTGGGCTGCGAGGAGAGCGCGGACTGTCCCGAGGGATCGAGCTGCGAGGAGGTCTTCGAGCGCGGCACCGGCGAGGCCGTCCGCCAGTGCGTCCCCGACGGCGGAGAGTGCGACTGCTCGGCCTTCGCGGTGGAGGAGCGGGCGTCGACGAGCTGTGCGCACGGGACCTGCGCGGGGAAGCGCACGTGCACGGAGGGCGGTCTGAGCGCCTGCAGCGCCAGGAGCCCGACCCCGGAGACCTGCAACGGCACGGACGACGACTGCGACGGGGCCACCGACGAGGGCGAAGCGTCGGCCACCGTGCCCTGCGAGGACGGGGACGCGTGCACCGAGGGCGACCGCTGCGAGGCGGGGGTCTGCGTGGGGGATCCGCGCAGCTGTGACGACGGCGATCCCTGCACCGGCGAGGAGAGCTGCGACAGCGCCACGGGCTGCGTGGCCGGGCAGCCCCCCGAGTGCGACGACGGCAACGTCTGCACCGACGACCGCTGCGCGACGGGCGCGGGCTGCGAGGCGGTGCCGAACGACGCCGAGTGTGACGACGGCGATCCCTGCACCGTGGCAGACCGCTGCGCGGAGGGCTCCTGCGCGGGCGGCGCGCCGGCTGACTGCGACGACCAGAACCCGTGCACGACCGACTCCTGCGGCGCGGGTGGGTGCGAGAACACCCCGGCCGCCTACACGGAGGCCTGCTACGAGGGCCCGGGAGGTACCGAGGGCGAAGGGCTCTGCGCCGCGGGCGTGCGGGCCTGCGAGGGCACCG
>CAZQPP010000526.1:0-6008 GCA_964594295.1 uncultured Myxococcales bacterium | reverse complement strand
GCCGTCTCCGTCGAGGTCCGTGCCGCGGTCGTCGATCTCGCCGTTGCAGTCGTCGTCTATGCCGTTGCACAGCTCGGGCGCGGGGGTGGCGGCGTCGCAGTCGCTCAGCCCGTCTTCCGTGCAGCTCCTCGTGCCTTCACAGCGGCCGTGCTCGTTGCTGACCGCGCAGCGCGTCTCCGCCCCGGACTCGAGGGCGCGGCGCGAGCAGCCGCAGGCGCCGTCCTCCGGCTCGCACAGGGAGGCGACGAGCCCGCCCACCTCGCGCAGGATGCACATGGCCCCGTCGGGGCAGTCGCGGTGGTCCTCGCACAGGGTGCCGCAGAAGGAGCCGCTCTCGTCCTCGCGGGCGAGGCAGCGGTTGGGCGAGCTCTCCACGAGGGGCGGCTTGCAGTCGTCGTGGACTACGCAGGGGCGGCAGTAGTGGAGGTGGTTGTAGACGCAGATGAAGGTGATGTCCCCGCCCGTGTTGGTGACGCCCTTGCAGACGTAGCCGTCGCGGCAGGTGTCGATGCAGGTCTCGGCGCACTCGGTCCCGTCCGGGCCTTCGACGCACCACCCGCTCAGGCAGTCGGTGTTCTCGTGGCAGGGAGCGCCGGGGCAACCTTCGCAGGGGACGTCCGCGGGGGCGGCGTCCGCGGCCTCGACGTCGGCCGGCGCGTCGCCGGCGGGAGGGTCGACGCCTGCGTCCCCGGCGACCGGGCCGGCGCCGTCACCGGGGCCCGGATCGCTCGAGCCGGGGTCCTCGCGGCCCCAGATGCCGGCGGTGTCGGTCATCACCTGGCCGCGGTCTTCGGAGCTCGTCCCCGAGGTGGGCAGGTCCGGCCGCGCGAAGGGAGGCGGCACCTGTTGTCCGCCGCTCTGCTCGGAGCTGCAGCCCGGCAGTGAGGCCAGCGCGCATGCGAGCGCGCCGAGGAGTGCTGGTCGCGCGATCCCCGTCATCGTGTGCGGCTCCGTCGAGAGAGGGAAGGGTACTGATTATCGACGGATCGAGCCAGGCCTTGGCGGCGCGCGGCCAGCGCCACCGGTGCGCGTGCAGACGCTGCGGCGGGGGCCTCTACCGGCCGAGCCCAAAGTAGGTCGCGGCCACCGCCTCGAGGCCTTCGGGCGGGTAGCCCGGCGGGCCCTGGTACTTGCGCCCGTTGACGTAGACGCTCGGGGTGCCCGACACGCCCGCCCGGCGAGCCTCGGCCGCGTCGCGCCCCACGATCCCCTTCTTCGTGCCCTTGTCGAGGGCGGCCTTGAACTTGTCCATGTCGAGCCCCGCCTGCTGAGCGTAGGTCTCGAGATCGGCGCGCCCGAGGGCCTTCGGGTTGCGGAAGAGGATGTCGTGGTACTGCCAGAACTTCCCCTGGTCGTGGGCGGCCATGGACGCCTCGGAGGCGAGCTGGGCGTCCGGGTGGATCGAGTGCAGCGGCAGGTGCTTGAAGACGACGGCCACGTCCTTCGGGTGCTGTCGCTGGAAGGCCTTGAGGTTGGGGCCTATCTTCGCGCAGAAGGGGCACTGGAAGTCCTCGAAGACGACGACCTTCACCTTCGCCGTCTTTGGCCCGAGCGTGGGGCTCCCGTCGTACTCGACGTGGATCCTCTGGTTGCCGATCTGCGGGAAGGTCTTGCCCTCGCGGATGAGGGAGTCGTAGAGCCCGGAGCGCGGCGTGCCTCCGGCGAGGGCGGCCTCGGCGCGCTTGATCTGGGCATCCACCAGGAGCTTCAAGTTGGCGTAGTTCTTGGGCTTCTTGATGCGGACGCCGTTGGCCAGGATGTTGGGGTAGGAGTGCGCCCCGACCTCGTAAGCCAGCAGCGAGTCACGCAGGACCTGGGGGCGGAAGCGCTGGGAGTCCAGGTCCTTCTCGAAGGCCTTGACCTTGAGCCCGAGCTTCTTCGCGTAGCCCACGAGGGATGTGCGGTCGATGGAGAAGGTGTTTTGGAAGAGCTTGTCGTGGTAGGGCCAGAACCTGCCCTGGGCCTTGGCGGCGAGGGCGGCCTGGGCGGCGAGCATGGCGTCGGGGTGGGGTGTCGGCAGGACCTTGTGCTTGAACACCACCTTGACCTTCGACTTGTAGGGCTGCTCGGACATCAGGCGGTCGAGCTCGCCCTTGAAGTCGGTGCACTCGACGCTGCCGAAGGCGCTGAAGACGACCACCGTGACCGGGGCGTCCTTGGGTCCGATGGAGGCGTCGTCCGGGCTGAGGCGGACGCGCCAGACCTGCTCTGCGCTCTTTGCGGCCGGGACGGGCTTGGCCGGGGCCTTCGAGGCGGCGGGGGCCGGCGTCCGAGCCACGGCAGGGGCCGGAGCAGGGCGCTTGGCTGCCGGTTTCGCCGGTGCCGGTGCGGGAGTCGGTGCCGGCGCCGGAGCTGGCGCGGCGGCGCTGTCGGCGGCGGGCTGTGGCCTCGCGGCGCTCCCCGTCGAGGCAGCCTCGATGGCCGGCAGAGAGGCGCGGCCGACGGCGAGGGCGACGAAGAAGACCACGCAGAGGATCGACAGCGCGGTCGAGGGTTTGATCTCGCTCATGGGGACCTTTGGCGCGGTTGTGGCTCTGGACCTCGGGGCGAGGATCTATAGTTGTGAGGCCGCGCTTCGGCAAGCAGGGGAGAAGCCCTCTGCGCCTCTGCGCCTCTGCGCGAGATTCGGAGGCGCTCTCACCGGGGCACCAAACCAAACGGGCCCGGCCGCAGGAGCGGCCGGGCCCTTTGCCAAGCACGGAGCGGCGGTGCGGGGGACCTACCGCTCCAGCCAAGGGAGGGGGCCCCGCCTCGGCCGAGCGGCGGCCGCCAAAGGCGGCCACCGGTCGGACGGAGGGCAGCCCGGTGGGCTGCCCGTTCGGCGGGAAATCAGTACCAGGGCTCGGGGTAGCACTCGTAGCCGCTGGTCTCGTTCTCGAGGTCGAGGAGCGGCACGCTTGCCAGGGCACCCTGGTTGATTGCGGCGATCTCGTGGACCTTCACCCCCACCTCGGAGATGGAGTAGAGGAAGTCCTCGATGAAGACGCCGCGGCGGATCTGGGCGCGCCAGCCGTAGTCGAAGGCCCAGCACTCGTTCTCGTCACCGAGCTCGGCCATGTCGAGGTGGGAGACCGAGCCGATGGGAAGAACGCCCTGGTAGAGGTCGATCTTGAAGAGGTGGAGCTTCGAGTCGTAGCGCTCGTAGCCGTAGGGGCCCTCTTCGTAGCTCCAGCCGGAGACCGGGATGGCCAGCAGGCCCTTGCTGGCGAAGAAGGTGAAGGCGTGGTGGTCGTGGCTCGCCTCGCTCCAGGTGCCCCAGTCGCTGCCGATGGTGGTCTTGTGGGTCTGGCTCGGGGCGACGGGGTTCGAGACGTCGAAGATCTGGAGCTGCAGGCCCTTGACGCGGCCGTCGTTGTCAGCGTCGCGGCCGATGGTGAGGAGGTGCTTGTCTCCGAGGGGGTGGATGTAGCTGGAGAAGCCCGGGACCTTGAGCTCGCCCTTCACCGCGGGGGCGCTCGGGGTGCGGAGGTCGAGCACGTAGAGGGGGTCGATCTGGCGGAAGGTCACGACGTAGCCGCGGTCGCCCATGAAGCGCACGGCGTAGATCCTCTCGCCCTTGCCGAGGCCGGAGACCTTGCCGACTTCCTTCAGCCTGCCGCTCTCCTCACCGAGCACGACGACCTGGCTCTCGGAGGTGCGGTCCTGGCCGAACCACCACCACTCGTTGAGGGTCGTGGCCACGCGCAGGTAGCCCTCGTGCTCGTCGAGCGAGAACTGGTTGAGGGTCGTGCCCTCCACCTCGCCGGAGGCCCGGTACTCGGCGAGGCCGTCGGCGGTGGAGAGGTTGAACTTGTGCAGGCGGGTCGTCACCTCGGGGGCGTCGTCTGAGCCTTCCCAGTACCAGGCGTAGTCCCAGTTGGTGGCGGCCACGTAGAGGCTCTGGCGCGAGGAGTAGACGGTGCCCCAGCTGCCGAGCACGGAGGTGCCGCGGGGGGTGGGGTCGCCGCCCTGGCTGAGGTCGAGGGTCGCGACCGTCAGCAGGGCGTCGCCGGAGTAGACCTCGGGCTTGTAGAGGCGGTCGCAGGCGGTGAGGGCGGCCGGCTCCGAGATCTCGCCGTCGGAGTCGAAGGAGTAGCGCTTCGGGAGCAGGTCGCCGAGGTCGGCGTCTTGGAGCTTCTGCTTGTTCTCGGCGATGAGGGCGTCGTAGGCGGCGTCGATCTCGGCCTCGCTGGCGTCATAGTCGACGTCGGTCCAGGTGCGGAGCTGGTAGCCGTGCAGGGAGCTCTGCTGGACCAGGAAGAGGCGGCCGTCGATGCGCCGGCTCGAGAGCGTGTTGCCCTCGACGGCGAAGCGGGAGAGCAGGGTGGGCTGGTAGGGGTCGCTCAGGTCGACGAGCGTGACCACGGAGAGCGGCTGGTAGTCGTAGTAGGAGTGGTAGCCCGGCGCGTCCATCTCCATCGCGACGCGGCGCTTGGCCTGCTCGTCCTCGCCGAGGAGCTCGTAGGTGCTGGTGTGGGAGAGCACGGTGACCTTGTCGCCGTGGAGGTACATGCCGCTGGCGTGGCCCGGGACCTCGATGCGGGCGAGCTCGGCGCTGAGCTCGGGCGGCCAGGCGCGAAGGACGACCAGCTCACCGCCGCTGACCACGTGCAGGTAGGTGCCGTCGGTCTTGACGATGTCAGCCTCGTCGACGCCCTCGACCTGGGTGTTGGTCTCGGAGTGCTCGCGCTTGGCGGCGCTGTCGTTGAAGGATGCCCCGGCGGCCTCGGAGGAGGGTGCCGAAGCGCTGGCGTCGGCTGCCGCGGGCATCATGCCGGCGTCGGCGCCGCCGTGGCCATAGCGGTAGCGCCGGCTCTCGTGGGCCCATCGACGCTCACGCTCGATCTGCAAGACGAGCTGGGCCTCGAGGGTCTCACGCATGAAGTCTTCGGCCTCGGTGCAGGAGCTGGCCAGGGCCATGCGCGCCTGGCTGAAGTCGGCGCGCGTCCACCCACGCACGGCGAGGTCGGCCGCGGGGTTGGTGGGCGTGTAGTAACGAAGCTCGGGGTCCAGGGGTCCGCCGGCGCCGGTGTCGCAGCCGATGGAGGCGACCCCCATGAACAGGCTCAGGACCAGCGCGGTGAAGAATCGGTGGTTTCGCATCGTCTGTCTCCATTCAAAGGCCGAGTGCGGCGCTGGCCCCACAAAAAGCAGGAGCCGTGCCATGGTTGGTTTAGTTCGTAATAACCGGCGGTTATGGTGTGGGCGCCTGTCGCCCGCCCTCCTCGGCGCCCGGCGGGCATGACATCGCTGTCCGAAGCCCGGGGGCTCCCACCGCACCCGGTCGGCGTGAAATGTCCCTCGCCGCGTCGCTAACACGTTGAATTTATGCGCGAAGTGTGTCTGTCGCCGGGTCGCGCCGCGCTCCTCGCCCCACCGTGACACCATTGTCCGTCCGCGACCGCGATGGCAGAGTGCGGACATGCGCCACCGCGGCTCCCACTCGAAGCTCCAGCGCGAGGCCACGACGTCGCTCTGGCTCGTGGTCTGCGTTTTGGCTGCGTGCCCGCAGTCGGTGCACGAGTACGACCCCCGCTGCGGCCCGGGTGGAGAGCTGGAGTCCAGCAGAGAGGGCATCCGATACTGTGTCTTCGCGGGCGCGGCGCGGATCGCGAGAGAGGCCGCCGAGAAGGGGCCCAACGCCAGCGGAGGGGCCCAGGCTCACTGCCCGGAGGACAGGCCCTACGCCTTCGTGTCGGGCGACGACCTCATCTGCGCCTCGCTGCGGGGGGGCTCGCCCGGCTGGATCCCGTGGGACGAGGCCCATGGCGGCGGCGGAGGAGGAGGGGGAGTCTGCGTCCCCGTCCGCGAGCGCTGCAACGGGCGCGACGACGACTGCGACGGTCTGACTGACGAAGGCTGCGACGGCGAGCTGCCTCGGCCCGACGGCGGCTCTGCCGCAGACGGCGACGCCGGCGCTTCGACAGACTCGGCGGGCACCCCCGACGCCGACGGGTCGATCCCCGACCCCGGCTCCCCGACCCCCGACCCCGGGTCCCCGATCCCCGACTCCGGGTCCCCGACCCCCG
>CAZQPP010000525.1:0-6030 GCA_964594295.1 uncultured Myxococcales bacterium | reverse complement strand
GGCGCAGGCACCCTGGCCCGCGACGACGGCGGCGAGGGGGTCTCTGCCGCGCTCTCCGTCGCCCTCGACGCGTGGGGGCAGGGGCACGCCCCGATCAACGCGGGCGCGACGGTGTCGCTCCTGCGCCAGCCGGCCGAGCTCTCGGAGGCGGCGCCGGAAGCGCTGCGCGCCCTGCTCGCGTGGGTCGCCGCCGGCACGGTCGGCCTCGAGCTCGGCGAGGACCACCTCGAGCTCGCCGCCTCGGTCGAGCTCCCCGCCCTCGCGCCCTTCCTTGCCCTGCTTCGCCCCGTCACGCCGGCCGACGGAAAGGCGGGCGCGCCGGAGCTCGCCGATTCGCTCCCCCTGGATACGACGGCGGTCATCAGGGCTGACGTCGCCGCCTCGGTGCTGCTCCGGCTGCCGGCGATCATCAGGAAGCCCATCCTGGATCCCCTGCGCGCGGTGCGGCTGCCGGGCCTGGACGCGCCGGCCGACCTGCCGGCCCTTCTCCTGCCCCACATGAAGGGGCCGGTTGCCCTGGTGGCCTTCGGGAGCCGGCCCGGCTTGAGGCTGCAGAACCTGGTGCGCGGCGGCGGCGCGGCGGCGGCGCTCTCCGGGCTCTTGCGCTTCGGGGTGGTCTTGGAGGTGACGGACGCGGCCGCGCTCGCCGAAGCGTGGAGGCCCTACGGGGAGGATCTGAAGAAGCGCGGCTTCGAGATCTCGAGGCGCGAGATCGAGGGAGCCGCGGTGACGGAGCTGACCTGGCGAGGCGGCCTCAGAGCCGCCGTCATCACGGAGGGCGACAGGGTGACCGTGGTGCAGCACCGCAGAGACCTGCAGGCCCTGCTCGCCGTGCGCGAGGGCAGGCGGAGCGTGCTCTCCCGCAGGCTCACGGACTCGAGGGCGCGCGACACGGTGGCGGGGCGCTCCTGCATGCTGTGCGGATACGCTCAGTTCGTGCGCTTGAGCCGCGACCTCGAGAGCATGGGGGCTCCCACCTTTCACCTGCAGCTCCTCGGCTCCGTCTACCACGTGCTCTTCCGCCTTGGCCGCGACGAGAAGCGCTACGAGGCCGTGCTGAGGGCCGACCTGTGAGCCCGAGGGTCGTCATCAGCGTGCGCGACCTGCGCAAGGACTACGTCGAGGGCGGGAACCGCGTGCCCGTGCTCTCGGGGGCGAGCCTCGAGGTGGAGGCCGGTGAGCACCTCGCCATCGTGGGGCGATCGGGCTGCGGGAAGACCACCTTGCTGAACCTGCTCGGCGCCCTCGACAGGGACTACGAGGGGCACCTGGTCGTGGACGGGCAGGAGCTGCGCCGCCTCGATGACAAGCGCCTCGCCGCCTTCAGGAACCGCACGGTCGGCTTCGTCTACCAGAGCTTCCACCTCCTGCCGCACCTCAGCGCGGCGCAGAACGTGGCGCTCCCGGCCTTCTTCGACAGGGCGCCCGAGCGCGGCGCGCCCTCACCGCGCGACCGCGCGCTCGAGTGCCTCGAGAGGGTCGGGCTGCGCGGGCAGGGGGACCGTTTCCCGCTGCACCTGTCGGGCGGGGAGCGGCAGCGGGTGGCGATCGCCAGGGCTCTCTTCCAGGACCCGCGCATCATCTTGTGCGACGAGCCCACGGGGAGCCTCGACGAGAAAAACGGCGCGCGGATCCTCGACCTCTTCGAGGAGCTCAACAAGGAGCTCGGCGTGACCCTGATCGTCGTGACCCACGACGCGAAGGTGGCGGGAAGGGCGGGGCGGGTCATCACGGTTGAAGACGGCCGGCTCACGGCGCGCGACGGGGCCGGCTCATGAGGCTCGGCTCCGCCATGGCGCTGGTGCGGCAGAACGTGGCGCGCAACCCCAAGCACTACCTCTTCGCGAGCTTCGGCATCGTGGTCGGCGTCTCGATGCTGTCGTTCTTCGTAGCCTTGGGCTTCGGCGTGCGCGCCCGCGTGCTCAACACCTACTTCCCGGTGGACCAGGTGGAGCTCGACCCCGCGCGCATAGGCGTGCTCGGGGTGCAGCGCTCCCTGCCGAGCACCGAGCTGAGCGACGCCCGCTTGTCTGCGCTGGCGTCGCTGCCCGGCGTGACCGGGGTCTACCCGAAGCAGCGCAGCCGCTTCCAGGCCAGGCTCTGGGGCGGCGCCGGGCTCTTCGGTCGCGACGCCCACGCCGAGGCCTTCTTCGACGGCATCGCCCCGGAGCTGGTGCGCGGTGAGCTGCGGCGTCTGGAGCTCGGCAGAGGTGGCGAAGAGGCGGCGGAGGACAAGCGCCGGCGCTTCCCCTGCGACACCTCCGAAGACTGCCCCGGGGGATTCGACTGTCACGCTCCGGCTGGCGCGGAAGGGCTCTGCCGCCCCCACGAGTATTGGACCGACTTCAGAGAAGGGGCGGTGGCGACTCCCTGCGACTCCGTGGAGGGCTGCCCGCCCGGGGATCTCTGTCACGCGGGGCGATGCTGGCCTTCTTGCGGCTCAGACCCGGCGACCTGTCACGCGGGCGCGCAGATGCAGATCTGCTCCTCGGACGCCGACTGCAAAGACGGGCTGACCTGCCAGGCCCCTCCGTGTGCGGTGGATGCGGACTGCCCGGCGGCCGGAACCTGCGAGAAGGGGCGTTGCGGTGGGGCTCCGTGGCGCACGTGCGACTTCCAGCGCTGCCGCTTCCAGGGTGGGCCGCGGGACCAGGTTCGCGACACCCCGGAGGCTGTCTCGGGGGTCCTCCCCGGGCGCTGCGTCAACGACGTCGAGCCCTCGGACCCGAGCTGCGTGCCGGTGCGGTGCCCCTCCGGCACCTACTGCGCCGGGTTGCACGCCGCATCAGGTGAGGGCGTGTGCGCGCGCCCGCTGCCGGCGCTGATCAACCCCTTCCTCGTAGACGTCTTCAACGCCACCGCCGCGAGCGCCCTGAACCTCGCGCGTATCGCGGACCCGCGCGTGGTGCTCGGTCTCGCCTTCAGGATGCAGTTCGGCGACTCGTTTTTCGTCCGCGGAGTGCGCGTCGACCGCCAGGTGGTGCGTCGGGCGCGCATCAGCGGCTTCTCCGACAAGGCGCCCATGCTCGGGGTGAGCCTGCCGCTCAACGTCGTCCGCCACGCAAACGCGCAGTACCGGGGCCGCGAAGCCGCCGAGGCCTTCGACTCGGTCATCGTGCGCACGCGCGCCAACGAGGACATGAGCGCGGTGATCCGCGGCGCCGAGGCCATGAGCTTCAGCCTCGCGCCCTCGAGCCGCCAGGCCCGCCGCCTGGCCAACATGCTGCTCATCCTCACCCTGGTCTTCGCCATCATCAGCACCGTCATCATGGGCATCGCGGCCGTGAACATCGCGCACACCTTCTTGATGATGGTCGCCGAGCGCCGCACCGAGATAGGGGTGCTCCGGGCTCTGGGCGCGACCGGCTCGGACATACGCCTGTTGGTGCTCATCGAGGCCGGCCTCGTCGGGCTCGGAGGCGGGGTGGTCGGGCACTTCGCCGCCTGGGCCGCCAGCCGCGCCGCCAACGCCGTGGCCGCCCACGCCCTCGAGGGGCTCGCCCTGCTCCCGGGGGACTTCTTCTTGTTCGAGCCCTGGTTCCTCGCCGTGAGCCTGGCGGGGGCGGTCGTCTTCGCGGTGGCCGGCGCCCTGGCCGCGGCTCGCAGGGCGGCGAGGCTCGACCCGGCGGTGGTGCTGTCCACGCCCTGAGCCGGGCGCGGCATGCGAGAGACGGCGGATGCAAAGGTTGCTATGACGGCTGGGGAGAAACACAGCTCCGGAGGTCTGAGACATGAAGATAGAGGTCGAACGCGAAGCCGCTCGGGGAAGGCTGGAGGAGATCAACGTCGACAGCTGGCCTATCTGGGTCAAAGAGGTCTCAAGCTTCCCCTGGACCTACGGCGAGGCCGAGACCTGCTACTTCCTCGAGGGCAAGGTGACCGTGACGCCCGATGGAGGCGAGCCCGTGGAGGTGGGGGCGGGGGACCTGGTGACCTTCCCCGCCGGCATGTCCTGCACCTGGGACATAACGGCTCCAGTGAAGAAGCACTACCGCTTCGGAGACTAGGTGGGGAGGGAGAGATGAAGTACTTCGGAGGGCACGTCGAGCTGCTGCAGGGCGACATCACGACCCTCGTCGTGGACGCGATCGTGAACGCGGCGAACACCTCGCTGCTCGGCGGCGGCGGAGTCGACGGGGCGATCCACCGCGCGGCGGGCCCGAACCTGCTCGAGGAGTGCAAGGCCCTCGACGGCTGCATCACCGGCGACGCGAAGATCACCCGCGGCTACAACCTGCCGGCGGCCCACGTCATCCACACCGTCGGGCCGGTCTACAAGGGCGGGGATCGAAACGAAGAGGACCGTCTCGCCTCATGCTACCGGCGCTGCCTCGAGGTGGCCCAGGACAACGGCCTCAGCTCGGTGGCCTTCCCGGCGATCTCGACGGGCGTCTACGGCTACCCCGTCGAGGCGGCGGCGCGAGTGGCGGTGAAGGAGGTCAAGTGGTTCCTCGAGGACAACGGGGAGCCTGACCGCGTGGTGTTCTGCTGCTTCAGCGCGCCGGACCTCATGGTCTACAAGAAGGTCGCCGACGAGATGCTCGGGCCCTGAGGCCGAGGCTGGACGATGGCCGACGACCGGAAGGAGCGCGAGACCCAAGCCGAGATCGCCCTCGAGGACACGAGGCACTCCTACGAGCGCTTCGTGCCCAAGGACTTCCTGAGCCTGCTCGGGGTCGACAACATCGTCGACGTCGCCCTCGGCGACCACATCGAGATGAAGCTGACGATCCTCAGCTCGGACATCCGCTCCTTCACCACCTTGTCCGAGTCCATGACCCCGGAGGAGAATTTCAACTTCATCAACTCCTACCTGAGCAAGATGGCGCCGGTCGTGCGCAGCCACGGCGGGGTCATCGACAAGTACATCGGCGACGCCATCATGGCGCTCTTCCCGGGTGGCGCCGACGCGGCCCTCGACGCCGCCATAGCGATGATGAAGGCCCTCGACGAGTACAACGCGGGGCGCAGGCGGGCGGGCTACAAGCCCCTCGGCATCGGCACCGGCCTCAACACCGGCTTCGTGATCCTCGGCACCGTCGGCAGCGAGATGCGCATGGACACGACGGTGATCGGCGACTCGGTCAACCTCGCCTTCCGCCTCGAGTCGCTGACCAAGCTCTACCAGGCCCCCATCCTCATCAGCGAGGACACGCTGAACAACCTCAAGGAGCCTTCGCGCTTCGACGTGCGCTTCATCGACCGCGTGCGGGTCAAGGGCAAGAGCCGCGCCCAGTCGGTCTACGAGGTCTTCGACATCGACCCGCCGGAGCTGCGCGAGGGCAAGCGCCGGAACATGGAGGATCTCGAGCGCGCCATCGCCTACTACCACCTCAAGCAGGTGGAGATGGCCTGGCCGCTGCTCGAGGCCTGCATCATGCGGGTGCCCGAGGACCGCGTCGCCGCCTTGTACCTAGACCGCTGCGAGGCATACCTCAGCGAGGGGATCCACGAGACGACCGGCGAGCTCGACGTGCAGGTCGAGTGGAGCGACGACTTCTCGGTCCACGACGACCTGATCGACGCCCAGCACCAGGAGCTTCTGCGCCAGGTGAACCGCCTCTCCTCAATGATCGACACGGAGAGCGAAGACGACCTGGAGGAGATCGTCGGCTTCCTCGGCCAGTATGCCGTGGAGCACTTCCACACGGAGAGGGAGTTCATGATGCAGTATGAATACCCCTTCTTCGAGCAGCACCGCCGGGAGCACCAACGATTCGTCGCGCAGTACGAGGCCCTGGCCGAGGAGATCCTGTCTCAGCGCCACGACAAGTTCCACATGCTGTTCCGGGTCAACCTCTTCCTGGTCGACTGGCTCATAAACCACACGACGGGGCTCGACCGTCACCTTGGTCGTTACCTCACGCACAGGCGCTCGGAGGAGGAGACGGCGGTGGAGATCGAGGCCTGTCCTGGAGACTAGGCCCAAAACAAGCGATTAGCCATTAGCCGTTAGCCATTAGCTCAGGCATTCTCGTTGCTTCGGCGAAGTGGGCACTTCACCTGAAACGCGAAGGCGCGAGTGGAAAC
>CAZQPP010000524.1:0-6099 GCA_964594295.1 uncultured Myxococcales bacterium | reverse complement strand
GCACGGATGTTCACGTCGCCGAAGCTCCAGAGCAGGCTTTCAGGGCGGGAACTAGCTTGGGTCGGGACCGAGGCTTGCGGCCCGTGCGCTCCGCTGGCGACCGCGCCGTGTCCGCTGCGATGGTTGCGTAGACCATCATCTTGCACCGCGGACAGCGGGTGCCCCCGATCGGGAAACTGCAGTAGCAGTGAGGGCAATGCTGACGCCGTGAATTCGCGCCGCCGTTCTTCGCGGTCTTGGGTTGCTTGGAGCTGTCCAATTCACTCGTTGGGGAGTGCCGCCCGTCTTGGATCATCGGACGATTCCCCTGAGCCTTTAGTTTGTTCGCATCCTGAAATGGAGGTCTGCAGCAGGCTCTCGGTGGGCGGCGTCGTTTGCTCGCTGACTCTCGCCTTCCTCGTCCTCGGCGCGATCGGCTGCGCCGAAGACGTCACGCGGCAGTCGCCGCCGAGCTTCGCGATGACGCGCGCCGAGCTGCGGGCCGAGGTGCTGCGGCAGGGTGGCAGGGTGATCGTCAGCTTCGACCTCAGCGACGCGGGCGACGGCGAGGACGCGAGCAACTGCCCGGTCGACTGCAAGAGCCAGGTCTGCGGAAACCAGGTCTGCGAGCCGACCGACGGCGGCCCGGCGGTCCAGGAGTGCCGCTCTGGAGAGTGCCGTGCGCTCTTCGGCCTGCTCGGGCGCTACTACGACGGAGAGTGTTTCGGCCCCTCGACGTCGGCGAGCCGGGTGAAGGCCGGCTCCGCCTACGGGGAGACACACTACGGAGTCGCGCCAGCCGGCGCCGGCGATCTCGTCATGATGCAGGATGACGACGAGAACACCTGGGACGACCGGGCCTGCACCCGCGACATGCACTACGTCTGCGAGACACCCGTCCCTTGAGCGATTCCGGCTCGGCGCTTCGGCCGACGACTCGCACAACTCGAGAATGGCGAGAACGTCTCCGCCTGCTCAGGTTCCCGCGCGCGGGGTCGATTAGGCATCGAAGGTCTCCCTGCGAACGAAGCTCGTGGAGCGGCCTCGTCCCCGCGCGGAGACACTCCATGATCGTGGCTCTCTGGAAGAAACGTCAGACCTCACTGGCCCTGTGCGCGTTGTTTGCCATCGCGACCGCCTGCGGGGGAGGCGGAGACGCTGGGGGTGAGGTGCCGGAGGACGCGGGCTCAACCTCGCCAGGCACGGAGGACGCCGGAAATGGACCGCCGGGAGCGAATCCCTGTGAGCCCAACCCCTGCGAAGCGCTCGGTATCGAGGGCAAGACCAACTGCATCCGCAAGAGCAGCACGGAGCACGACTGCGTGTGCACGAGCTTCTACGAGGACGACGGCGAGGGCGGCTGCAAGCTCCGGCCGGCCGAGCCCTCCGGCGCCAACCTGGACGAGGCCGCCGACTGGAGCTCCGAGAGCCCGACCTACAACGCCACCATCAAGATCCTGAGCTCGGCGGGACGGCCGCTGCCCGGCGCCCAGATGATCTACGACGGTACCACCTTCGAGGCCGACTCCGAGGGCGTGGTGAGGCTGGCCGACCAGCCGGCTCTGAAGGCGCGCCGGTACGAGGTGCGGGCCGATGGCTACGCGCCCACCGCGGTCGACGTGAGCATCGCCGGCGCCGGCGTCGACGTGCTGCGGGTCGAGCTCAGCAGGATCGAGCTCGCCCTGGAGATCCCCGGCGACCAGGGAGGCTCCCTCAAGGTCGACAACGCCGTGGTGGAGTTCCCCGGGGACGCCTTCGTGGGCTCCGACGGCTTCTCCATCCGTGGCGGCGTTCGCATCGAGATGTCGACCCTCGACACCCAGATCGAGGGCGTTCACAGCGGCCCCGAGCTCATCGGTGAGGACACGAGCGGCAACAAGACCATGCTCGACTCGCTCGGCATGGTCTACGTGAGCATCAAGGACGAAGACGGCGAGCCGGTCGGTCTCATGCCCAACCGCAAGGCCACCTTGAAGCTCACGCTGCCGGCTGACACCGAAGCAGCGGCGGGGGACAGGCTCGCCCTGCGAAGCTACAACGAGGACGAGCAGACCTGGCTTGCCGAGGGCGAGTGTACGGTGGAGGAGATCCCGGAGGCGCGGCGCCAGGGCGACGGCCGGACGCTCTCGTGCCGCGGCTCGGTGAGCCACTTCTCCTGGTGGACCATCACGGTGCCGAGCCGCACCATCTGCGCGAACTCCTGGTACGTGATCGAGCACAGCCAGCGCTACGAGGTGCTGCGCACGCTGAGGCTGTTCTGGGGCTGCGGAGATCGAGGCTCGCTCGGCACGTGGTGCTGGGTGGCGGCGGGAGACGGAATCCCTCGGTTCACGAGCGAGAGTGCGCTCGGCGACGGTCGAGTCAGGTCCTCGAGGGGGCCGAAGATTCATGTGCTGCCTCCTTCGGAGGAGCAGCCGGCGTCGGCCTGCTCGGCCGTCGCGCTCCAGTCGGGGTCGGGGAGCTTCTTCGTCAAGTACGAGGTCTGGGCCGAAGCCATCGACCATTCCGAAGGAGGAGCAAAGCGCTGGTTCGTCTACGAAACCGAGAACATCGACGTCGACCCCGTAGCCGACGGCCTCGAGCCGGATGAGCAGGACCGGCTCCACACCCAGGCTGCGGATATCTGCAGAGACGCTTCCCTGTGCGAGCAGATCCCCGTCGTCGTGAACATCGACGACATGTTCCTCTTCATGGGGGCTCAGGACCGCGACGGCGACGGCCATGGGGGCATGTCCGGGTTCGACCCGTGGCACCCCTACCGGCATGTCATCAGCGCGGACTGCGACGACAGCGACCCCGCCGCATATCCCGGCGCGGAGGAAGCCCCCTGCGCTGAGAAGGACATGAACTGCGACGGCTACGTGCCCAAGCCGCCGGGATCTGACCAGGAGCCGACCTCCATGACTCCCGACGAATGGCACCGTCTGTGCGACACCTCGGAGTGCATCGCCCACCACGACGAGGAGCCAGGCAACCTCCACGACGAGGACTGCGACGGCATCATCCTCGACGCCGATGACGACAGCTACGTGCCGGCAGCGGAGGCAGCGCGACTCGCGGAGATGGGCAAGGACCTCCCTCCCGGGCTCCAGGTAGGGGACTGCGCAGACGACGAGCCCAGCGCCAACGCCGGCCCGGAGCAGGTCGAGATCGTGCGCAACCAGATCGACGAGGACTGCGACGGGATAAAGATCGACGCGGACTCCGACGGCTACTGGCGCCACGAGCAGGTCTTCTCCTCTCTTCGAGACGACCGCGTCGAGTCCATTCTGCGGGCCGTCGAGCTCCTCGGAGAGGGGCACGACTGCGACGACGACGACGCGGCGGTGCACCCCGACCGGCCGGTCACCTTGGAGAACAAGGCCGAGAGCAGCTTCGCCGGCTTCTACCCGCCCGGGGCTTCGGGCTCGCGGGTACGCACGGAGGCCTTCTGCGCCAACTTCCACCCCGAGACGGGCCTCCCTCTCGTGTCCATGCGCTCCCTGCTCAAGGACGTGAACTGTGACGGCCTCTACACCGATCTCGACGGAGACGGCTGGACCGTCCCGGGCGACCACACGCTTGGAGCCGGGCGCGCCTTCGACTGCAACGACCTCGACCCGCGCATCGCTCCCTCCGGCGAGCCTGGGAGCGTGGGCATCGCGGACTGCGGCCCCTTGCCCGGCGAAGACATGGCGAACCAGAGGGAGTGCCCGGTGGATGCCCCGGCCTTCATCCGCGACGTGCAGAGCGAGAGGGCGACAGAGCCGGCGTGTCCGCTGTCGCCGAGCGGCCTCCCAACGCAGTGCGCGCGTTTCGTCGACCAGAGCACGGGGGAGCCCACCTCGGACTGGGGCTGCGTCTTCGCCGACGCCAAGGCCTCCAACCCGCCCGAGCCCCCGGCGGCGGCGGGCCGGCTCTTCGGCGCCTGCGGCAACTTCGGCAGCATCCTGCCTCCCTGCTCCAGCGGGGTCTGCGGTGGGCCGCTCCGCTTCTCGGCCGACTACGTCGCCGAGCTGAACCGCCTCTTCGCCACCTCGGTCGACTGCCAGCCCGACGGCACCTGCGACACCCGGCGCATCGAGCCCGGCGAGTGGCTCGGCATGTGCTTCCCGCGCTGCGACGCCTGCTGGGGCAAGACCTGCGCGACCGAGAACCCCTGCGCCATCCCGAAGTGCAACGGCGCCACCGGCGAGTGCGAGGAGCTGACCGCGCCGGCAAACGGCATCCGCTGCGAGGATGGAAAGCCCTGCACGAGCGCCGAGATGTGCTGGGACGGCGAGTGCGTCGAGCAGGTCTTCGTGCCCCGGGGCACCGCCTGCCTCGAGGCCGGCCTCCCGGGGGTCTGCAACAACGCCGGCGAGTGCCTCGAAGACGCCGGCGCCCAGATGATGATGGAGCACTACTGCGAATGGAGCTACTGGGGTGTGCCCTCGAACCCCCACCTCGACGACTACTGCAGCTCGATCTGCGGCGAGGCCGACGCCACGGGGGAGATGTGTCCCCTCGATCTCTGCACCTGCGGCACGTCCATCTGCGGCGACGCCAGGGTCGAGGGCCGGGAGCTTTGCGACGACGGGAACCAGGAGCCCGGCGACGGCTGCGAGCCCGACTGCGGCATGTTCTCGAACGTGCAGTGCGATCCCGGCAGCTACCACGACGGAAGTCAGTGCCAGCTCTGCGTGCCGGGCACCTACCAGCCCTACGACACCCAGCCGCGCTGCCTCGAGTGTCCGGCCGGGCACTTCAGCGCCGAGCCCGGGGCTGCCGAGTGCGCGCCCTGCCCGGCGGGGACGCATCAGAGCGAGACGGGGCAGACCGGCTGTGTCGAGTGTGGGACGGGGCTCTACAACACCAAACCGGGACGGGAGCACTGCGACCAGTGTCCCGCGTGCGGAGAGCACTCGTTCTGCAGCGACGGCCCGAGGGGCGACGGGAGCTGCGTGTGCAACCCCGGCTCTCGCGAGGTGGACGGCGAATGCGTGCTCTGTCCGCCGGGCTCGGTCCAGGATGAAGTCGGCCAGAGGGAGTGCGAGGCGTGCCCCGCGGGCATGTACGCGGCCACGGAGGGCGCCACCGAGTGCCTGCCCTGTCCGCCCGGCGCGTTCTCCGAGGCCACCGGCGGGGCTTCTTGCGAGCCGTGTGCTCCCGGACACTTCCAGCCGAATGCGGGTGCCAGCGTGTGCAATGCCTGCCCGATCGGCACCGTTCAGATCGAGGCGGGATCGGCGGCGTGCGTGCCCTGCGAGCCCGGTCACTTCATGCCGAACACGGCGAGCCATCATTGCTACCCCTGCGGCCCCGGCACCTACCAGGACCGGAGCGGGCAGGGAGGGTGCGTGATCTGTCCGCCAGGGTGGTTCCAGGACGAGACCGGCGCCACGGAGTGCAAGCCATGCCCGGTCGGAACGTTCTCCGACATGACCGGCATGACCGAGTGCCGCGCCTGCCCTGCGGGACAGTGGCAACCCGACATAGGCGGTGACCGGTGCGAGCCGTGCACCCCCGGGACCTTCCGGCCCGAGAGCGGAGAGGAGGGCTGCCAGCCCAATCCATCCGGCAGCTACCAGCCGGAATCCGGCTCCGGGGACTACGAGCTCTGCCCGCCGGGCAGCTTCCAACCCACCGTCGGCCAGAGTTCCTGCGAGCCGTGTCCCGCTGGCACCTTCCAGCCCACCGCGGGTGGAGTCATGTGCGCGCACTGCCCCATCGGGAGCTTCGCCCCGACATCGGGCTCGGCGGCATGCACCCACTGCCCGCCGGGCTCCTTCCAGGCCTTCACGGGCTCCACCGCCTGCGAGCCGTGCCCCGTCGGCACCTTCCAGGACCAGGTTGGCACCTACCAGTGTGTCCCGTGCCCGCCCGGCACCTCTCAGGCGATGGCGGGCTCCCCCCGATGCACGGCCTGCCCCGAAGACACCTACCAGCCGGTCACGGGCGGCGTCTCCTGCAGAGGGTGCCCCGACTGCGGCAGCCACGGGAGCTGCCGGGATGGCTCGGGCGACGGCACCTGCCACTGCGATGCGGGCTGGGCCGGCGAGGCCTGCGACAGATGCGCCCAGGGCTACTCGGGAAGCGACTGCTCGCCCGACTAGCCTTTGATCTAGCTGTTGGCTGTTAGCTGTTAGCGGTTAGCCTGAA
>CAZQPP010000523.1:0-6120 GCA_964594295.1 uncultured Myxococcales bacterium | reverse complement strand
GACCACGGGCACGAAGACCGCCGCGATCCTGTCCGCCGACCGCAGGGTGCCCTCGGCACGAGCCAGGGAGCCCCGGACGCTCTCGGTCACCTCGTGCAGGCGGGTCTCGCCGTGGCGCCGGGTGACCTCGAGGTCGAGGCGGCCTTCGACGACGACCGAGCCGGCGATGACACCGTCGCCGAAGAGCTTGCGGCGGGGGCGCGACTCTCCCGTGAGCACGGCCTCGCTGAGGTGCACCGGGTCGCCGCGCACGACGCCGTCGAAAGGCACCGGCTCCTCGACCTCGAAGCGCACGCGGTCGCCGGGGGCGACGTCGTCCAGCTCGGCGTAGTCCTCGACCCCTGTCTCGTCGAGACGCCGGACTCGCCGCAGGGGCATACGGAGCAGGCCGGCGAGCTCGGAGGCCGCGCGGTCGCGAAGGCCCGCCTCGATCATGCGGGAGAGCAACGAGATGGTGACCAGGCCCGCGGCGGTCTCGAAGTAGATGTCCGGTCGGCCCGACAAGAGCGCGGCAAAGGAAAGCCCGGTCGCGGCGCCGACCGCCACCGCGATGAGCAGGTCCATGGTCGGCCGGCCCGCCCACAGGCCGGCGCCCGCCCGGGCCAGCATGGGCAGCCAGCCCAGGAAGAGGACCGGCAGGAGCAGCGCCGCCTCCACCCAGGAGAGCCAGGTTGGGACCTCCTCGACCCAGCCGAGCCCCTCGAAGTAGCGCAGGCTCGACAGCGACATCATGTTCACGAAGAGCACCGCGCAGACGACGAAGGAGAGCTTGAGCCCGCGGCTGGTGGTGCCGCGGCTTTCAGCGCGGAGCTCTCTCAGGCCGTAGCCGAGGGGCCGTATCCTCTGGATGAGGCGGTCCGAAGAGGTGACCCGCAGGTCCAGGCGCAGCGCCGCCGTGCCGGTGAAGAAGTCCACGCGGGCTGACTCCACGCCGGGAGCCGCGCCGAGCACCTGCTCGAGCACCCAGGAGCAGGAGGGGCAGGTCAGGCCGGTTACCTCGAGTCGCTCCGCGCGCACGGCGGCCGGGTCGGGGGGCAGGGCCGGCCTGTCCTCCGTTGGCGCGTTGCCCAGAGGCACGATTCCAAGCCGCCTTGCCGCCTCCAGGTACTCGGTGCCCGCGCTCTCGTCGAGGCGCGAGAGCACGTCGTAGACGCGGGCGCAGCCGCTACAGCAGAAGACCGGCTCGTCGCCGGCGGTCCCGGGCACCGGCGTGCCGCAGAGGCGGCAGGCTCTCACTTCGGCAGGGTCCCACTCGACCTGCGAAGACTGGATCGCAAGCGTTCGGGCCCTTGGCCTGAACGCGCGCAGCGAGCCGCAGGCGAGCGAAGTAACCCAAGCGGATTAGTCTCGAGCCATCGGGGCTTGGTCCCGATGGCGCGCGAGCCGAAGGTGAGCCCGTGACCGGCGCGGAGCCTCGCGTCGGCGGCCGAGCTTCGATGGCTTCGAGGGGTCAACCGAGACACACTCTCTCTTCCGGCTACTTCAGCGGCTCTGTGTTTTGCGGCGGGTAGAAGGGGCGGGCCGGGGCGCCGGCGAGGGTGCGGACGTACTCGATGACCAGCACCGTCTCCTCCGGCGTCAGGGTGTCGGCCAGGGAGAGCATGTCTCCGCTGCCGGCGCGGATGGCATCGAACATCTCCTCGTCGTCGAGGTCCTGACCGTCGTCGCGGAGATCTGTCGGGGCCACCCCGAAGCTCTCGCCGACGATGACGCGCCCGGCGCCCGCGGGTCCGTGGCAGTGGTAGCAGAAGCGGCGGTAGGCGAGGCTGGCCTTCTCGGCTCGTGCCTTCGGGTCCATGGCCTCGACGCGCACCTTCGCCGCCGCGAAGGTGGAAGACGGCAGCAGCTCTGGCGTGGCCTGGACCGTGCCTTCCGGAGTGTTCGGCATGGGACGCTCGTATGGGCGCACCGCCGGCGTGTTCCACATGTCCCAGCCGTTGAAGAGGGCTCGGGCCCCGCGCTCGGCCGGGCCGAAGGCGTCGTGCCAGATGGCCTCGCAGGCCGACAGGCTCATGAGGGCGGGCAGCAGCAGCAGTATCCTTCCGCGCTTCACTTGCTCTTCTCCTTGTCCTGCCAGTTGGGCTGCGGGTTGACGGGCCAGCCGTCGGCGCCCATCGAGCTCGCGGGCACGAAGGGCTCGCCGCCCATGCTCCACTTCACCTCCGGCTCGGGGTTGTTGGCGCTGAACGAGATGACGAAATGGGCGCAGATCCAGATGGCCCCGAGCAGGGCGAGCAGCCAGCCCCGCCGGAAGGCTCGTTTCAAGGTCGCCTCTTCCATCACAGCCCCCTCGCGCCGGTGAAGAGCGCGTAGCCTACTGCCCAGACGAACCAGGAGATGATGATCAGCCACATGAAGATCGGCATGGGGCGGTTCTGCTCTCGCACCTCCCCGCCGAACTCGTGTGTGTCGGCTTCGAGCTGGGCCTCGCTGCGCCTGTTGAAGGTGAAGGTGAAGAAGCGGCTGCCCCGGGCGAGGGCTATGGCGAAGGTCACGAGCAGGCCAACGCCGAAGACCCAGAGCAGGTTCTCGATGTGCATCGACTCATAAGGCGGCATGGCTTGCTCCTACATCACGCGGGTCATGTAGAGGACCGTCGCGCCCAGGACGAGCACGCCCGTCAGCATCATCACGCCGGTGACCAGCCAGCCGCGAGCCCGCGCGCCGGGGGCCGGCGGAGTCGCGTAGTCCTCGGCCGTGAGATCCGCGAGCGGCAGGTAGCGGGCCCGGTCCTGGTCTTCGAACTGGTGGTTGCGGATTCCCCAGACGACGGTCAGCGCCGCCATCAGGAGCCCGGTCCCCAAGAATATCAGCCAGAAGGAGACGAACATCTCTCAGTCCTCCTTCTTGTCTTTCGGAGCCGGAGGCACGACAGGCTCGTAGGCCGCGTCGATGCCCCTCGGCTCGGTGTTCGCGTCCTCGAGGCCGATGAACTGCCGGGCGACGTAGTTGGACACGTCCCAGATCTTCTCGCTCTCGAGCTCGCGCTTGAAGTAGGGCATCGCGGTGCCCGTGATGCCGTTCATGATCTGGTAGTAGAGCATGCCGCCCGTGGCCCCGCCCTCGAGGCCGATGCGCCGCAGGGTCGTGAAGTTCAAAGGCGGCGGGTAGATGTGCGCCACCGCGGGTCCCTGGCCGTCGCCCACCGGCCCGTGGCAGCCGAGGCAGTGGCGCTGGTAGATGACCTCGCCGCGCCGGAAGCTGACCTCGGTGATGGGGTAGGGGTTGGGCAGCTCGAGCCAGGCCTTGGGGACCTTGCTGTGGAGCCACCTGATGTTCTCGTCGACCCCCGACTCGTAGGCCTCGATGGCCTGCTTGCGCCAGTACCACTGCCGCTCCATGCGCTCGTCGGCGAGCTTGCCGCCGAGGCTCTGCATGTAGGCCGTCATGGCGTCGAGGCCCTTGGGGCCGAGCCACTCGAAAGAGGGCATGAAGGACTCGGGGCGCGTGAAGCGCGGGTTCATGAAGTGGGCGATGTGCCAGTCGTCGGTGTGCTCACCGCCCTCCTGGCTGAGGTCGGGGCCGTTGCGGTTGCTGCCGAGCTGCGGGGCGTACTCGGAGTAGTAGTCCCCCGCCTGCGCGATGCGCTCGGCGCCGTGGCCCCAGTCCCCCTGGCGGATGTACTGGGTGTGGCAGTACACGCAGCCGGCGCGCACGTAGATGTCGCGGCCCTCGGCCTCCAGCGGCGTCAGCTCCCGCCAGGTGTCGGAGGGCTCCACGGCGGCTGGCTGGGTGTGGCGCGGCACGAGCACGACGACCACGAAGACGAGCACGAGCACCATGGTGGTGGCGATGCCGATGACCTTGGCGTCCATGTGGATCATGCCGCCACCTCCTCGGCCGGAGCGGCCGGGAGCGCTTCTGCCTCCACGGCGGGCTCTTCAGCGGCTTCGTCGGCGCTCTCCTTGTTAGCGGGGGCGGGCGTTCTGAAGCAGAACGCCCCTACCGCGGGAGTTTCGTGCCGAAACTCCTTGTTGCGCAGCGTCATCGCCACGTTGAAGACGAAGATCGCCGAGGCGACCAGCATCAGGACGCCGGTCATGGCTCGCACGACGAAGTAGACCCGCAGCTCGCTGATGACCCGGTAGACCGTCTCGCCGATGAGCCACGCCTCCCCCTGGATGAGCCCGGCGAAGGTCAGGACCAGGAACATGGTCGTCATGGCCGTGAGCATCAGCCAGAAGTGGAGGTCCGCCAGGCGCTTGCTGTAGAGCGGCCGGCCTACGAGCGGCAGGATGTAGTAGACGGCGCCGGCCACGATGAAGCCGCCGAAGCCGAAGAGCGCCATGTGCGCGTGGGCTATGACCCACTGGGTGAAGTGGGTGACGCGCTGTACGGACGGCAGGGACTGGAAGGGACCCTGGATACAGGTGAGGAAGTACCAGAAGGTCCCGGTGAAGACCATCTTGGCTCCCACGTCGCTGAAGACCCGGTCCATGCGGTTTCGCATGGTCATCCAGACGTTCGTGAGGAAGGCGAAGACCGGGATGAGCAGCGAGATGGAGTTGACGATCGCGATGACCTTGAGCCACTGCGGCACCGGCGCCTGGAGCAGGTGGTGGGTGCCCGTGTGCGTGTACATCACGATGAGGAACCAGAAGCCCACCAGCGAGAGGGTGTGGCTGTAGAGCGGGGTGCGGGTGGCCCTTGGCAGGATGTAGTAGGCGAGGGCCACGGCCTGGGGCGTGACGATGAGGCCCACGACGTTGTGGCCGTAGAACCACATGAGGATCTGGTCAGCCATGCCCTGCCAGGCCCCGTGGGCGGGGTCCCAGACCACGTTGCCGACGGCGTAGACGAAGAAGGACCACACGAGGCCGCCGGCGATGTACCAGACGCTGACGTAGAGCAGCTTCTCGGTGCGCTTCGCGATGGTGCCGAAGACCAGGATGATGAGCACGGCGATCGCGGCGAGGACCGCCACGTCGATGATCCACGGCGCCTCCGCGTACTCCCGGCCCTGGGTGTGGCCGTGGGGCAGGGCGAAGAGCAGGCCTATGACGATGGCGTTCCAGAACCACACCGCGAAGTTGGCGAGGCGCTCGCTGAAGAGCTCGGTCCGGCAGACGGCGGGCACCACGTACATGAAGCCGCCGAAGAAGCCCGAGAGCAGGAAGCCGAAGACGACGATGTTGATGTGGGTGGGGCGCAGGCGCCCGAAGGTGAGCTGGGCGACGGGCGGCAGCCAGTCTGGCGCCACCATGGAGAGGGCGCCGAGCAGGCCGAAGAGCACGCCGACGAAGAGCCAGATGGCCGACGTCATGAAGAAGCGCCTCGTGGCGCTGCCGGGGTCGTTCGGGAGGAGGAAGTCAATCATGCCGCACCCCCCTCACTGGTGGCACGTGACGCATTCGGTCGATGCGCCACGCTCCCTGTGACAGTCAAGACAGAAGCCCATGTAAAAGGTCACCTGGCGGAGCCTGTCGACCCGCTCTACGTTGGAGTGACACTCCTGGCACTCCACGCCTTTGCCGATGTGGCGGTAGTGGGGGAAGAACACGTGATCGGGGTTGTAGTAGACGCGCACCCAGGGCAGCTCCTGGCCGCGGTCGCGGTAGCCGCGCAGCTTCCGGATCTCCTCGTGCTCGGGGATGATGTGGTCGTGGCAGCCGAGGCACTTGGCCACGGTGGGGAGGCCGGCGTTCAGCGAGCGTTCCGTGTAGGAGTGGCAGTACTGGCACTCGATCTGCTTGTCCGAGACGTGCAGGCGGTGCGAGAAGGGGATGGGCTGCTCGATGGCCGGGCCGAAGAGGGCGTGCTCGAAGGGGCTGTCGTAGCCGTAGTCTCGGTCCCAGGCCGGGGTCACGTAGAGGCCGACCAGGAACAGCGTGGTCACGGCGACGAAGGAGATGGCGAGGACGGGGCCCCAGGCGCCGCCGGTGAGCCAGCGCGGGGTGTCCTTGGGCGTCTGCGTGCTCATCAGTGGCCCTCCCCTTCGGTGGCGTGGGCCTCGAAGATCGAGTCACCCACGGGCAGGATCGGCACCGAGGTCAGGAAGCGGGCGTAGAGGAGGAGGCCGAGCCCGAGGGCGCCGGCGAAGACACCGATCGAGGCGAGCAGGGGGAGGAGCGCCGCGCCCATGCCGGCGCCCGGCTCGAGGCCGGACAGGGCCGGCGCCAC
>CAZQPP010000522.1:0-6121 GCA_964594295.1 uncultured Myxococcales bacterium | reverse complement strand
CTCGACAACCCGCTCAACGTCGACGCCGTCATCGTCGACGAGGTTTCCATGGTGGACGCCTACCTCATGGCGGCGCTCTGCAGGGCCTTGCCGGACGCCGGGCGGCTCGTCCTGGTCGGGGACGTGAACCAGCTCCCCTCGGTGGGGCCGGGGCTGGTCCTGCACGACGTCATCGCCTCCGAGCAGATCCCGGTCGTGCGCCTGCGCTGGGTCTACCGCCAGGCCGGCGGCTCCCTCATCACCGACAACGCGCACCGCCTCCTGGGCGGCGAGCTCCCGCGCGCTCCCGAGCCCGGACCCGAGCTGACCGACTTCTACGTCGTGCACCTCGACGATCCGGAGGCCATCCTGGCCGCCGTCGAGGCGACCGTGTGCCGGCGAATCCCGGCCAGGTTCGGGCTCGACCCGCGCATGGACGTGCAGGTCCTCGTGCCGATGCACCGGGGCCTCCTCGGCGCCGAGAACCTGAACAGGCGCTTCCAGGAGTTGCTCAACGCCGACGGCAAGCGCCTGCCGGGTCAGAAGGTCCTGCGGGTCGGCGACCGGGTCATCCAGACCAAGAACGACTACGAGCTCGACGTGGCCAACGGGGACGTGGGCTTCGTGCTCGGGCCCGGGACCGAGGAGGGAGCGCTCAGGGTGCGCTTCGACGACCGCGACGTCGACTTCCCGGCCGACCGGGTCGACGCGCTCCGCCTCGCCTACGCTCTGTCGATCCACAAATCCCAGGGCTCGGAGTACCCTGCCGTGGTCGTGCCTTTGCATACTCAACACTTCATGATGCTGAGACGAAACCTGCTCTACACGGCGGTGACGAGGGGGCGGAAGCTCGTCGTCCTCGTCGGCTCGAAGAGGGCCGTCGCGATGGCCGTCCGCCGCGACGACGCCATCCGCCGCTACACCGCGCTCGGCACCTTGTTGCGGCACCCGGAGCTCGCGTGATGACCAGCCCTGGCAAAATCCTCTGGGTCGACGACGGAGACGCGCCGCAGGCCGCCGAGGTGCTGAGCTCTTTCGGGGATCGCGGGGCGGAGGTCCGTTTTGGCGAAGGTCCCAAGCGGCGTGTTCGCGCTCAGGCCCTCTGCTTCGAGTCGGGCTGGCAGCCGGGGCGGGGCGCCGGCCGCCTCGGCGAGCACGTGGCCCGGGTCGAGGCCTTTCGAGGCGAAGCGGGGCGACAGGTCGCCGAGCTCTGGGAGATGTTGCAGGAAGAGGAGGGGGAGGCCTCTTCGGCGTCTCTCGAGGACCTCGTCGGCTACGTGGCGTCGCCCGAGGACGAGGCCTGGTGGGACGCGGTGCGGCTCGCGCTCTGGACCGACCAGCTCCACTTCCGGCGCCGCGGCGAGCGCTTCGAGCCCCTGCCGGCGCGGATCGTAGAGGAGCGGAAACGGCAGGTGGCCGCGGGTAGGGCACGGCAGGAGCAGCTCGAGGCCATGGGGTCGGCGCTGCGCTCGGCCCTTCAGGCTGTGGGGGGCGGCGACGGAGGGGCGGCGCCGGCCGGCGCCAGCCCGGATCTGGACAAGGCGGTGGAGCTGCTCGACGTCGCGGCGGCTCACCTCCCCGAGCACCCGCACCAGAAGCGCGCGGCCGAGCTGGTCGCGGCGTTTCTCGGCCAGGCGCCGAAGGTCCCTGCCCGCGCCGCCTTCGACATCCTCGTCAAGCTCGGCGTCTATGGCCCCGACGAGAACCTCCTCCTCCGCCGCCACGGCATCCGCCCCACCTTCCCGGCGGAGGTGCTCGCCGAGGCCGAAGAGATCGCGGCAGCCGTGACCACGCGCGCCGCGGGGGCCACGAAGGAGCTCTTCGTCGTAGCCATCGACGACGCCACCACCCGCGACGTCGACGACGCCCTCGCCATCGAGGTGCGGCCCGGGGCGACCGTGGTGCACGTCCTGATCACCGATCTGGCCGCGCACCTGCCCTTGAGCTCGAAGACGGCGGACGAGGCGCGCCGCCGCGGCACCTCGGTCTACCTCCCCGACCGGCAGGTGTCGATGCTCCCGCCTTGCCTGTCCCACGAGGCCCTGAGCCTGCTCGAGGGCACCGAGCGCGACGTCTTGGACTTCCGCGTCAGCCTGACCGACGAGGGCAGCCCCTACGACGTGCAGGTCGAGCCGGTGCGGGTCCGCGTGGACCGGCAGGTCACCTACGAAGAGGCGGACGGGATCCTCGCCGCCCTCGAGGCCGGAGATGACTGCCCCGGCGGTGCGGACAGCCCGCTCGCCAGGACCCTCGCGGGGCTCGCGCGGGTGTCTCGTCTCCTGCGGGCCGACAGGATCGCCCGCGGCGCCGTGCCTCACCAACCCGACGACTTCAAGATCCACGTCGAGGAGGAGGGTGAGGTCCACATCGAGCGGATCCCCCCCGACTCCCCCTCTCGCGACCTCGTCGCCGAGCTGATGGTCCTCGCCGGCGCCCAGGCAGCACGCTACTGCAAGGAGCAGGGCATCCCCGTCGTGTACCGGGTGCAGGAGCGCGGCGGCGACAACGACCTGCCGACTCCGCCCCCAGACGCGCGCCTCGAGCTCGCCGACATCTTCGACCGCCTGCGCGGCATGAGGCCGGCCGAGCTGCGCTTGACCCCCGGTCCACACGCGGGCCTCGCGGCGGCGGCCTACACCCAGGTGACGAGCCCGCTGCGCCGCTTCCAGGACTACGTCACCCACCTCCAGCTGCGCCGCCACCTAAAGGCCGGCGCCGCGCCCCTGCCGCCCCAGGAGCTGCTCCGCCTCTTCGCCGCCCTCGAGGAGACCCAACGCACCTGCACCCGCATCATGCGGGAGTCCGACGCATACTGGGTGCTCAAGCACTACGCCGCGCGCCGGGGCTCGGTCGTGCAGGCGGCGGTCATCTCCCGCATGGGCGATCGGCTGCGCCTCTTCTTGAAGGACTCGGGTTACCAGCTCAACTGGTCGCCCGAGGGCAGCGTCGAGGTAGGAGACGTCATCGACGTGGTCATCGCCTCGGCCGACGCGCGGCGCAGCAAGCTGGTGGTCAGGCGCACCGGCTCGAAGAGGTGATGGCCGCAGGCTGCTAGTCCTGGATCTAGCTGTTAGATGTTAGATGTTAGCTATTAGCCTGAGATCCTCAGCACTTGCGCCTGAGTGGGTAGTGCCGGCGTCACGTTTCAGGTGAACAGGCTACTACGCACAAGTGTCGGAGATGTCCGAGCTAACCGCTAATGGCTAACGGCTAATCGCTTGTTTTGGGGCTAGTTGTGCCACCAGGCAAAGGGGGCGCTCAGCTTGACGCCCTCCCTGCTCACCGTCCCCTTCCTGAGCACCATGTTGTTGGCGACGAGGTTCACCTCGAGGCCGATGGTCAGACCGCCCGAGGGCACGCGCAGCCTGATGACGGGTGAGGCCAGCTCCTCGACCGCGTCGGGCACGCAGCGGGACATGGCCTTGAGCAGCCTGGCGAGGGCGTAGCAGCGCAGGTCGTTGTCCCTCTGCCGCTCCGTGGGCCGGGGAGAGCCCGTCACCGCCCACCACGGGCTCTCTTTGAAGGAGACGACCAGGCCGGTGACGTCGGCCACGCCTGCGAGCAGGGTGACGGGCCTCGAGCTCCATGGGGTCTCGACGCCGTAGACGTGGGCCACCTCGAGGTGCACGCCGTCGGGCGCGTGGGCGCGGAGCTCGCTCAGGTCGACGTGCGGTGGTTTGTCCGAGAGCCTGACGGGGACTCCGCGGTCATAGGGTGGCTCGGAGAGGTCGAGCTCGATCGTGACCGGCGCGCCCCTGTCGGGGATTTCGCAGAGCCCCCACGCCGGGGGGCCGGTGGGGCTGCCCCAGCGCTTGTCGTCGGCGCAGTCGAGGTCGCTCAGCTTCGAGCGCTCGAAGAGCGGCCCGTACCTCGCCCACCTGGCGGGGCCGGGCAGGAGCCCGATGTCGGCTGCGAGCTGGGCCGCGTGTCGGACCTGGTGGGGCTCGTCCCTGGCATGTCCCCGCGGCGACTGGACGTAGCCCAGCGAGTAGTAGCGGGTGTCCTCGGGCACCTGCCAGGTGGCCGCCGCGCCGGCGGCGAGGTGGGTGGCGAGCGCGAGCCCGGCCAGGATGGGAATCCCGGCACGGGGGCGCTCCAGCACGAACCGGGCTCCCGCCACGATCCAGGCGGTGAAGGCCCCGAAGAGCACGATGATGACGCCCATCTTGTTGGGGTAGTCCCAGGCCTCCTGGAGCATCAGGAGGGCGTAGATGGGCGCGCTCCAGAGAAGCCAGAACAGCCCTTGCGTGGCCGACCTGCGCCAGATGGCGACGAAGCCGAGGAGCATGGCGCCGAAGCCCAACAGGCCCAGGTTCGCGGCGAGGTGCACGGGCCACCCCACGAGCATGGGGAAGGGGTTGTGGGGTGTGCGCACGAGCTGCTCGTGAAGAGGCCAGTTGAGGAGGCCGCGCCACTCGAAGTCGAGCCCAAAGAAGCTGTAACCCAGCGCCGGGAACTGGCGGTTGGTCTCGAAGGCCAGCACGGACTCCATCGCGAGGTAGTGGTGCACGTGCATGGGCAGGGTCATCACGAAGAACACCAGGGCGAAGCTCCCGACCGCGCGCAGGCTCCGGGAGCGGAGCGCGGCGAGGGCGAGCATCGCCGGCAGCGCCGGGAGCATGACGTGGCGCATCAGGACCACCAGGCCGAAGAACGCTCCGGCGGCGCCCCAGCCGCCACGACGCGCGGTCAGGCAGGCGAAGAGCGGGGTGGAGAAGGCCATAGTGAGCAGGTTCGCGTCGACGCCGGGCATGGCCGCGACGCCGGGGCTCAAGCTCAGGATCAGCGCCGCCGCCCAACCCCACGCCGGGCGGCCGGAGAGGCTCGCTCCCAGCACGTAGCCACCCAGCGCCAGCAGCGCTCCGCAGAGGGCCGAGAGGGCTCGCTCCGAGAAGCGGTAGAAGAGCACCGCGAAAGCCGCCATCACCCCGGTGTTCCCGAGCCGGGTGTCGCCCTGCACCGAGTACAGGAGCGACTGGTCGGTGAAGTCCCAGCCCGCGGCTATGGCCACCGAGCGGTTCGTGCAGGCTTCGAAGAACAAGGTGGAGTCGTGCTTCAGGGCGTAGAGGGCGGCGACGGCGAGCGCGGCGGCGAGGATCGGGAGCAGGGAGCCGAGGTGAGACCGCAGGTGTGCCGGGGCGAGCAAGGCCCGCCACGCCGGAAGCTCGCCGTGTCTCCGAAGCAGGAAGGCGCCTGAGACGGCGCCGTTGAGAAGCGCGCAGGCGACGAGCAGCGTGCGCGACACGGGCAGGCCCAAGAAGAGGTGCGCGACGAGGGCGACGGTCGGGATGACGCCGGTGCCCCAGGCGAGCCCGACGAGGAGCGTCTTGTGGTCCCGGGCAGGGTCCGCCTCGGCCGGCTCTCCCTCTCTCAGCAGGACGCGCGCGGTGAGGATGCCGGCCAGCACGAGCAAGGCGAGGATGGCGAAGCCCTGCGCGACAAAGTGTGGACCCGGCTCCGCCGTGGTCGCTTCGAGGATGGAGGAGAAGAGGCTCATCACGCCGTGGCCCCGGGTCGCATCAAGCCGGTCTCGGCCTCAGGGCCCGATGATCGAGGTCACGGCGCCCTCGACGGCCGCGACGTCGTCGGGGTGATCGAAGTAGTCGATGCGGTCGACCGCGACGCCTCGCTCGTCGACGAAGAGCAGGGCGTTGTAGACGCCGCCGAAGGCCTCCCAGAAGGTGCCCTCCGCGTCGTCTTGAACGACGGCGAGGCCGGTCTTGTCGCTGCAGGTCCCGAGGGCCGAGTCCGAGCCTGCCTGGTTGACGACCACCCCGGTGACCTTTCCGTCCCACTCGGGGTGTGCTGCGAAGATGGAGTCGAGCGAGGCGACCTGCCCCACGCAGAAGCCTCACGTGCAGCCGGCGAAGTAGGCGATCCAGGCCTGCTCGCGCAAGATGAGATCGGAGACGCCGGTGCCGTGGAAGTCGGAGCTCTCGTTGTAGTCGCGGCTTTGGAAGGACGGCACCTGCTGGCCGACCTCGAGGGGCGGCGCCTCGGCTACCTCGCAGTGGTCGGGGGGCTGCGCCGGGGGGAGGCCGGGGTCGGGATCGGTGGCGGGGGCCGTGTCCGTGGCGGGGGCCGTGTCCGTGGCGGGGGACGGGTCCGTGGGGGGGGAGGGGTCCGTGGCGGGGGGGGGGTC
>CAZQPP010000521.1:0-6136 GCA_964594295.1 uncultured Myxococcales bacterium | reverse complement strand
GACGCGCTCGCTGAAGGCGAGCCAAACCTCGGTCTGCGCATGGCGTTGGCGCCCGGGCACAGACAGCCCCACCGGGTCAAGTGGGACACACCCCTATTGAACGGCGGTCCTGCGGGCAGTCTCGCGCAGCCCCACGATGTTGAAGATGCGCAGGGGATCGGTCTTGCCCTTGACCTGGATGGAGGGCAGGTCCACCGCGTGCACCCGGGCGGCGACCTTCTGCATGGTCGACTCCGAGATGATGAGCTGCCCGGCCTTGGCCGCCGAGCAGAGCCGCGACGCGGTGTTCATCGCGTCGCCGATGGCGGTGTACTGGAGGGCCTTGGAGGAGCCGATGGCGCCCGTGACGACCGGGCCGGTGTTGACGCCGATGCCTATCTTGATGGGCTCGAGGTTCTCGGCCGCGCGGGTGCGGTTGAACTCCCGCAGGGCCTTCTGCATGTCGAGCGCACACGCCACGGCCTTGAAGGGCGCGTCGGGGAGGTCGATGGGCGCACCGAAGAGCCCGATGATCTCGTCGCCGACGAACTTGTCGAGGGTGCCCTCCCACCGGAACAGGACGTCGACCATCACCTCGAAGTACTCGTTGAGCATGACGACCACTTCGCGCGGGGCCTTGCGCTCGGACATGGCGGTGAAGCCGCGGATGTCCGAGTAGAGCATCGTCACCTCGTGGAGCTTCCCTCCCTTCTCGATGCTCAGCTCGCCGGAGACGACCTGGTCGACCACGTTCGGCGGGATGAGGCGCTCGAACTGGGCGCGGGTCTGGGCGTCCTTCTCGATGCGCTTCGCGAGCCGCGCGTTCTGGATGGCGATGGCGGCCTGACCGGCGATGCCGGTGAAGATCTGCAGGTCCTTCTCCCCGAAGGCGCCCGTGGCGATCTTCGAGTCGAGGTGCATGATGCCCAGGAGCTCGTCGCCGAAGAGCAGGGGCACGGTCATGGTAGAGCGGATGCCCTGCATGACGATGGACTGGGCCGCCGAGAAGCGGGAGTCCATGCTGGCGTCGGCGGAGAGCACCGCGGTCTTGTTCTTGACGACCTCCCGCATGACCGTGCGCGACAGCACGATGTTCTCGTCGCCTTCTTTCTGCTTGACGTAGCGCGGCTGGAGCTGGCCGTGGTCGTCCATCAGCAGGACGACGCCGCGGTCCGCGCGCAGCAGCTCGAAGGCCTTCTCCAGGATCTTGGGGAGGAGCTTGTTGAGATCGAGCTCTGCGGCCAGCGCCTGGCTCAGCTCGTAGCCGACACGGAGCCTCTCGTAGTCACCTCTGAGGAGCTTGTCGTCGGCGATCTTCTTCTCGGGCAGGAACTCGTGGGCCGCCTCGGCCGCGATGCTCCGACGGATCTGACTCTCGGTCGACTCCCGAGAGATCATGACCTTCATGGTGTCGGTGCTCGGCTGGTCGAGGAACTGTAGCCGGGTCGACCCCAGGGCTATCTCGTCGCCGTTGGCGAGGATGTGCTCCGAGATTCGTTTGCCGGCGATGTAGGTCCCGTTGAGGGAGCCCAGATCCCGCACGATGAACTGACCGTCCGGTAGCATCTCGATGCGGGCGTGCTCCTTCGAGAGCACGGGGTCGAGGAGCTGGATGGTGTTGTCGGGGTGCCGGCCGACCGAGATGGTTTCATCCAGCTCGTACTCGGTACGCTGGGCGCCGGCTATAAGGATCAGCTTGGCCATGACGCTGTGTAGAGAGTGCGGGCTTGCATCGTACGCGGGCGGGCACGCCGGTGTAAAGTCCGGCGCCCTCCCAGGATCCGCCGCCTCGCGGCGCCGGATCGAGGTGCCGTCGAGGTGCCGTCGAGGTGCCGTCGAGGTGCCGATCTGCTACCATCTTTTGGCTTTTCAACGCCGGGACAAGGAGTTGCAGGGGTGAAAGCGTCCAGGACCCTTCGCTGCCACCGCCGGGCCAGCATCGGCGCGGCCGGCCTGGCAGGCCTCTTTCTTGTCTTCTTCGCCGGCTGCTCCTCCAAGGACAAGGTGCTCAAACCCATCGCACCGGTGGACTCGGCGGGGGCACTCGCCCTCGACTACGGGCTCCCGGCGGCAGCGGATGGAAACGCCCTCACCTTCACCGTGGCCCTTGGCTCGGACGGAAACCCCTGCGCCGCGTCCTGCGCTTTCTCGACCCCGGCCAATGCCGGGTTGGAGCTGGCCGTCGCCTACGTGGCTCCGGGAGGCGTCGGCATCGCCGACGCTCCGGTCAGCTACCAGATCCAGACCCCGGGCTCCGCGGCCCAGCTCTCCGCCGCGTCGGCCGTTACCGGGGCCGACGGCCGAGCCTCGGTGCGGCTCCTGCCGGCCTCGGGGGCCCTCGGCATGGTCGAGGTGGCCGCGTCGGTGCCCATCGACCCGGCGGCCGGCCGCCTGATCTTCCGAGTCGACGTGACCGCCGGGGCGGACCCGGTCCTCGTCGTGAGCCTCAAGCAACAAGGCACTGCGCCGGTGCAGCAGGTGCAGGTGCGGCTCTTCCGCGTCACGGGCTCGGCCGCGCCGAAGCGCTGCGTCGACGTCGAGCCCGACACGGCCACGAGCCAACAGGTGCCGGACTTCGCGAGCGATCCCATCGCCCCGCACCAGCAGGCGACCTTCGTGGTCCTGCCGGGCCTCGCCGAGGCCAAAACCCAGGAGTGGACGGTCCAGGTCGTCGGCCCACCCACCGGCTCCCCGATGGTGACGGGCTGCCTCGACGGCGTCCAGGTGGCGGTCGGCACGACCAAGGAGGTGGAGGTCGTGCTGAAAGACCTCCTGCTCCTCCTCGAGGGCAGGTACCGCATCAACACCACGATGGACCTGGTCAACGGGCTGCCGGAGGGGACGGCGAAGGTCGTCAACAGCATCCTGAGGATCTTCACCGAGCCGGGACAGGTGGTGATTCCCCTGGCCTGCGCCGGCGTCGAGAGCCTCTACAAGACGGCCTGCGACGTGCTCTTGGACGACCAGGACCCCACCGGGCTCTCGGCGGTCGGGAAGATCGTGGCCGCCGCGGCCAAGCAGTCGCTGCTCGAGCTGCTCGAGCAGGCGGTCGGCGAGCAGGTCATGTTCACCGGTCAGGCCCTGGAGTCCATCTTGAAGGAGCTGCGCATCCGCTCGTCGCTCAGCTTCGACGCCGAGCCGGGTGAGCCGAACCCCGAGACCGGCCTGCGCACGTTCCCCGAGCGCACCGTCAGCGAGGTCTGGGAGACCGGCTGGTTCCGCTTCCCCTTCAAGGCGAGCTGCGACATCACCGACCCGGAGTGCGGGTGGTTCTGCTTCGATCTCGCGGAGGTCTACGGGCTGCGCCCGGAGACCAGGGACCTCGACGTCAGCGTCGGCTCGGGCAACACGCTGCACATAGCGTCCCACCGGGTGCAGACCTTCACGTACGGGCCGCTGGTCAACCACGTCATCGAGCGAAAGGTGCTCCCCGCCATCTTCGGCGACGGGACGGAGTGCTACGTGATCGAGGGGCAGAACTACTGCCTGCCTCCGGTCGACAGCTACGACGACCTGGTCTCCACTCTGCTCGGCGACAAGTACTGCCTCTTCTTCGACGACTGCTGCGAGTACTTCGCTGACCGCATCCAGCCGCACGTCTACGAGTGGGTGTACCTGCTGGCGCCCGAGCTCTGCGCCGCGGCGATCCCGGCAGCAGCGGGTCTGCTTCGCAACCAGATCAAAGAGCTCTCGGGCCCGATGACCGTCGGAACCCCCGAGGCGGCGGCGTGCCCGGCGCTCGCGGAGGGCTCCGCCCGCCAGGCCGGCTTCCTCGGCTCGGAGGGGAAGCCCTGCTCGTGGGAGGTGAGCTTCGACATCGCCGGCAGCGAGTTCCGCCCGCAGGCGACCTTCCGCGGCATCAGGATGCTGAAGCCGCCTTCAATGGATCCCTGCGAGGACTGACGGGGGCTAGCGCCTATGCGCTGGAGATCGCCATCATCCTGCCGTGGCCAAAGGCCTTCGCGGAAACTCGCAGGATAGGCGCCGCCTGCCTCCGTTTGAACTCGTTTCTCTCTATGACCCGTGCCCACCTCGGGCCGTCGAGGCCTTCCGGAGCCGCGCCCTCGGGGGTCTTGGCGCCGACGATGTAGCGCTCCACGAAGGTGTCGAGCAGCGGGTAGGGCGGCAAGCTGTCCTGATCGACCTGCCCGGGCGCCAGCTCCGCGGACGGCGCCTTGGTGAAGACCGACTCGGGGATCGCCTGCCGGCCCAGGAGGGCCCCGGTGGCCCGGCCGACGCCGTAGACCTCCCGCTTCGTGAGATCGCCCAGGGGGAGGAGCCCGCCCACCGTGTCCCCGTAGAGAGTGCAGTAGCCGGTCGCGGCCTCGACCTTGTTGCCGGTCGCCAACACCATGGCGCCGGTGCGGTTCGCCAGGGCCATGAGCAGGGTGCCCCGCGCCCGCGCCTGCACGTTCTCGTAGGCCACCCCTTCAACGGGGCTGCCGGTGTCGGTCGAGATGACCGAGGCCAGCGCGTCTACGGCCGGCTGGATGGAAAGGACATCGAGGTGGATGCCGAGAGCCTCGGCGAGAGCCCTCGCGTCGGCGACGCTGTGCTCCGATGAGATGGCGCTCGGCATGGCCACGCCGCCCACGCGGTCGGGGCCGAGGGCGGCGACGGCCAGGGCCGCTGTGACCGAGGAGTCGATGCCGCCGGACAGGCCGACCAGCACGCGCGAGATCCCGCACTTGCGGCAGAAGTCACGGATACCCATGACCAGGGCCGAGGCCACGTCGAGGTCCGAGCCGTCCTCGACAGCCTCCGAGCGCGGCTCGGAGACCTGCCTCACGGAGCCGTCGGCGGCGACGTCGAGGAGGAGCACGTCCTCCGCATAGGCCCGGGCCCTCGCGACCTCGTCTCCCCGGCGGTCCCAGCAGATGCAGCGCCCGTCGAAGAGCAGGTCGTCGTTGCCGCCGACTATGTTCGCATACAGGACGGGGAGGCCCGTGCGCCGTGCCGCGCCGCCCACTACGGCGGCTCTCTCGGCGAGCTTCTGGCGATGCCAGGGAGAGGCCGACATGCTCAGCAGCACCTGTGCCCCGGCTTCTCTGAGCTCGTTTGCGACGTCGAGGTCGTAGCAGCGGAAGTCGAAGGCGTCGGGGACCAGCCACAGGTCCTCGCACAGGGCGACGCCGAGCTTCACGCCAGCGATCTCCACCACGCTCGCGGGGCCTGAGCGGGGGGCGAAGAGGCGGGCGTCGTCGTAGACGTCGTAGTCGGGGAGGAGCGCCTTGCGGGCCTCTGCGACGACCTGCCCCGCGCGCGCGACCACTGCCCCGTTGGCGAAGCGCCCCGCCTGGCGCCCGTCTGCCGGCAGCAGGGTGCCGAAGGCTATCGCGGTCTCGCCGGCGCTCGCTGTCGCTGCGACGAGCGCCGCGTTCGCGGCGGCGCAGTTTTCGCGAAAGTGCGGCCACGTGATCCTGTCCGTCGGGGGGTAGCCGGGGACCACGAGCTCGCCGAAGACGACGAGGTCGGCGGAGCTTTTGAGGGCCTCGAAGCGTTGCTTGACCAGGGCGGTGTTGCCCTCGACGTCCCCTATCCGGGGATTCACCTGACAGAGCGCTACTCGCATCATCCCCTCGATGCAGGGTCCGAGATGTCCGACTTGCCGCCGCGCTTGAGTGTCAGGTGGAGACCGTCGACGCGGATGGTTTTTCCGGCGAACTTCGCCATGTCGTAGATGGTCAGGGCGGCGACCGACGCCGCATAGAGCGCCTCCATCTCGACGCCGGTCCGGTCGATGGCGGTGACGCGGGCCACTATCCGCAACGCGTCCGGCTCACGCTCGAAGCTGAGCTCCGCCCCGGTGACGTCGAGCGGGTGGCAATGCGGGAAGACGAGGTGTGTCGACTTCACGGCCGTCAGGGCCGCGGCCCGGGCCACCGGGATCACCTCGCCCTTGGGCGTGTCTCCGTGCTCGATACGGTCGAGGAGCTCGGGCGGCGCGAGCACCCGCACCTCGGCCTCGGCGACCCGCGCCGTCCGCTGTTTGCTCGTGACGTCGACCATGCCGGTAAAAGAATCGTTCATCCTCCGACGACCTTCATGCTGGCGGGGCGGGAGCTTCGAAGCGAAGCTCCCCTACGCGGGGCGTTTACTTACGGAAACGCCATGTTGGGGCAGGCCGCCACTCCCCGCGGCGGGTGGCGCTCGCTGC
>CAZQPP010000520.1:0-6137 GCA_964594295.1 uncultured Myxococcales bacterium | reverse complement strand
CCTGTCTGGTTCTTGTTTCCGTTCTTGCTTAAGGAGACGGTGGCGATGGTGCTGCCGTCCACGCGGATGGCGCCGATGTTCCCGTCCCTCGAGACCGTGAGGAGCTTCCAGTTGTCGTCCCAGACGGCGGGCTGGCTCGCGGTCATGTAGCCGCCGTTCTGGTCGCTCGACGGGTACCAGTAGATGGTGTTCCCGGCGGTCGCCATCAGGCGGAAGCGCGAGCTCCCCGTCTCCCAGTCGAAGAGCGTGTTGTTCGCCTGGTCGCCGAGCTGCCTCTGCACGACGAGCACGGTCGCTGCCGTGTTGTTGAAGAGCTGTGCGCCCTGGGTGCTCTCCCGGGTGAGCACGTCGTAGTTGCCGTTGAAGGCCACGGCGGGGCGACCGTTGAGCGCGTCGAGCACGAGGCCCGGCTGGTTGAAGGGGACGGATTGGCTCACGTTCAGCGAGTTGCCCGACTGGTCGGCCCAGGTGCTCACGGCGCGCACGTTCAGGCTCGTGCCGGCGTCGGCCTTGAGCCAGAGCTTGAGGCCGGAGTAGTCGTCCGGGGCCGCGTTCTCGGTGTCGCAGTCGTCACCGAGGCCGTCGTCGTCGGTGTCGGTCTGGGCGGTGTTGGCCACCGCGACGCAGTTGTCGATGCTGTCGTCGACACCGTCCCCGTCGGCGTCGCTTGGCGGGGTAGCCGGCAGCTCGTTGATAGTCAGACCGTACTTGGCGGCCACGTACTGCTCGATCTGGCCCAGCTGCAACGCAGTGAGCGCGCGCTTGTAGACGATCACCTCGGCGATCTCGCCGTTCAGGTAGTAGTCGCTCGCGTCCTTGCCGATGTAGAGCGTGCCCGTCCCGTCGGCGTGGGCGTTGTGGAAGGTGCGCTCGCTGTCGAGCTCGGTGCCGTCGACTCGCACCGCGGCGAAGTTGCCGTCTCGGACGGCGGTGACGACCTTGAAGCTGTCCGAGAAGCCCGATGGCTTCGGCGCCACGGTGTAGGAGCCGTCGTTCCGGTTGATGCCCGGGTAGTAGTAGATGTTGTTGGTGTGGGGGCTCAGCACACGCAGCCGGCGCTCGCCTCCGCCGGTCCAGTCGATGGGACCGCAGGTCGCGGTGGCGCTGTTGTGCCGCTGGACCAGGATTACCGTGTTCGAGGTCGGCCCGAAGAGGCTGCTGCCGCTCACGCCGCTCCGCTGGAGGCGCGAGTAGTTGTTGAAGCTGAGGACGGGCTTGCCGTTCAACGTGCCATCCATCCAGCTCGGCTGGTCCTGGAGCGAGGAGGCCGTCACGTCGAGGCCGTTGCCCGACTGGTCCTGCCACGTGGTGACGTCCTGGGCGTCCCGCACTACGCCGCCGTCGGCCTTCAGCCAGAGGGCGAGGTCGGGGATGTCCGCGGGCCCGGCCTCGAAGGGGTCGCAGGCGTCGCCCATGCCGTCGGCGTCTGCGTCGGCCTGGTCGGCGTTGACGATCGAGGGGCAGTTGTCGGTGTCGTCGTCGAAGCCGTCGCCGTCGCTGTCGTCGGGGGTCTGCGGCGCCTGGTAGGCCGGCGCCGAGAGATCGTACTTGTTACCGAGGTAGCGCTCGATCCGGTCCCGCTCGGTGTCGGAGAGGGCGCGCTTGAAGATGATGACCTCGGCCACCTCGCCCCGGAACTCGTTCCCGCTGGCGCTGGCGCCGAGGTAGATCGTGTGGGCTCCGTCGTTGCGGCCGTTGTGGTAGGAGCGCTTGGAGTTCAACTCTGTGCCGTCCACCCGGAGGTCGAGGTCGTAGCCGTTGCGGCGGGCGGTGAGGATGTGGAAGCTGTCGTACCACCCGGAGGGCTGGGAGACCTGCATGTAGGAGACGGCGCTCCTCTGGGTGCCGGGCATGTAGTACAGGTATCCGCTGTAAGGCTCGAGGCGGAGCCGGTCGTCGCTGTTCTTGTAGACGTCGAGGAGGTCGGTGTTGGTCAGGGCGTCATTGTGGCGCAGGACGATGAAGACCGTGTTCGAGGTGTTGCCGTAGACCGCCGAGCCCGTGACCCCGCCCCTGGTCAGGCTTGAGTTGTCGGTGCCGGAGCCCACGAAGGAGACCGCCGGCCTCCCGTTGACGACGCCGCCCAGCCAGGTCGGCCGCGCGTTCACGGTCGTCTGGCTGAGGTGCATGTCGTTGCCTGACTGGTCCTGCCACTCGTAGACGTCGGCCCCGTTTCGCTGGACTCCCTGGTCGGCCTTCAGCCAGAGGGTCATCCCGGAGAGGTCGCCGGGAGAGACGACCTCGTTGTCGCAGGCGTCGCCGACGCCGTCCTCGTCGTCGTCGGCCTGATCGGCGTTCGAGGTGCTGTCGCAGTTGTCCACCGAGTCGTCGACGCCGTCGCCGTCGGTGTCCGTGGGAGCAGGCGGTGAGGGAACGCTGACGCCGAGGTCGTACTTGTCGGAGAGGTACTGCTCCTGGGAGTACATCTCGGTGTCACTCAGGGCCGCTGTGTAGACGATGATCTCGGCGATCTCTCCGCCGAACTCGTGGCCGCTGTTCTGGACGCCGATGCGCAGCGTGCCGCTGAGCGAGTTGTCGGAGTTGTGCCACACGTCGCCGGACTTGATGGTCGTGCCGTCGACCCTGATCTCGGCGCTGGGCCCGCTGCGCCTGAGGGTGAGGAGCTTCCAGTTGTTGTCCCAGCCCGATGGCTGGGCGACGCTCACGATGGAGTTCGAGTTTCGGTAGACACCCGGGTAGAAGTAGATCGTGTTGTCGTAGGTGGCGTAGGCCTGCAGGCGCCAGGTGCTGCTGTTCCACCACTGGAGGGGAGCGCCCCTCGCGGTGCCGCTGCTCTGGCGGATCACCATCATCACGGTGCTCGATGAGGTGCCGACCACCTTGCTGCCGAGCACGCTCGCCCGCTCGAGGTAGTGGGAGCTGCCGTTGAAGCTCACCGCCGGTTTGCCGTTGACCGCGCCCTCCATATAGGTCGGCTGCCTGGTCGCGTTGGTCTGGCTGACGTCCAGCTCATTGCTCGACTGGTCGGCCCAGGCCGTGACGATGCTGCCGTCGAGCGTCACGCCCGCGTCGGCCTTGAGCCACAACCCGAGGCTGTCCATGGCGTCCGGTGGCGTGTTGTAGGGGTCGCACGCGTCGCCGATGCCGTCGCCGTCCGCGTCGGCCTGGTCGGCGTTCTCGACCTGCTGGCAGTTGTCGCTGGCGTCGGCGACGCCGTCGTTGTCGTCGTCGCTGTCGCAGGCGTTGCCCGTGCCGTCGTTGTCCACGTCCTGCTGGAGGGAGTTGGCGATGTCGGGGCAGTTGTCGCAGGCGTCGCCTACCAGGTCGCTGTCCGTGTCCGTCTGCACGCCGCTCGCCGGGCAGTTGTGGGCGCAGACGTCTATCCAGCCGCTCTGGAGGATGGTGCCGCCGGCACCTTCGAGGGTGGCCTGCGAGCAGTTGGTCGGGTTCGAGTGCCAGCCGCCGCGAATGGCGAGGGTGCCGCAGCCGGGGCCGTCGCTCCCGCAGTCGTTGTGCTCGACCTCGGCCTTTATGTAGGAGTCCGACTGCACGCAGAGCACGAGCCAGCCGGCCACCCAGGCGGTGCCGGCCGCGTCGTAGGCCTGGGTCGAGCCGCCACAGCCGTTGCCGAAGTGCCAGCTGCCTGCTGGCACGCCGATGGAGGCGCAGACCGAAGCCTGGGTCCCGGGGTTGTCGCCGCAGTCGTCGTGCCAGACCCTGGCCTGAACCTTGGTCGAGTCGGTGGTGCAGAGCCGCATCCAGCCGGCGTCCATGCTGGTCTCGCCCGGCACGAAGCCCTCGTTCTGGCCGTTGACGATGCCCGGCCCGGGGCGCCAGCTGCCGATGTCGGTGAAGCCCAGCGGGCAGCTCACCGTGCCGCCGCCGTCGGGCTGCATGACCAGCCTGATCACCGGGTCCTGGGCGCAGGTGTCGCCCTCGTCGGTGCTGCCGTCGCAGTCGTCGTCGACGGTGTTGCAGTCCTCCTCGGCTCCGGGGTTCACCGACGCGGCCGTGTCGTCGCAGTCCGTGTCGACGAGGGCGCTGTAGTCACCCGAGGGAGCGCAGAGGCACTGCTTGTTGTCGGCGCCGGACCCGTAGGCGTCTCCGTCCTCGTCGTAGTAGTAGTCGGTGCAGTCGCTCGCGTCCGCCTCGTCGGTGGAGCTGTCGCAGTCGTCGTCCACGCTGTTGCAGCTCTCGGTGGCGCCCGGGTACACGGCGCTGTTCAAGGGGGCGCAGTCGTCACCGTCTAGCGATCCGTCACCGTCGTCGTCGGTGTCGCACGCGTCGCCGTCGCCGTCCGAGTCGGTGTCGGTCTGGGTGGCGTTCGAGACCAGCGGGCAGTTGTCGCTCCCGTCGGCGACGCCGTCGCCGTCGTCGTCGCTGTCGCAGGCGTCGCCCTCGCCGTCGCCGTCCGTGTCGGTCTGGGTCGGGTTGGCGGTCACGGGGCAGTTGTCGGCTCCGTCGGCCACCCCGTCGCCGTCGTCGTCGGTCTCCATGCAGTCGGGCGTGCCGTCGCTGTCGGAGTCGGGGAAGCCCTCGTCGGTGCTGGAGTCGCAGTCGTTGTCGACGCCGTCGCAGACCTCGATTGCGCCGTGGTAGACGGTCTCGTCGAGGCGGGCGCAGTCGGTCACGTCCGGATCTCCGTCGCCGTCGTCGTCAGGGCTGCAGGCGTCGCCGGCCCCGTCGCCGTTGGTGTCGATCTGGGCGGGGTTGGCGACGGTCCGGCAGTTGTCCGAGCCGTCGGCCACGCCGTCGTTGTCGTCGTCGCTGTCGCACTCGTCGCCGAGGGAGTCGCCGTCGGTGTTGAGCTGGTTGGCGTTGGCCGTCAGCGGGCAGTTGTCGGAGTCGTCGAGGATGCCGTCGTTGTCGTCGTCGGTGTCGCAGACGTCGCCTTTGCCGTCCTCGTCGTTGTCCGCCTGGTTGGTGTTGGGGTCGAGCAGGCAGTTGTCCACGGTGTTGGCGATGCCGTCTCCGTCCTCGTCGGGCGCCTCGGCGGTCGCGAGCTGGTACCAGTCCGAGCCGTTGCACAAGGAGAGCTTGCTGTTGGTGGAGTTGAAGTAGAGGAAGCCGACCGTGTTGGAGGCGCACGCGACCGGGGCGTTGGCGACGGTCTGAAGGCGGAGGTTCTGGACGGGCTGGCTGGAGAGGTCGAGCTGGCCGGAGACGGTGAGAGAGCCGCTGATGGTGTCGCCGGCGGCGTTGACGTAGCGGGAGTCGACGTCACTCCCGAGGTGGCCCGTCGTGACACAGCCGCTGCAGCCGAGGGCGTCGGCGCTGGCCGCGCTGTCGGCCGTGGTGGCGGTCGTGGCCTGCTGGGTCCGGTGCGCGTACGGCACGCTGGCGATCTTTCGCCTGGTGAGCTCCGCCTCACCGTCGATGGCGATGCCGACCCACACCTCGGCGCGGCTGGAGAAGAGCGCGGAGGTCACGGGGGTCGAGCCGCCGACCTCTATCTTGAAGCGCCCGCCGCTCACGACCACGTCGCTCACGGTCTCGGTGTAGAAGGCCGCCCCCGCCCCGCTGCTGTTGTAGAGGCGCACCACGACATCCACGGCGCCGTTGACCGGCTCTCCCGCCGCGTTGGTCAGGTAACCCTGGAGGTTCAGGGTCTCCGGGACCGACTGGGCGGTGGCGGCGCCGGGCATGGCGCACAGCACTGCGGAGGCTAGGGCAATGAGCAGAGGGAGCGCGTGACGACAAGGCAAGGGCATACCCCGAGGCATGGGACACCTGTCTCAGGTCATCGGCGCCAGACCTGTCAGGCTTGAGCCCCAAGGCCCATTTTGTCTTCTCCCCTGGCGCGCACGACAGGACTCGAACCTGTGGCCTGTGGCTCCGGAGGCCACCGCTCTATCCAACTGAGCTACGTGCGCGAGGGCCGGGAACAAAGCACGGAGGGCGCTGGGGTGTCAATCCTCCGGTGTCCCAGAATCCACCGGCCGATGGCCGGCGGATTCAGCCGTTAGCCGTCGGCCGTTAGCCATTAGCTGCCTGTCCTCCTTGGGGTCGGCGTGTCTGCCGGGTGATGGCTATGACTGTAGCTTCTCAAAAACTCCGGGCACGGGGTGCCGCTCGTTGCGCGAGCCAATCTCCGATTCTGCCCGGACTTTTTGAGAAGCTACCTAGCACTACTGCGTCAAAAACACGCCATACACTCTGGGGCTGGCGGTGTGTTC